>NZ_JAQQWS010000021.1:0-39511 GCF_028610675.1 Alkalihalobacillus pseudalcaliphilus
AGGGTTAATGTGCAGATACGGAAGCTAAACCATGTAGTATCTGCACAAAGAGGGGGTTAATGTGCAGATACGGAAGCCAAACCATGTAGTATCTGCACAAAGAGAGGGTTAATGTGCAGATACGGAAGTCAAACTATGTAGTATCTGCACAAAGAGAGGGTTAATGTGCAGATACGGAAGCTAAACCATGTAGTATCTGCACAAAGAGGGGGTTAATGTGCAGATACGGAAGCTAAACCATGTAGTATCTGCACAAAGCCTATTCTTCGTGGATAAAGGTGATTGTTCAAACTGTTGGCACGTTTACAACTCGATCACTATCAGGAGTCGGCCTGAACAAACAGGGAGCACTGTCCTACTAAGGTCATTGATCGCGAGATGGATGACGAGCTAACTTCATGGCACAAACTATCGCCCATAACTAACTTTCATATAAAAGAAAGGAGCCAACAGAATGAAGCATCAACTAAAAAAGCTACTAAACAAAGTAAGGAAAACTACTCACTCCTATCCATCACATCGTCCACCAAAATCCCTACATTCCCCCAAAAAACCATCAAAGCAACCGTTTATTGAAATTGGAGAAAACTGGTACCAAACAGAGAAGCCGATTGCCTTCATGTTTGGTTTTAATCCATGGAAGCGAGCATTTATTAGCAAGTGTTTTCCTGAATATCGAACCGCTTTTGTATTTGGAAGTGCCAGCATTGACCGCCTGTTGTATTATTTTCAATCAAATCCGAGCCACCTTTTTGTCGTTTGGGGATACAAAGAAAGTGAGGAAGTTCATCACTATGCCAAGCAACAACAAATTCCTTTAATAAGGGTAGAAGATGGTTTTATCCGTTCTTTAGACTTAGGGGCCAAGCATAGCTTTCCACTTTCTATCGTGAAAGACAGCCGCGGTTTGTATTTTAACCCGCAGCAGCCTTCGGATCTAGAACATATTTTACTCAATACAAATTTTGACCAAGTTCTTCTATCGCAAGCCCAAAAGAACATTCAGCTAATCCATACACACGGCATTAGTAAATATAACCATGCAGAAAAAGTAGATGTTACGAAGATCTATGGTCCAAAAACCGCCAAAAGAATCTTAGTCATGGGGCAAGTCGAGGATGATGCCTCTATTAAATTTGGTTTAGATAAAAACATGACAAATAATGAACTCGTTTGGGCCGCTTACCAAGAAAATCCGAATGCCGAGATTATTTATAAACCGCATCCTGATGTATTAGAAGGGTTACGAGAAAAAAGGTCAGATCCTAAAGAAGTGGAGCATATTGCAAAAGTCATCACATCGCCATTAAGTGTACCAGATGCCCTAACAACGATTGATCACGTTTATACGTTTACATCATTATCTGGTTTTGAAGCTTTAATAAGAGGAATTAATGTGACATGTTTTGGCATGCCTTTTTATTCGGGATGGGGTTTAACAGATGACAGGCAAACGTGTGAGCGAAGAACGAGGACGTTAACGATTGAACAGCTATTCGCGGGTGCTTATATGCTTTACCCCGAATATATGGATGAGCATGGGAAGAGGTCGGATTGTGAAGCGACAATACATTATCTATCTCAGTTAAAAGTAGAACGTGCGAATCAGCACGAGATGGAACACGCCGATCGACTGAAAACTCAGGACTATTCCAATCAACAGCAGCAAGAAAAACCAGAAGAATCACTCGAATCTATAGAGAGTACTCCAAAAATGGAAGACCTTCAGAATGATAGTGAGGAGGAGAAGCTAAAGGAAACAGCCAAAAAAGAAACGATTTCATCCAAGTCTGAGTCCTATTTGCTAAAAATCAAAGAGCTACAAGGTAGAAATCAATTAAGAGAAGTCGAGGCGTTATATGTTGAAGCATTAGAAGTAGTGGGGGAGCCCAAGGAAAAGGCCGCCTTATTAAAAGAATTTGCGACATTCCTTATCTATAAAGGTGAATATAGTAAGCGTGTAGGGATGTTTCTCTATCAGTCACTGGAACTAAATCCGACTATGTCAACACTTTCAACGATGATTGATTATTTTTATAAAATCAAAGGGGCAACGGAAGAAGTATTAGCTTTAGTGAAAAGAGTCATGAAAAAAGAAGAGCCTAATGCGAAAAAGTTAATGAAATATGCAGCGATTTTTAATGATGCAGGACATTATACAAAAGCTATTCAATTATATCAGCAAGCTGTTGAATTAAATGCAAAGGTCAATGAAGAGCATCTATATTTGGGGTTACATGCTATGGTAAGTGAACGAAAACCACATATAGTGGGAGCTTCCAACGACGCTTATGAACTGTTCAAGCAAATAAAAGAGGGTGAACAAACATTTGAGCAGTTAGTCTTACAATCTAAAGGTGATATTTGTGTGGTAGGGAATTCGCCATGTGAACTTGGTCGAAGGAACGGGGCTGCCATTGATGAGCATGCACTCGTGATTCGCTTTAATAATTATGCCGTTCATCATCCTTTCCATCTTGATTACGGTAGAAAAACCGATATTTGGGTGAAGTCAGGCTTTTATACGAATGTGAAAAAAAGACCGCTTGAGCACTATCAGCACATCGTTGTAAGTGGTACGAATTTACTTCATTCTAACCGTTACGGCTATGACCTGTTTATTGACTCGGTCTCTGCTCGGATTCCTACCTCGATTATTCCGGATGCGGTCATGAAGGAACTGATGGATATTTTAGAAGCCCCACCAAGTGCTGGATTAGCGATATTATATTGGCTTTACCAGTTGAACGGACCATTGAAAAAGGACCATATATTTGGCTTTTCATTCACGGATCAACCAGAAAACCAAAATGCCCATTATTTTATTGATCCATCTAATCGTAAAATTCAGCATCATCATTGGCGTGCAGAACGAGAATTATATGAGCGATTATTTGAGGAAAACGATGTGTGGAGTGAGGAACAGCGAGTATGGAAAAGGGCAGTAATTAAGTAATGCAACTATCATTATTTTTTATGCTTGGGGGCTAGCTAACATGGGGGATCCTTTAAAAAAGCTTAAAATGTCGGTTCGCTCTATATTAAAGGTTATCTATTATTTCTTTTATCGTTTGTATTGGTTCTTGAAGCCCGTGCAAAAAACAGGGAAACCAGTTGCGTTTGTGTTGATTAATTCAAAGTGGAAGCAAAGCTTTATGCCTTTTTTTCTATCTGAGTATCAGGTCGAGTGTTTACCACATCATATAAATATCAAACGTATACATCGGAAATTAACGAAGTACGAAAATAAAGTTTTTGTTGTATGGGGGTATCAGTCCTCACCAACTCTTGAACCGTATGCAGAGAAATATCAAATACCATTATACCGTTTAGAGGATGGCTTTATTCGTTCTGTAGGGTTAGGTTCTTTGCGGAATCCACCATTTTCCTTGTGTTTGGATAAAACCGGTATGTATTTTGATGCGAGAAGGCCAAGTGATTTAGAGGTCATCTTAAATGAGTATGACTTTCAAGCGAATCCGACGATTATTAAACGTGCAAACGCGTGTCTAAAACTCATCAATGAACATCAGATTAGTAAATACAATCATGTCCAGACTCAAGATATTCATAACGTTTATGGTAAAAAAACGAAAAAACGTGTACTCGTCGTTGGTCAAGTAGAGGATGATCAGTCTATTCAAAAAGGCTGTGCGAAGCCGATTACCAATAATGACCTTGTACGAATGGCTTTTCAAGAAAATCAAGATGCGGAAATCATTTATAAACCACATCCCGATGTGCTAGTAGGGAAACGGGAAAAGTATTCCGACCCTAATGATGTAAAAGACATAGCTAAAGTCATAGAAGTACCATTGAGCTTAAATGATGCATGTAAGACGATTGACCATGTTTATACGATTACCTCTCTGTCTGGCTTTGAAGCATTACTAAAAGGAATTAAAGTTACGACGGTTGGGGCCCCTTTTTATTCGGGATGGGGTTTAACGGACGATCGCCAGCCGGTTCCGCGAAGGATGAGGTCATTATCGTTGCTTGAGCTTTTGGCTGGAGCGTACCTTTTATACCCTCGCTATGCCAACCCAGAAACAGGTGAACCATTAGATCTAGAGGATGTTTTGCAGCTTATTATCGATCAAAAAGATGACGATTCAATTTCCGTTTGAATCGTCATCTCATTCTAGACGTTTATTTGGTTACGGCTTCTAAAGCCACTTCCATCATTTCATTAAATGTGGTTTGGCGTTCTTCAGAAGTTGTTTCTTCACCTGTCAAAATATGATCACTAACTGTTAACACTGAAAGAGCATTACGTTTGAATTTAGCTGCTAATGTATAAAGGGCAGCGGTTTCCATTTCGATTGCCAGAATACCATGATCAGCCCATTTTTTATGTTCAGCATTTTCGTTGTAAAAAATATCAGCTGTGAAGACATTTCCTACTTTTAAATTTAAACCTTTAGCTACACCTTCATCATAGGCTTTCTTTAACAAATCGAAATTAGCCGTAGGAGCATAATCAACAACACCGAATGTATTACGGTTCATTTGTGAATCGGTGGAGGCGCTCATCGCTAAAATTACATCACGAACCTTCACATCTTCTTGGATCGCCCCACACGTGCCGACACGAATCAGATTTTTGACGCCGTATTCTTGCATTAGCTCAGTCGCGTAAATCGAGATGGAAGGTACGCCCATACCCGTCCCTTGCACGGAGATTCGTTGACCTTTATAGGTTCCTGTATAGCCTAGCATCCCTCGAACTTCATTGTAACAAACAGGGTTTTCTAAGTAGGTTTCCGCGATATACTTGGCACGTAAAGGATCACCTGGTAGTAAAATTGTTTCTGCAATATCGCCTTGTTTTGCTCCAATATGAACACTCATTGTTAATTGCCTCCTTTTAATTAGATGTCACATCATCTTTTGAAGAGGTATGTACATCTTATCTCTCTCATAAGTATAGACGAAATAAAGTGTGAATGCGAATCGTAGCTTATGCAAAGTTGGAGAATTTTATACGAACTTGTCTATAGCCAAAAAGTATGAGGGTAAAATGTTTATAAGGATTTAGTGTAGGGAACAGATAAGATAGAGGGAATGTTGGATTTTGACGGAATGACAGTGCGAATGTAGATAAATGATGTACATTGTCACCGAATCTTCAACAAGCATTAATAATTTCCTAAATGACGAGGAAGATGTCACATATTCAGAACAAAAGTAGAAAAATATTAGGGAAAAAATCTAACAAATAGCTTCACAAAAACTAATTTTCAGATTATTATAATAATTATAGAGGCGGACTATTCATTAGCTTGTTCTAGTTCTGAGTCACCGCTCATAGACTAGAAAATAGCTTACTCATATATGATGAAATCAATTAAAGAAGGAAGTGATGATGATGCCAAAGCATTTTATCTTAAGAAAGTATTACTTAGCAGAGATCGACCGCAAGGATTTCGGGTCTGAAATAAGCTCACCAGAACGATGGAGCTGGGATATTTATATTGCAGCCGATCACGACAAAGTATTACACGGTAAGGCAAGTGCACCAGGAAAAGGAGTAGAACTACCATGGACGCCACTCCTTCAAACCGATGCCTTGCAGGAAATGATGGATAAGTGTGAAGCACAGATGAGGTTATATTAAAAACACCCGGTAGTGGGTGTTTTTTTACATGGAATCCTTTATAATCTTTTTTAAGGTTTAGTAAATAGAAAGGTTCTACTATTATGAAAACGAAACAAGTTAAAATATCTTCAATGAGCAGTATTTTACTTTTGTGCCTACTATTAATATGTGGAGTTGTCATTTATTATTTAAGCTCGCAACCATATGAAGCTCAAAACATCCGCCCATTCCTCAGTAATTTTAATTTAACCTGGTTTGAAGTGCTTTTTGCTAGTGTTTCATTTACCTATGCTGGAACTGTTATTAGTATCGAAGCATATGGAGGAGCGGAAGGTTTTATTGAATTTTTTGTTCGTAAAGGAGCACATGTTATCGTATTTGCCGTATTAGGTTTTTTGACTTATTCGCTAGCCCATGTTCTATCGAAAAAAAGAAGTATAGCATTTATAATGACCTTACTAGTCGTGTCAGGATATGCGGCGTTTGATGAATGGAGGCAGTTTCACCATCCAGACCGACGAGGGATATATCAGGATGTAATCCTTGATATATTTGGCGGTATTATTGGCTTATCAATCTCCTATTTTTATTGGCGGAGAAAAGAAGTAAAGAAGGAGAAAGTTGCAAAAAACATAGTAAAACAAAGAAACTCTGCTTAGCCATTGTTTAATTCTTTCGCCATTTGTTAACACTGTCTCTATGGGGGCTGGTGTGATGAAGGAAAATCAACTATTTACAGGACTTATTTGGGGTACCCTATTTAGCTTGCCGATGTGGGCGGTAATAATCTATGGAATTAAAGCGATGATACATGTATTTTGAAATTATAATAAGCAACCACTACATCGTATGTAGGTTGGTTGCTTATTTGAGTTATTCAGTTAAGAAGGTAAACATATAATCAGCCCATACTTGGTGTCCGTTTTCATTTGTATATTTTCCTTCATAATAGTTTTGTATATCTTCTGAAAGAATATCAGGCCAAGCTTGCCAGTGGTCAGCATACAAATAACGGTTTGTATCTGCATAGGATTTGAGCTCCGTAATTTGTGTTAAATATAATTGAGGGTTATAAATGGGGTTAGATGGCATGAGTACAACGGTTATCTCGGGAAGTTCACTTTCGATTTGCTCGAGATATAAGGTTAAATACTCTAAGCTGTCTTCAATGGCGACAATACCATTGTCACTTCGCATAAAAGGTTCAAACAATAATAAGTCAGGCTTTGAATCAATGACCTCTGTCATGTAATTTTCATTGGTAATTTCAAGGTTAGAGCGATCACCGGTACTAATAATGGTCGCATCAATATAACTTTCATCAACTTCTTCTACGAGCTTAGCAATTAAAATTTCTGGCCAGTTATTTCCTTCATACTCAGGTGAGTAAATAGATTCTGAACCAAAGAATGTAATCTGTAAGGGGGCGTTTGTATCATTGATCATATCCCCTAATAATCCTCCTAAATCATGTTTGTTAGTATCATTTTTTTCAGTAGTACTCGCATTTTGCTCTCTTTCATAATCGGAAGAGGGCTTAATAACTTCGTTTTGAGATTGAGTGGCGATTTTTTCTAATTTAGCATGATAGCTTAGATGGCTAAGGGTAAGGATGGCTAAACAGCCAATTACTAATAATGCATATAATAAATTTTTCAACATTTAAACTCCTTCCAGTTAAAAAAGGTATATTCTTAATGGTATAAATTAGTAAAAGTGCAGTTATATAAAATAGAGTTAATGCTAATATGCATATGCAGTGCAACAACTCTTAACTGTGACAGCTATTAGTATTTTAAAAATTTCATGTATAAATGGTGCTAAATATGACTTGGTTTTTTAGATATTTTTAAATAAAGAGTTTTTCAACTTTTTAATTATACTATAAATGTCAATATTGGAAAGGTTAATAAAAAATAGACGATGAAATTAATTTCATCGCCTATTATAATAAAATATAAAAATTCGAAGGGAGTCTGGTGGATTTACCCTTCATTCTCCATATCACTGTTATCTGAATGATCATGGCTATGATCGCTTCTTTCAAAAACAGCTTGTATGGTCCTATTACCGTTCATTGTGATTGTCGTTTGAGCGTTTGTACTTGTTAAATCACCCTGCCATCGTACAAACCGCCATCCTGAAGCTGGCTGTGCCTGCACTTGAATGGTCGAGCCTTCCTCATATTGTCCGGGTAATGGACTTACCGTACCTTCTCCAACTTGTGAAGTTTTAAGCTGATATTTTATCTTAGCTGGTGGTTCAGGTTCCTCCTCGGGCTCTGTTTCAACCTTGTTAAAATTAGCTTTTACTGAAAAATTTTGATTCATTGTTAGATAAATCGTCGCATTTTTTGAGCGTGAGTCACCACTCCAGCCAGCAAACGTCCACCCGTCATTAGCCTCTGCCGTTAATGCCACTTGAGTACCTTCTGTAAACTGGTTTCCTGGAGACCCACGTAATACTTTACCACCTTCTGCTGCATTGACAGAAAGGGTATAGGTTTTCCGCGTATCAGTTGGTGGATTATTCTGATCGCCGCTATTATTATTACCTGATGAGTTTGATCCATTACTTGTGCCTGTGTTAGAACCATCTTGATCGTTAGAGTTGTTATTTGGTGTTGAGTGTTCTGGTTGTGTATCAGTTATTTCATCCGTATCTGGCTCTTCTTCAGCACCTACTTGTGTAAATTCGGCAGTAATATGATACATTTGGTCGACGTTTAACTGTAAAGTACTTTCATCTGAAGCTTCTCCAATGAAGTTTCCAGTCCAACGAACAAATTCCCAACCACTATCAGGAGTTGCTGTTAAGGTAACGAGGTCATTTAGTTGAATATTAGTAAAGTGAATGGAAGAATATACTGTACCATTTCCAATTTTACTAATAATAATTCCCGCCTCATCAGTAGTAAATACAGCGGTCACGTTATGGTGATCGGTGACTGTTAACAATTCTACTGGATTACTGCCTTCCAGGTCACCTTGCCAACCAACAAAGGTCCATCCAGGTTTTGCAATGGCTTCAATTGTGACTTCGGTTCCTACTTCATAGGATGGTAAGTGTGGTGTAATCTTTACTTCACCTTCACCTTCAACAGAAGTTCGAACTGTTTTATTCTCCCCATCAATAACGATTTCTTCCTCATATACATAGTCCTGCACAGTAATTCTTAAAGTTTCTAATCCTTCATGATCTGTCTTGAACAAAGTGCTTCTTTCATTGGGAGCAGAAAAGGTACCAAGACCGTTAACAGTAGACCATAACGGCGTAAAATCCATTACTTCACCATTGAAGTCTCTTGCGTTAACTTCTAGTTCGAGCGTTTCCCCTATTGCTAAAGCTGGTAACTCGAGCAAGTCCAGATTTAACGACAATTCTTGTACTACTTGTTTTTCAGATTGGAGAGTGATGGCTTTTTCTAAATCTTGAAAGTGAGCAGAAAGTTCAAACTCTCCAACATCGGTCGCGAATACATGAATCATAAGGTCGTCTTCATCTTCAATTTTTGCTATTGCCTCATCACTTAGTTTCCAACTCGCCTGTAGGGGATAAATCTCATCGTATTCATCAATCCAGGCAAGTTGATAGCTTTGTAAATGGTCGACTTGGATGAATGTACGCTCTGCGACAATATCAATACGGTTGACAAATTGTTTTAATTCATATTCTAGTGCCTCACTATTTGCATGTGATAAGCCTGTTTGGAGCGTAACATACGCCTCTTCTATTTTCCTTTGGGTTAAATAAACATCAAATAATTCCAAATAAAAGGCAGACTCATCTTGTAATCTTTCAATACCTTCTGTTAATGTCTGCTCAGCGTTATCAAATTGACTTAAGGCTACATACGATTTTGCCAAATATATTCTTGCATTCACATGATCAGGTTCTTGTTTAAGAATCTTTGAGAAAAGCTCAATACTTTTTTCGTAATCAGCTTGTTCGTAAGAGTGCTTAGCCTCAGCTTCCATCGCACTAATTTCTTCTGGATTAATGAAAGAAAAAGTAATGGTCGCAACTAAGGTAATAACAAGGACCAATCCAACTAAGATAAACCATTTTTTATTCCGCATCATTCTTAACTCCTATTCAAAAGTTAGATAATTTTTCCTATTATTCTATTATTTATTATAGTTAATTTTAAATAGAAATTAAAGAGATAAGTGCTTATTTGCGATAAATTACCTAACCGTAAATGAGTGTATATATAAGGGTGTATGAGTCTAAAGGAGGAGGTAATTTTTAGGATGAACTATGTATCTTAGAGTTTTAAAACAATGAAGTAAAAAGAGTGTGAGTTACAATTAGTATTTATAAAAATTATTGTCGATATTTTGTATTACTATGTATAAGCTTCGACTCTATTTACATCACCTATATAATAAGGTACTATTAATTAAGCTTTATGTATTGATAATAAAGGAAAAGGTTACTATAATGGTGGGGCTTTATGGATATAAGAAGTGAGCAATTAAAACAGGTATTTTTTTCGGTATTACTTGTCACGAGAAATGAAGAGAAGTATATAGCACGTTTACTTGATACTCTATTAGAACAGGATTTTTCACAGAGAGCTTATGAAATTATAATAATAGATGGTTTATCCAATGACAACACACGTGAGTTAATAAAAAATTATCAACAGAAATCACCTAACATGATTAGGATGTTTGATAACCCTCAACAAACACTTCCACCAGGATGGAATATTGGGATTAAACAAGCTTATGGAGATTATGTTTTAAGGATTGACGGACATACTGAAGTAAAAGCAAATTTCCTTTCCTCTTATAAAGAAGCTATTGAACAAGAACCTGAAGCTTCATGTGTTGGTGGAATCATTCTTTCAAAGGGAAAAGGATTTCAAGGTGAAGTTAATCAATTTGTGTTCTCGCACCCTTTTGGTGTTGGACGTTCGAAATTTCGAACATTAAATAAAGAATGGCATGGATATACTGAAACAGTTCCATATGGAGCCTATAAAAAAGAAGTTTTTCTTGAAGTTGGCTATTTTAACGAAGATTTAAAAAGAAATGAAGATATTGAATTTCATAGGCGTATGAAAGAGAAAGGACATACATTTTATTTAACAACCGATATACAATCGGTTTATTATGTGCGTGATACATTAAAGGGCTTGTTTTTGAAGTCGTTTGGCGATGGGATGTGGTCAGTCATTGCTAATAGACTAACCCCTGGGGCATTAAGTTTTTTCAAACGATTGCCTCTTCTAGCTTTCATTATAGGACTATCTTTAGTGTGCTTAACGATTTATAATACTAATTTTGTCTATCTGCTAGTCGGTTGTGTTGGTGCATATTTAGCTTTAGCAGCTTTTTTTAGTATTCGCTTAATGAAAGAAAAAGGGTGTTCACACTTTTTCTTTTCGATAGTATCTTTTTTTTGTTTGCATTTTGCAAGAGGTCTCGGATCATTTCTGGCATACTTTAAAAAAGAGTACTGGATGATTCGAAATAACATAAAGGGATAAGGTTGAGATTAATGTTAGAACTATTTAAATATAGACAGCTTCTGGCTTTTTTAGTCAAAAAGGAGCTGAAAATAAAATATAGAGATACAATTTTTGGTTTTTTCTGGTCTTTACTAGAACCATTAGGCTTGATGGTAATATATTCTGTTGTCTTTTCAATTATATTAAAATGGGAAATAGATAACTATGCCTTATTTTTACTTGCTGGATTGATTCCGTGGATGTTTTTTAATAACTCTATTAATAGGGGAGCAAAAGCTTTAACAAGTAATTCATCATTAATTAAGAAAGTATACTTCCCAAGACAAATGTTCCCGTTAACAGTTGTGACAACAAATTTAGTTAATCTTGGAATATCCTTATTCTTAGTAGCTATTTTGTCATTTTCATTAGGTGTTGGAATTAAATTAGCTGCTTTACCATGGTTAATTGTTATTATTGTTATTCAATTTATTTTAGTGTTTGCTATTACATTATTGCTCTCAAGTGTGAATGTCTATTACAGAGATATTGAGTTTATTAGCTCCTTATTTTTACGTGGCTGGATGTATTTATCACCAATTATTTATCCAATTGGGATGGTACCCGACGAATATTTGAGCTTATATATGTTAAACCCAATGACACCAATTATAGGAATGTATAAATATGTTTTTTATGGTAGTGAAATGATGCCACTTGCTTATGTTGCTTATTCGGCTATTTTTGCTGTCGTATTATTGATTATCTCCTGGAAACTATTCGAAAAATTAAGTAGACGTATGGGGGAAGTTATTTAATGAATGCAGTAGAAGTGAAAAATGTATCAAAGGTTTTTAAGAAACCTTATGACAAAACATTAAAAGGTAGATTTTTGTCCATTCTAAGAAGAGAATCGCTAGATGAAAAGTTTCAAGCGTTAAACGATGTTTCTTTTACTGTTCCAAAAGGTGAAGGTTTTGCTATTATTGGAAAGAATGGTGCCGGAAAAAGTACCCTTTTTAAAGTGATTTCTAAGGTAGTATTTCCCGATCAAGGAAACATACAATTGAATGGGACATTAATGCCATTAATTGAATTAAGTGCAGGTTTAAGCCGTGATTTATCTGGATACGAGAATATTAAATTAAATTGTGCAATATACGGGCTTAAGAAAGACAAGATTGAAGAGCTTTTGCCTGAGATTGTAAAGTTTGCTGAGCTAGAAGAGTTTATCGATACTCCAGTTAAATTTTATTCATCCGGAATGAAGGCAAGACTAGGTTTTTCGATCGCTGTACACATTGAAACGGATATCATTCTAATTGATGAAGTATTAGCTGTCGGAGATAAGGATTTTAGAGAAAAGTGTTATGAAAAGTTAATTGATTTAAAGAAACAAGGAAAAACAATTATTATCGTTTCACATAGTTTAACCCCATTAAAGAAAATTTGTGAAAGAGCCATGGTTCTTAAACGTGGAGAAGTTCAGGCAATTGGTGAAATTAATGAGATGATTGACTATTACAATAAAATGTAATGAGGTTAATAATGAAAAGTATTGTTGCTAAAATCAAACAAAGTCATATAATACGCACTTTATCACAGGTCATATTTAAAGTCATAGCTTTGTTTCCTGTAAAGAAGGGTTTTATATTGTTTGAGAGTTTTTCTGGAAAACAATATAGCTGTAACCCTCGTGCTATATATGAGTACATGAATGAAAATGACTATCCATACAAATATGTTTGGAGTGTAAACGGAAATCTCATAAATGATTTTTCGACCAAGGGTATTCCTGTTGTAAAAAGGCATTCTTTTAAGTGGTTTCTAATTGCTGCAAGAGCAGAGTTTTGGATAACGAATAGTCGAATGCCTTCTTGGTTACCTAAACCAACACACACAACTTATATTCAGACATGGCATGGCACACCTCTTAAGAAGTTAGTGGCTGATATGAAAGAGGTTCATTTAGCCGGTAATGATCGGGAGTCATATATTCGCGATTTTCATAAAGAATCTATGCATTGGGATTACCTTATTTCAGCTAATAAGTTTTCAACTGAGATTTTTAAGCGTGCTTTTAATTTTAATCGTCAAGTATTAGAGGTAGGTTATCCAAGGAATGATGTTTTAGTAAATGGTAATGACAAAAATGCTTCGAGAGACATTAAAAAAAGACTGCAAATTCCTGCTGATAAAAAAGTAATATTGTATGCACCAACATGGCGTGATCATGAATTTCATGCGGGCAGCTATACATTTTCACTTAATTTAGATATAGAGGCTTTAAAAAATCGATTTGAAGATGACTGTGTGATTATTTTACGTTTACATTATTTTGTTTCTGAACAACTTGATACTACAGAGCACCCAGGCTTTATATATGATTTTTCTAAATATGTAGATATTAATGACCTTTATCTCATTTCTGATCTTTTAATAACTGATTATTCCTCTGTGATTTTTGATTATGCAAATTTAAAAAGGCCGATGATATTTTATACGTATGATTTGGAATTATATAGGGAGAAACTACGGGGTTTTTATTTTGATCTTGAATCAAATGCTCCTGGTCCTATCGCTAGAACAAATGAGGATTTAATAAAAAATATAGATGAATTTATACAATTTGGCTCCTATGGTCAATTTGCTCAGAAATATAATGAGTTTTTTAACCGTTTTTGTTATTTAGATGATGGGAAAGCAAGTAAAAGAACAGTCGAGTATCTATTTAATAAAAATAGCTAATATGATATTTATTTGAGGTGTGAAAATGAAGTCGCAAATAGGGAAATTGCCAACCACAATATTTGACACTAAAAAGGTAATTGAATACCGAAAACAGTCGCAAGAATTTAGTGCTAAAGAAGATATGTGGTCATGGTTTGTACTTAGACGTTTGTCTATTTATTTCACTCTTCTATTTATTCAATTAAGGTTAACACCTAATATTGTTAGCTGGATGAGTTTCTTTGGGATCATTGCATCTGGTTGGATGATGATGATTGCTACACCTTATGCATTTATGTTAGCCTTTTTATTTTATAATTTAGGTTACTTATTTGATTGCGTTGATGGGGAAATTGCAAGAATTACGAAACAAACATCGATAAAAGGCTTTTTTATTGACATGTTAATTCAAGCGGCTACACTACCTGTATTCATCTCGTTTATTTTCTCTTTATTAGTAAGGTTTGGATATTTGGAGTTGACCATATTAGAGAGTTTTGGTTTATACGTATTAATTGTATTCTCTTTACTTTCATTACTAATACCATTGTCCTATCAAATCACCGTTAATAAAGGGGTGGAACAGGATCCAGTTAATAAAATTCGTGAAAGGTCTTTCTTTTTTACGGTTATTGGCTTTTTGCTGGGTTTACCTGGTTTTTATGCTTCATTATTTATGATTGTATTGGTTGAATTATTATTTTCGATAACATTTTCTCAATGGTATGTATTGTTATTTTTACTCATTATGGTTCTAAAAGTCTTAGCGAGATTATTTATCACATTAAAATCTATATAAATTTGGGATATTGATGGAAATATTGAGGGTTTCTGTTATTCCTTAATCACGTATGTTATAATTTAATAATGTTAATTTAATGTAAATAATTTATATATATAGCGTGTGTTTAATGTGAATAGGAGGAGAACAATGAAAAAAGTAATAACATACGGGACTTTTGATTTATTACATTGGGGTCATATTAATCTATTAAGAAGAGCTAGTGAGTTAGGAGATTACTTGATTGTTGCTATATCAAGTGATGAGTTTAATGCAATCAAGAATAAGACTTCTTTTCATAGCTTTGAAAATCGTAAAATGATTTTAGAAGCGATCCGATATGTAGATGAAGTTATTTCTGAAGATAATTGGGAGCAGAAGGTTGAAGATGTTAAACATCATAACATTGATGTTTTTGTAATGGGTGATGATTGGGAAGGTAAATTTGATTTTTTAAAAGAGCATTGTGAAGTAGTTTATTTACCTCGTACAACTGGAATCTCAACAACTAAGATAAAAGAAGGTTTGAAAGCTATTAACTAACAATAAGAAAAGGCTGCCCAGTAGGGTGGCCTTTTCTTATTGTTTGGTTTTACTTAACATGAAGATTAAGTTTTAGTTTTATCGAAAAAGCTATTAATTACATTATAAATTCTTTCTCCAGCTTTCTTGTCGCTATAACTATATAGATTATCCTTGATAAAGCTTTCATAAGAAGCGTCGATTTTATTTGAACGTACCTTTTTCCTTAGATATTTAAGAAGTTGGTTTTTTTCATTAAAAATCGGTCCAGGTAAAAAACCACGTGAGTTAGCAATTTCAACATCTGCGGTAGCATCCATTTGATAATATAAAACTGGGCGTCGAAGTAGTGCAAAGTCAAGCCCTACACTAGAATAATCAGTTATTAATATACCATGTCTTTGTAAAAGCTCTTGAACAGTATATTGACCTTCGAATATAACATTCACAAAATTCGAATGAAATAAGGGGCTAAATTTTTGGAAGTTAGAATGTAAATAGAAATTTACTTCTAACTTTTTTTGCTTAGCTAGTCTGAGAAAACTAGAGTCATTTATTAATGCTTGATACTCTTTATAATATGTTGTTTCCATAAATTTTTCATTTGATAGATCTCTTAATTGTTCTCTCCATGTAGGCATAATTAAGACTCTTTTTCTAGCTGAAAAGCGTTTGAATTTACTTTTACTTTGCAATAACTGATCAAACCGTGCTAATCCTGTAATGTGAATTTCTTCAAGATCATACTCTAATATTTCATGTACATGCTGTTTTTCCCTTTCTGAACTAACAATAAATTTGTTAGTAAAAGTTGGGTTATATTTCTTTCCATAGAGTTTGCTTAGGTTCCGTACGCCAATAATTCCATGCTGAATAAAGACCTTATTAATATGATTGTAATGTGATTGAAGATAGTCTGTAACGAGCGGATAAGCATAGTTTGTTGAGTGTGTGTGTGCTATTACATCTACATCTAACATTAACTTTAAGTGTTCCATACTTTTGAATAAGATAATATTGTCTTTATATGGCATTAGATTTGCTATATCTTTAGAATCTTCACTTATCACATAGTATGTCTTAAATGTGTCACTATGGTTTTTAATCATATATTTAAAGAACTGAAGTCCATTTTCTTGAGCTTTTAGATCGTTTTCTGTAATTAATAAGATTTTTTTAGGATTACTTTTTTTGTGTTTTGCAAAGTGATTTTCTTGTTTGATGGTCTGATAGTGCTTATATACATCATTTTTTAAATAAATGATTCTGATAGATAAATTATTAAGCCCAAGCGTTGGGTAGGTTTTTAATAACATCATATAATCATTGTCATATTTAAGCCAATTCTCATCTGTTTTTTGAGGGATAAGTGGTAATCTAAAACGATAAGATGATACCGGCCCGATTTCGAAATTGAACTGAAACCATATGTCCATAACACTGGTTTCATATTTATTTAAACTGATTTCATCCGTTAAAGAGATGAAGTTATCAGTTGAAAATACAAAATCTACATTATTAATGTATTCATTTCCGTTACCCTTACTAACTTTATTAATTGTAACTGTATTAATAAATTCTTTTTTATTTTTTCTATTCTTTAGAATAGCGTTTATTGATTGTAAAGGAACATACTCAGTAATTATATCCGTATTAATAATAAATTCATTATCAGCGGTTTTAGTAATAAGAGTTGCAACCTCTTTAAAGTAGCATTTAGCTGAAGGAGGATTGTCTATGATGAAACGTAGTGCTTTATCTAAGCTAATATAAATAGTAACTCTATAACCGTTTATATCCACAAATGCATGGTTTGAAAATTCCACTTGTAATTCCTCGTGAATGAAAAATTCACTTTCATCTTCTTCATTTGTGTTGTTAGAATAAATATGTAGTTTCTCTGAATTTAATTGTTGTGCCAGATTAATTAATTCAATTGCAGCTATTTTATATTTGTTTGAGCCTACTTGTTCAAAGGTTAATTGTCTGCCTTTTTCTTTATCGTGAATGAAAAAATTCGTCAATTTAATATCCTGAAAATGTAAAATAAAATCATTATTATCTGTATATATGGTGACTTTGCTCATACTTACCTCCGTTATTTGTACGTGAATTACTTATTTGTATATAATCTGCTCATAACATTTGTAAATACACTTAATTGAAATTATAGTATGTTTTTTTATCATAAGGTAGTAAAAATTTAAATCTGCATAATTTTCTATGTGATATTTAAAACTAAGTGAAAAATAATATAGATAAAGTATTTTCATACTTTTGTCTAAGCTATTTTAGCCTAATTATCTTGTTAATGGTGAACAATACGTGTTATTCCCATAAAATTTCATTTTTTTTATCAATGTTATATAAGCATTTACGATGAAAATTTGTTTAATAAGTGTAATAATTGTACAGTAATTAATTTAGTTCAATATCTTATAGTCATTTATTAAAGTTATTGTAACACTATATATATGAGTGGTTTTAATGAGATTATGGTAAACTAAAGTGATGATTATTTTTTTGAATATGTAAATCAAAATAAGGCTAAATGTTCAACTATAAACATAAAGACAATGGAGGTTTTTTTGTGAAGAGAGTGAAGAAAGCGGTTATACCAGCTGCAGGATTAGGGACAAGATTTTTACCTGTTACGAAAGCAATGCCTAAAGAAATGTTACCAATTGTTGATAAACCAACGATTCAATATATAGTAGAGGAAGCCATTAAATCAGGTATTGAGGATATTATTATTGTAACGGGTAAAGGAAAACGTGCTATTGAAGATCATTTTGATAACGCATTTGAGTTGGAGCAAAATTTATTATCTAAGCAAAAATTAGATCTTTTAGATAAAGTACAAGCACCAACAAAAATGGCAGATATTCATTATATTCGTCAAAAAGAGCCTAAAGGACTCGGACATGCTATATGGTGTGCTAGGAAATTTATTGGTGATGAGCCTTTTGCTGTTTTATTGGGTGATGATATAGTTGAATCTAATGATCCTTGTATTGAGCAATTGATTAGACAGTACGAGAAAACGGGTTCATCTGTTATAGGTGTTCAAACTGTTCCAGAACTTGAAACAGACCGTTATGGCATAATTGATCCAAGTTCAAATGAGGGTAGACTTTATGAAGTGAAGAATTTTGTTGAAAAACCATCCGTTACTGAAGCTCCTTCCAATTTAGCGATAATGGGGAGGTATGTATTGACACCAGATATTTTTCCATATTTAGAAAATCAAGAGGTTGGTGCGGGCGGAGAAATTCAACTTACAGACGCCATTCAAAGGTTAAATCAGAGTAAGGGTGTCTTTGCTTATGATTTTGAGGGAACGCGCTATGATGTTGGTGAGAAATTAGGTTTTGTATTAACTACACTAGAATTTGCTTTAAAAAATAGTGAATTAAAGACACCACTTGTTGAACGTATGAAAGAGATTGTTGAAGAGCATACACAAATAAATTAAAAGTATTAATGTTAGTAACGGAGGTTTAATGAATGGGGTTATGGGAATCGTTATGGGACGTGCAAGAGAAAACCAAATGTACGGCTTATGCACTTGAAATTAATAATAAAATGACTTTTACCTTGTCAGTGGTTATGGGAAGTGAATTAAAAGATGCTATTCATAAAAACAATGGTATACAAGGTAAATTAATTCTCGTATCACGTGAAAACAAGGAAGAAAAAGAATTACCTGCATTTGCTTTAAAAAATCCTGACGAAAAGTTTTCTATTGACATAGAAATAACATTAAAAGAAGTTTTTGATGATTTATATCAAGGGATATGGGATTTATCCCTTGATATTTTTACTGTGGAGTTGAAGGAAAGAATAAGGATTCGACATGCCTTTAATGAAAGTAAAGAACTATTTAATGTATCTAGTTTTCTCTTTTATTCATATGCAACCGTGCATCAGAATTGGTCGTTCCAAATCAAACAAAATGATGTACTCGGTTATATTGAGGAATTGTACTTAGATAACAAAGGCTCCCTGAACATTAATGGTTTTGCTTTTAGCCCTGGGAAGAATTTACCAGTTGGTAAGGGAATTACTAAAAAGGTTATATTCAGTAATAATGAAAATGAACAGTTAGAATTTGTTTGCGATAATATTATAAGGCATGATGTTACTGAGCAATTTGGTATTGACCGTATATACGATAATTCTGGTTTTACTGTTAAAATACCTATGGATTTAAATGAAGAGAAGTTTAATTATCCATATGAACTTTATATGAGTTTAGAATACGACGGGTCAGATGAAGAAGTGTATACAGCGGCTTTGTTAATGGACGATACTAAATTAAAATCGTTTAAAGAGCTTGAATTAATGGAAACAGAAGCTGGAACTAGAAAACTTTCTGTTACAAAAAAGCGTGATGGTTTAGAGTTAAATATATTTAATTATGATTTACATGTTGAAGCTTCAAGTGTTTATGTACGGGATGAGTCAATTATTGTGAATGGAGAAATATTATATAATTTAAGTAAATATGAAAGCTTCGATGGACCACAGAAGATTTTACTTCAGAAGCGACAAGTAGATACAATGGTGACTCTTCCAATAACAGTCGCTGAATCCAAATTTTCTCTAGATATGAAGATGCCAAAATTGTTTAGAGATTACGGCCTTAAAGAAGGCATATGGGATTTATATTTTCTATATGAAGGTGAACGTTATAGAATTAAAACCCATTTAGATGGAATTGAACAAAAGCAGAATAAAATTCAATTTCCTCAATTAATCACGAATGATTTAGAAAATAAGCAGGTTGTATATAAACCCTATTATACAGTGACTGATGATTTATCAATACTAATCAGAAACTATATTTTCAAGAAGCAAGTAGAGCATGTGGTACTGGCTTCTAATAAGCTAGAAATTTATAGTTTTATTAATATCATGGAGCCAAATAATAATGTACCTAGAGTAAGTACTGGTAAAATCACGTTAAAAGGGATTAATGGTCAAAGTTTGGTTATACCAGTATCAATCCACCTTAATAAAACGAAATCGTCAACAACTGAACATAATGCTATTTTTAAAGCAGACTCTTTAGAACTAGATGAAAAAACAGTCAGATCAATGCTTAGATTTGATTCATTAAAGATCGAAATTGAGTTTTCTCCCAATAAAAAAGCTCAATTTATTATGGATATACCACCTGATATAGAAATAAAGAGAAATTTCAAAAGAAAATCTAGGTGGGTAAAAAAATTGACAGGAAGAGGAGCCTATGAAAGGCTGTACAAATTATTATATAAGTTAATTCCTGTTAATAATAATCGAGTCATTTTCCAAAGTTTCTATGGCAATAGTTATGCTTGTAACCCTCGTGCTATTTATGAAGAAATGGTCAAGCAAAGAAGTGATTTGGATGCTATCTGGGTAATTAAAGATAAACACACAGAAATTCTAGGGACTGCTAAAAAAGTAAAACCATTTTCACTCATGTATTTTTATTATATGGCTTCAAGTAAATTCTTGGTTAATAACGGTAATTTCCCTGACTTTTTTGAGAAAAAAGATGGAATGGTTTATCTACAAACATGGCATGGGACACCACTAAAAAAATTGGGGTATGATATTAGTCCATCATCAGCATCTTATGGTGAAAATACGTCACCTCAATTGATGAAAAGAGTTAAAAAGTGGGATTATCTCATCGGTCCAAATGAATATACGTCAGAGATATTAAGTAGAGCATATGACTTTAATAAAGAAGTTTTAAATGTAGGATATCCAAGAAATGATATTTTTTATCAAAATAATATTGAAACTAAAGCTGGGGAAATAAAACGGATTTTAAATATCCCTCCAGATAAAAAGGTTATTTTATATGCACCAACATGGCGTGATAATGAAAAGAAACATGAGCCTTATGAATTTAAATTTGATATTGAGAACTTTTATAAAAAATTCGGAGATGAATACGTTCTGCTTCTAAGGTTACATTATTTTGATGCAGCAAGGTTTCATGTATCTGGATATGAAGATTTTATATATAATGTGACATATTATAATGATATTAAGGAATTATACTTAATATCAGATATATTAATTACTGATTACTCATCCGTCATGTTTGACTATGCTAATTTAAATAGACCTATAATCTTCTTTGCGTTTGATTTAATGAGATATGGCTCTCAAATAAGAGGCTTTTATTTTGATTTCTTAAATGAGGCACCAGGACCTATTGTACAGACGGAAGCAGAGCTTCTTGATGTCATTCAAAATATTGATGGAGTTCATAATGATTATCAGCAACTTTATCAAGATTTTAGAAAGCGATTCTGTCATTTAGAAGACGGAAATGCATCTCAAAGGGTAATAGAACAAGTTTTTAAGTAAATCTTCTAAGGTAGGCGGTTTTTAAATGAAGATACATTTTTTAGTTTATAATATATTTGGAATGGGTGGTACAGGAAGAACTGTTCTAAATGTTGCTAACTATTTGGCGGAAAAAAACTATGATGTAGAAATTATTAGTGTTTTTAAAAGGCAGGCTCAAGGTTTTTTTGAAATCGATCCTCGGATTAAAGTGACTGTACTTCACGATACGGTTACAAGAAATAGTAAAGGGAAAGATGTAAAAACCAAAGTAGCGAATCAATTTTTAAAACTACCGAGCCTTGCTATTCATTATCAAGATGAGGCTTATCGAACTTTTAGACTCTTAACGGATATAAAAATAATTTCATATATAAAGAAAATAAATAGTGGAATTTTAATAACTACCAGACCGAGCTTTAACTTATTAGCTGTAAAATATGCTAATAAAGGGGTGACGCTCGTTGGACAAGAGCACCTAAATATTGATATATATCCAAAACGATTAAAGAAATCAATGTTGAAAAATTATGCGAAGCTGGATTACTTATTAACTTTAACGGACGATGATACCGTTGAATATACAAGAAGCTTCGAAGGGAAAAGCGTAGAAGTTCGAAAGATAACAAATTCGATTCCTAAACTTGAATCAATGGTTTCTAATCTTGAAGAGAAAACAATTATGGCAGCTGGGAGACTTGTAGAACAAAAGGGGTTTGATTTATTAATTGAGTCATTTAATTATATAAAAGACGAATTCCCGGACTGGAGAGTAAAGATTTTTGGTTTTGGTAGGGACAAGAAAATGCTAGAAGCTTTAATTCAACAATATCATTTGTATAATAATGTTATTCTTATGGGGCCAACAAAGAATATTGAAAAGGAATTAGCGAAATCGTCCATCTATGCTTTGAGTTCTCGCTTTGAAGGCTTTGGGATGGTTATTGTAGAGGCCATGCAATGTGGTGTACCGGTAGTAAGCTATGATTGCCCTAAAGGTCCTAGTGAAATTATAAATAATAATGTGGATGGTATTTTAGTTGATAATGGGAATGTCAAAGAG
The DNA here is from genome assembly GCF_028610675.1 of Alkalihalobacillus pseudalcaliphilus. Taxonomy (NCBI): domain Bacteria; kingdom Bacillati; phylum Bacillota; class Bacilli; order Caryophanales; family Bacillaceae; genus Alkalihalobacillus; species Alkalihalobacillus pseudalcaliphilus. Next base: position 22,502 of record NZ_JAQQWS010000021.1, read on the forward strand.
TTCGCTGAAAAATTAGCGTTATTAATGCGAGATAAGAACTTACGTGAGCAAATAGCAAAAGAAGGCTTGATTAGCGTAAAGAGATTTGAAATTGATCAAATTGGTTTAGAGTGGGAAAAATTGTTTGAAGATATCCAAGCTCATACTTAACCTTATTTGAATGGATAGTTATGGTTACCTTGTAAAAGTAACGAAATAATTTAGAAAAACACTTTTTATATAGAAAATGTGTTAAAATACTCCTAGACTATTTATCTTATAAATGCTAGGAGTTTTTTTATGTCCAATATATTTCCTGAAAAAACTTCACGATTTTCGATTGTACTTGTTGATATATTAATAATTCTATTTTCATATACGATTTCATTTGTCATTGCTTCAAATTATCGCGTTATTCAGGAGCGTAATATTGATGCTTTTATTAGTTTATTCCCTTGGGTTATGTTAATTGGGGTATTTTTAATATACACCTTTGAATTAGATCGGCTTGTGTTACGTGATAAATATGATATCGTACGTAAATTAATTGTGACGGTAGGCTTTATGTTTATTTTTACGACGGCGGCTTCGTTCTTTTTTCGTGAATTCGCTTTACCACGTTCAGTTATATTGATGGCTCATTTTATGTCATTTGCATTAATGCTTGCGTGGAAATTGATTTATATTCGTGTAACTAGTGAGAAGTTTAAAGACCGTGCTGTTTTTATTGGTGATGAGGAAGAACATGAATTGATGGCTGATAATTTAGTTGCCTCGAATATTATTACTAGCTCTACAGGTTTAGCCCGAATCTCTAATGTAGTTGGCATGAAGGATTTGGCTCAACAGCTTACACATTACAGCTATATCTTTATCGGTTCTGGTGTTAATGAAAAGCGAAAAAATGAAATTTTGTACTATGCAATGAAGCAAATGAAGCTTGCATATGTGATTCCGAATATGAATGACTTATTTGTCATGAAATCCTCTGTTACTACATTAGGAGATTCAATGGTGATACAAGTAAAGCCATTTAATTTAACGAAGGGTCAAGAAATTATAAAGAGGTTAATTGATATCGTTGTATCTGCACTTTTATTAATTGTAACGTTACCCATTATGCTCATAGCTGCTTTATTTGTAAAGCTTGAAGATCGTGGTCCAGTCTTTTTCAAGCAAGAACGTATGGGAAAAAATTTAAAGCCATTTTATGTTTTGAAATTCCGTTCCATGATTGTGAATGCTGAAGCTAAGACTGGTCCTGTATTAGCGAAGAGTAAGGATAATCGGATTACCAGATCGGGTGCATTTTTACGAAAGACAAGAATTGACGAGTTACCTCAATTAATGAATGTATTACGTGGAGATATGTCATTAGTAGGGCCAAGACCAGAGCGTGAGTTTTTTACGAAGCAATTTGAAAAAGAAAACAGATGGTTTACGTATAGAAATAGCGTAAAACCAGGAATTACAGGTTACGCTCAAGTACTTGGTAATTATACAACAAGTCCTGAGAGAAAAATGAAGTTTGATCTTTATTACATTAGGCATTATTCAGTATGGCTCGATATAACGATTTTATTTAAAACATTAATTGTAGTTTTAAATAAATCGCAAGCTGAAGGCGGAAATGAAGAAAAGAGTAATGATTTGTCAAAAACAAAGGCTAGTTTATAAAATAAAAGAAGAGGAGCAAAGGTAAAACCTTTACTCCTCTTTTTTATCTAAAGAGATTAATAAGTTGATTGTACGTATTGTTATTAATGGCTAAATCTCCTCCAAGAATCGTGACTGACTTTGGATTGATTCCATTAATATATGAACTTGTCCTATTATGAACTCCATTATCTACAATGATAACACCTGCATTTTGTTTAGCAGCTAAAGCAGCGGCTGATAGTCCGTCAGGAAAGTCGTTTGATGTCACAACATATAGATTGTCTTGGCTAGGCTTTGAGTACTCAAGGGCCATTACATTTGTATCGAATCTAGTAAGGCCATCTAATCGTGTAACATTTGGTAAGGTATTTACAGCTTGATTAGAAATAACTAGAGGTCCACCTAACACAAGAGTTTCATTGACATTTAAACTATTTAAAGCATCTCTAGTTGCTTTAGGAATACCTTGAGTATTTGCTAATAAAATCGGAACTTGATTTTTCCCAGCATACGATGCGATAGATAAGGCATCGTGAAAACGTTCGTTACTTACAATGATAGCTTTATTTGAACCATTAGGGGAAACCTCTTTTGCGATTAATGCAGCAGTATCATTTAGAGTAAGGCCAGCGATTCTTTCTGTTTGAATACCCATACTCTTAATTGAATTTTCAACAGGCTCACTAATTGCAATTGGTCCACCTAAGATTATTACTTTTTTAGCTTTTAAACGCTCAAGTTCTTTTTTTGTGGCGTTGTCTAATCGTTCGCTTCGAGAAATTAGGAGTGGTGCGTCATGTTTTTTAGCTAAAGGAACGCCTGCTAACGCATCGGAAAAGCGGTCTCCACGAGCTAAAATGACTACATCAGAAGAGTTCCATCCTTGTTGACTTAACATAGCAGAAGTGTCGTAGCGTGTTAAACCATTTAAACGAGTGACATGGCTTGGGTCACTAGGCATTGCTTTAGATCCAAGTTGCGAAACAAAGTCACGACTTACCCAAGCTGAACCATTTCCGTGACGGATTTGCATCCAGGTGCCACTTGTGACAGGGTTGTCTGAATTATTAACTCGAGCAACGATTAATTGATTGTTAGATACATTTCCAACGACTGCACCACCGGCACTGTTTCGGACATTAAGGTTAGCGCCAGACGTTTTAACTTGGAATAAGTTTTTCACGTTTACATACTCTGCAGATAACCATCCTTCCTGGTTACCAACCTTGACACGGTACCAGTCATTTTGGTTAACACCGTGTACTTCAACCTTTGTACCACTATTAAGAGTACGGATGAGAGTGTTGCCTGATGTGTTAGGTGATGAACGGAAATTAACATTAGCCGTTGTTTCACCGATAACTCCAGTTGGATACGTAGTTAAATTACCTTCTGCAATAACGGAATAATCAGGAGCTGTTCCTGGTTGAGATTGATATCTAGGGATATCGTAACTTTTGGAAGAAGAGCTCAGTTGATTATAAAGGTTAGCCATACGACTTGTTTGCTTTACAGCCCAACCTATGTCTGTTGCATATTTCCTTCCGTTTGGATTAGCTGGGTTCCAACGCATTTTGTACAATGTCTCTTGTCCATTGTTAACATAGTTGTTACCGACTAACCATGCACCACCAATAATGGCTTGTTCTGGTGAAAACCATCCTTGCGAATAAGCGTATTCAGCTCCACAGCTTTTCGCACAGCTATCAAATGCTCCATACCCAAACATGTTATAAACCATTTTGATATCTTTTAGGCTGCTGCGGTTGCTTGAAGTAGCTAATTGCGGTTTTCCATTCGAGTCAAGACCGACTTCCATACCTCTTGCTAACTGTGAATTACCATTACCTGTTTCGAGTAAAGCATGTGAAATTAAATAAATCTCATTCACACTATGTTGCTTACTTGCGTCAATAAATGCTTGTCCCTTACCAGCTAAAATTCCTCGACCTGCTAAGACAGAGTCATTTAGTGCTTTTGCATTTAATCCAACACTAGAGCTTAGGTCAAGGAATTGATAAAAATGGTTATGTGTAGGGGAAACATTGTTTGGATTCAGAACTTGATCGATATCTGCTTTACTTGCATTTACCCAATTTTGATTAAACTGGATTTTATACCAAGTAAAGTTTGTTCCATCTTTAGCCTTCTCTGAACCTAAAACCGTCAGTTTTGACCCAGCATTGACCTGACCGACAACCCAGAAGTTTGTTCCTGGCCCACCACGAACATTCCAACGACCTGTCCCGGTTACCTCGCCGGTTGAACCGCTCACTCTTAATGAATCAGAACGAATATAGACATCATAGTTTTTATCCGTTTGAGCCTTATTGTTAAAGTGTAGGTCTAAAGCGTTTTGGTAATTCGTGTTGTAGTTGGTTATTTGATATGAGGATGAGGCCTCAGCCTTTTCAACCGGAAATAAGAAGAAAAGTAAAGCAAGCATACTCAAAATGAACCACTTTTCAGTTTTTAAAGACTTGATTTGAAATCCCTCCAATCTGGTCCTTAAGACCTATGTAAAATAATAGTAGTTTCATAGTCTATTATCGTTTATTTTCTTGGAAAAGTTAAGAGGTTTTTCTAAGAAATTCGTTAATTTTATATAAAAAGGGACAAAGTACTAGGACGGAATTTGTCGAAATGTTGATTCAATACGCAAAATAAAAGCCTAACATGAAGTTAGGCTTTTAACAAAGTTTCATAAATGACTATATTAATATGTTCCCGTATCCGTACTTTCTGATTGTTCAACCTCATCATCTGCGAATGGATTAGGGTCATTGGTACTATGTCCGTCAATCTCTAAGTGTTGCTTTAGTCTAGTTTGTAGGTCTGTTACATATAGTTGGTTAGGCTCAATATAAAAGACGCCATTAATCCGTATGTCATCACCTTTTACTTGATGTTTTTCAATATCATTTAATGAACCAGCATATCGGTGAAGTGCAACTAAATTAGCAAATGAAAGGTTCGTACCTAAGTTGTCACCTAAAGTATCAATTAAATCATCAAAACGTGTAAGGGTAGAAAAGCTAGCCGCTTGTTTGATAATTCCTTCAATTACTTGCTGCTGACGTTCTCCTCGACCGAAATCACCGCGAGGGTCTTCTTTTCTCATTCGTGCAAAAGCTAATGCTTCTTTACCATTTAATACTTGTGGTCCTTCAAAGAATTGTAGATTGTAACTATCTGTGCTTACTTCATTAAAAGTAAAATCAAATGGAACATCCACTTCAATGCCACCTAATGCATCGACCACTTGTACAAGACCATCAAATCGAACATATCCATAATAATCAATAGGAATATCTAAAAAGTTCTCAACCGTATTAATCGTCATGTTAAGACCGCCACGAGCATGTGCGTGATTAATTTTATCTTGGTAACCAAGGCCAACCATTTCAACTCGAGTATCTCTTGGAATACTTGTTAATATGATACTTTTATCATCCTTATTAAAGGTAGCCACAATCATGGCATCGGTTCTTGCTCTTGATTCACCTGGGCGAGAATCATCTCCTAATAGTAAGACAGAGAAATTGTCTTTACTTGGATTTACGGCTTCTGTACGCATTTCTGATTTGTCACCACGGTCGAGTTCAGGTTCCGCTGCACCAGTAATTGCTGAGTTAAGTTTGACCGCTGAGTAAAAAATCGCCCCACCAATAACAAGGAAACAAAGAGTTATAAATATAAAAATCGTTCGGAACACTTTACGACGACTTCGTTTTTTTCTATTTTTAATTCGGGTGTTATCCACGTTCATACCTCACTTCCTCTAATTAAAAGGTATTCAATTTTATTCATAAAAGTACATATAATATAAGACGTAAATGAAATAAAAAAGGATTTAATCATTATCTTAAATGAAACTCCATGTAGATAGATGGTTTCCTATAAAAGAATGTAAGGGGCTTACCATCATGGTTCGCATAAACTACGAATCTTCTATATATTTATGTTACATTAAGACGATATCTCTACAATTTTATCGAAAAATCTCCTCTACGTAAAGTGGAAAGATAAATTTAAGCAATGTAAAGTATTGGGAGGATTTTGTAAAAATAAGTAGAATAATAATGTTGAATATAGAAAAAGCATTTACAAAGCATTAGAAGTCATGTATTTTTATTAAGTGGATGTTTCAATAATGTTACATAATAATGTCATAATATTTCGATTATTCATAGACAAAAAGTGACTTTATTATATCCTAGTAAAGCTTAAAAGGATAAAAGCATAAAAGTTTATGAAGTTAATAAGATATAAAATTCGTAAAATATAAGATTCATTTTTGAATAAATCGTAATTATTTCTTTATAAAATAAAGAGAATAATAGTTGTATTTGTCAGAAATATCATTAAGTCAGAAAATTTTACAAAGAAAATATTATTTTAATATTGAAAAAGTCTGTCGAATATTTTACAATATGTTTATTCGTTCTTTGAGAAAAAAACATATTTCGTAACAATTTAGTAAAATTTACAGAATTTTTGATATTTCGAGTATGTGAGTTACGTTTTTTTTTAAAGGGAATATAAGTGAGTTCATATTGAGCGATTCCTACCATAACAACTCATTCAAATATCATGAATAAACAGTAGGGATGAAATGAGTGAGTGCAATGTCGAAGCTCGATGCATTAGATGTATCCATATTAAAGCTATTACAGCAAAATGGGAAACGTCCTTATTCAGAAGTGGCCAAGCTATTAGAAGTTAGCGAAGGGACCATTCGCTCAAGGATTAACCGAATGTTAAACGAAAAGGTATTTGAATTCATCATTCATATGGACCCAAATAAGATTGGTCTTCAAGTGCAGGCAATCATAGGTATTGCCACTAAGCTTGGTTATCAGGAACAAGTGGCCATGAAACTTAATCAGTGTAGGGAAGTAAGATTTGTGGGTGTATTTTCTGGTAGGCATGACTTGATTTTGCAGGCCTATTTTAAGAACAATGAAGCACTAGTTGACTTCGTAAATGGAGAGCTTGCTCAATTAGAAGGTATTGATACCGTTGATGTCAGTATTGAGCTAAAGCAGTATAAGGATTCTTTTTCTTATATCGTGAATGGAGAAGGGCACCTAGAAGAAAATAGTAATGGAGTGAGAAAATGACGAATCAACTACTCAAAATTCAGAATTTACAAACATCCTTTCGGATAAAAGATGAGTATCATGCAGCAGTTGATGGAGTATCTTTGGAAGTAAATAAGAACGAAATTGTAGCGATCGTAGGTGAGTCTGGTTGCGGGAAAAGTGCTCTTGCCTTTTCAATTATGGGATTCCATAACCCGAAAAACTCAAAAATTGATGGGCATATCTTTTATAAAGACTATGACTTAGCCCATATCTCAGCTGCGAAATTAAATAAGCTACGTGGTGCTGAAATGGGGATGATTTTCCAAGATCCATTAACAGCCCTGAATCCATTAATGGTCGTAGGAGCTCAGATTGACGAGACATTACTTCTCCATACCAAAATGAATAAAGAGCAACGAAAAGCTAGAGTACTAGAGTTACTAGACAATGTTGGAATTCCGAACCCTAGTCGTGTTTATAATCAATATCCACACGAATTATCCGGTGGAATGAGACAGCGTGTTGTTATTGCGATTGCGATTGCTAATAATCCAGCATTTTTAGTAGCGGATGAACCAACAACCGCTTTAGATGTAACAATTCAAGCACAGATTCTTGATTTAATGAAGGAACTCAAAGAAAAAATGGATGCTGGTGTTATATTGATCACACATGACCTTGGTGTAGTAGCAGAAATGGCTGACCGAGTCGCTGTTATGTATGCAGGTCAAATCGTTGAGATGGCACCAGTGGAAGAACTATTTGAAAATCCTAAGCACCCGTATACACGCTCCCTTTTAGAATCTGTACCATCCACAGATAAAAAGAATGAGCGATTACACGTGATTCAAGGTATTGTTCCGCCGTTACCTAGTCTTCCAAGACAAGGGTGTCGCTTTAAAGCACGGATTCCTTGGATTCCAGAGGAAGCACATGAGGAAAATCCTGAGCTACACGAGGTTAAACCAGGACATTTTGTTCGCTGTAGTTGTTATAAGAGCTTTCACTTCGAAGACGATCAGAAAGGGGATGTGAACAATGCAAGACCTATTAAAAGTTGATAATTTACACGTTCACTTTCCTATTCGTGGAGGCGTATTAAGAAGAGTTGTAGACCATGTCAAGGCCGTAAATGGTGTCTCTCTTCGGTTGCCTAAAGGACAAACTTACGGATTAGTAGGGGAGTCTGGTTCTGGTAAAACAACAACAGGACGGGCGATTATTGGACTGAACGAGATTACTGCTGGTGATGTAATGTTTGAAGAAGCGAATTTAGCTGGTAAGCGTTCAGGAGCGAACAAAAGGGATATTCAAATGATTTTCCAAGATCCGTATTCTTCATTAAATCCAAAGAAACGCATCATTGATGTTATTTCAGAACCTTTAAAGAATTATGAGGACCTAGACCGAGCAGGACGTAGAGCTCGAGTGGAAGAATTAATGGAGCAAGTAGGGTTAAGCAAAGAAGCGATTTTTAAATATCCACATGAATTCTCAGGTGGTCAAAGGCAACGAATTGGGATTGCACGAGCGATTGCTTTAAATCCTAAATTAATTATTGCGGATGAGCCTGTATCAGCACTCGATGTATCTGTACAAGCACAAGTTTTGAATTTTATGAAAGACATCCAAGCTGATTTGGGATTAACGTATTTATTAATTAGCCATGATTTGGGGATTATTCGTCATATGTGTGACCGAATCGGCATTATGTATAAAGGAAGGCTTGTTGAGGAAGGGACGGCTGAGGATATTTACACAAACCCGCAGCATATTTACACGAAGCGTTTGATTTCAGCGATTCCTGATATTAATCCAAAAAATCGTCAGAGGCAAACGTTATTACGAGAAGAAGTCAAAAGAGAATACGAAGAATCCAAAGACTATTATTTTGATAAAGATGGCTTAGCCTATGACTTAAGACCAATTTCTGAGACGCACTATGTGGCTTTACCGAAGGAGGGACAATAGAATATGTGGACTTTTATTATCAGACGAATCTTAATTATGATTCCACAAATATTCGTATTAAGTGTTGTCATCTTCTTCTTAGCACAATTAATGCCAGGGGATGCTTTAACGGGCTTGATTGACCCCAATGCAGGTCCAGAAGTGCAAGCACAGCAACGTGAACGCTTAGGCTTAAATGATCCTTGGTATATTCAATACTTTAATTGGATTACGAATGCAGTGCAAGGGGATTTTGGTCAATCCTTCCGATATAAAATGGATGTTACGGCACTAATTTCGGATAGAATTTGGAATACAGTGTGGCTATCAGTTATGACTTTATTTTTCACGTATTTACTTGCGATTCCTTTAGGTATTATAAGTGGTCGATATAATGATACGATGTTAGACCGTGCTATTACGGGATATACGTATCTTGGTTTTGCGGCACCGCTATTTATTTTTGCACTATTAATGGTGTTTGTATTTGGATTTAATTTAGGTTGGTTCCCAACGAGTGGTAGTGTTCAGCCTGGGTTAACACCAGGAACCTTTGATTATTTTATTAGTAAGGTGTATCACTTAATTTTACCGTCTTTATCAATGGCGTTAATTACCACAGTATCAACGGTTCAATATTTGCGCAGTGAAATTATTGATACGAAGCATAAAGAGTTTATTTTAACGGCTCGCTCTAAAGGTGCCTCTGAATCTCGTGTCTATAACCGTCACATTTTCAGAAACTCATTATTACCTATCGCTGCCTTCTTTGGTTATGAGATTACGGGTTTAATTGGTGGAACGATATTTATTGAAAATATCTTTAGTTACCCTGGAATGGGACAGCTCTTCTTATCCTCTATCACACAAAGGGACACAACAGTTGTTGCAACACTCGTCCTCTTGTATGGAATGGCTGCGATTTTAGGTGCGTTAATGTCAGATATTATTCTAAGTATTGTTGATCCAAGAATTCGAATCAAATAATCCGGAGGTGAGCTATAGTGGCACAACAACAAAATATTGTAAATGAAGAACCGATCAAAACGCCTTCAGGTCTAAATGTAATCTGGCGTGAGATTGTTCGAGATAAATTAGCTCTAGTTTCATTGATTTTTTTCATTTTATTAATGCTTTTTGTATATGGTATATCGCTTATTCTCGATCAGAAAGAGATCGTTCGAGTCGATTTATTTTCGCGTAATGAGCCACCTTCCGCTGATTATTGGTTAGGGACTGATTATGGTGGACGTGACGTCTTTGGACAGCTCATTATTGGGACGCGTAACTCCATTTCAATTGGCCTTCTTGTAACATTACTCAGCGGTTTTGTTGGAATTGTCTTTGGTTTAGTTGCTGGCTACTTTGGTGGCAAAATTGATAATGTGTTAATGCGTATTTTGGATTTCTTTATGATTTTACCAACATTAATGATTATTATCGTATTCGTTGCGATTGTACCAAGTTATTCGATTACATCTTTCTCACTTATTATGGCTACTTTCCTTTGGATGGGGATTGCGAGGTTAATTCGCTCGAAAGCCCTGCAGGAGAAGGAGTTAGATTATGTCAATGCTTCAAAAACGTTAGGAAGCTCACATATGAGTATTATTTTCAAACAAGTGCTACCGAATATTACGTCGCTAATTATTGTCACGATGACATTAAATTTAGCATCTAATATCGGCATTGAATCAGGATTATCGTTTTTAGGTTTCGGTTTTCCTGAGAGTACACCAAGTCTCGGGACATTAGTTAGTTATGCAACAAACCCTGGGACACTCGAACATCGTTGGTGGATTTGGTTACCTGCATCATTATTGATTTTAGTAATGATGTTGAGTATAAATAATGTTGGTCAAGCGCTCAAACGTGCGACTGACGCAAAACAAAGAAGAGGATAAAAAGGGAGGAATAATCATGTCTCAAAGCAAGTTTCGTTTCTTGTTCCTTGCATTATTAGCCGGTTTTGTTTTATTCATGGCTGCGTGTAGTGATAATGGAACAGATAGTGAGCCTGGCAATGCAAATGAGGATCCAGATACAGAAGATCCCGGTTCAGAAGAGGAAGAAGATAATACCGATGGATTGTATTCCATCGACGATTTTGACCAAACTAAAACAGGGGGGGACATCATTGATGGTGGTTCGTTAACTTATGGACTTTCGTCAAGTGACCCATTCGAAGGTACTCTTAACTGGGTATTCTACTCTGGTACGTATGATGCAGAAATTTTAAATTGGTTTAGTGAAAGTATGTTTACATGGGATGAAACATTTGTTTACACGAATGATGGTGCCGCAACGTATGAAATCGATCCAGATGACAATCGTGTCATTACACTTACTATTAAGGATAATGTAAACTGGCATGACGGTGAGCCTGTGACAGCAGAAGATTGGGCGTTTGCTTATGAAGTTATTGCACACCCAGATTATGATGCTGAGCGCTTTAATGCAACCGTTCGTAATGTAGAAGGTATTATGGATTACCATAATGGTGAAGCTGACTCTATTTCAGGCCTTGAAATTATCGATGAAAAGACTTTACGCGTTACTTTTGTCAATGCAACACCTTCATTAGTAACTGGTGGGATTTGGTCTTATCCACTTGCGAAGCATATTTATGGGGATATCGAAGTAGCAGACATGTCAGCACATGATGCAACTCGTGTCAATCCAATTGGTTACGGTCCATATGTAGTAGACTCAATTGTACCAGGTGAATCTGTCACCTTAACTAAAAATGAAGATTACTGGAGAGGCGAGCCAGCTTTAGATAACGTAACACTTAGAGTAGTAAACCCTAACGTTGCGATGGAGGCTTTACGCTCTGGTGAGATTGATATGATTAACTCATTCCCAGCTGACCAGTATGCAGACAATGTTGATGCAACAAACATTGATTGGTTAGGAACTACTGATCGTGCTTATACGTATATCGGTTTTAAACTAGGTAAATGGGATACTGAGAACAATGTAGTTGCCTATGACCCTGAAAATTCAAAAATGGGTAGTAAGGAATTACGTCAAGCGATGTGGCATGCTGTAGATAATAACGCTGTCGGTGAGCAATTCTATGATGGTTTAAGATGGGCTGGTACGACATTAATTCCACCATCTCACTCTGAATATCATGATGCTACTAATCCTGGTCGTGAGTACAATCCTGATTTAGCGAACCAGTTATTAGATGATGCTGGTTTTGTGGATGTTGATGGAGATGGATTTAGAGAAGATCAAGATGGCAATGAATTAACGATCAACTTTGCTTCCATGGAAGGTGGAGACATTGCTGAGCCGTTATCCTACTACTATATCCAAGCGTGGGAAGAAGTAGGTTTACGCGTTCAATTAACGGACGGACGTCTACAAGAATTTAATACATTCTATGAGCGCGTTCAAAATGATGATGAGGCTATTGATATTTATCAAGGTGCTTGGGGTGTAGGTATCGATGTTAACCCTCTAAATCTTTACGGTCCAGAAGCAGCACAGAACTATAGCCGTTATGCGACAGATGAAAACACAGAATTATTATTAAGAGGTATTTCTGACGAAGCATTTGATGTAGATTATCGTATTGATGTATATAATGAGTGGCAAGAATTAATGGTTGAGGAAGTTCCTGTATTCCCAACTGTATATCGTGCGATTTTATATCCTGTTAATAAGCGTGTAACTAATGCTTATATCGGTGATGGTACAGGAATGTACAGATATCAAATTGGTGTAACAGAAGATTCGCCAGTTGTTGATGGGCAATAATGATAAAGAAAAAAGAAGGATGAGATAAATCTTATCTCAAAATGAAAAGCCAGTGAATTTTCCTAAGCGAATTTTCACTGGCTTTTTCTATTATTAGTAGCGTAGAAAACTCTGGCTCTTTCGGTGAGGAAAGAGCTTCAAACGTAGTATTACTTAAAACCTCAGTTCTGGTAAGTAGTATACGGCTTAACAAACTATGAAGGATGTATACCCACTAAGTGACATAAATAGTTAATTGCACTCTACTTGAAAATGAAAAGAAGGTGACAGTGAGAGAAGGAATTTCTTTAGAATGAGAGAGTGTGATAGAGTGGGAATACAGTTCATTCATTTTGCGATTAAGGTCAAGGCGAGTCTTTTAGATGCAAATCAAAACCACCAGGAGTTGGTGGCATTGATTAGAATCACTAATTAAATAACACTCTATGGAATAGGACACACTGATGTACAAGAAACTGTACCTCTAAATTCGGCGACATAATGATCTCCAGTATAACGATAGCTAACTCTAGTTAGAGTCCCTCTCCAACCAAGTTCACTGTAAGTAATTGTTTGAGGGGAGAATGAGTCGAAAGCCCTGTGGACAGTTACAGTTCTAGTTTGTGAATTGACTCCAAAGAGTACTTAATCAGACTTATTGGTTATTGATGCATTCATGGTTGCTGGTTCGCTAATAAAGAGAATACTTAGAATAAAACATGTGCTAAGAAAACCTAATTTTTTTAACATATTAATCACCTCCTTTTATCGATTAATGTAATATTCTACATATTAATGTAAATCCTTATATTTTTGATTTTTTTACAATTACTAGTTATGTGTTATAAAAAAACAAAAAACACAAGCAAATCGCCTGTGTTTCGCGTAAAGTAATACCTTTATAAATCAGATTCTCTCTATATTATTAGATAGATTGTGCAAAAAGGTGTAGGTTAAATTATCTTTTCTAAGTAGATCTCATCATGAATTTGAATGGTGACTTGCCCGTTCGTTAATTCATTCATCCACTCTGTAAACGGATGATACTCATCTTCTTTTACATATACTTTCACGGTCACGTCTTCTAAATAAGAAATTTCTTTGAGTGGATAATGTGACTGTCTTAATTCGTTTTCCACTTTACCTAGCCAGTGATAATCAATGGAACAGTGTACGACTTTCATAAGTGTTCGTTCAACAACGCCAACATGGTTAAGCCCCTCACTAACGGAGCTACCGTAAGCTCGAATTAAGCCTCCTGCTCCGAGTTTGATTCCTCCAAAATATCGAGTTACAACGACAGCGGTATTTTTTAGTTGTCTTTTCTTCAACACTTCTAACATCGGAACTCCGGCTGTTCCGCTTGGCTCCCCGTCATCATTGGCTTTTTGAATGTTGTCATGCTCACCAAGAATATAGGCAGAGCAATTATGAGTCGCGTTTGAATGCTTTTTTTTGATCGTGTCTATAAATTGCTGAGCTTCTTGTTCAGAATTAATTCTAGCAAAATGGGAAATAAATCGAGATTTTTGTATAACTAGTTCATGCTCACCATAACCTTTGACGGTCTTATAAGCCTCCAGCATAAAAATGATCACCTGCTTTTTTCATAGTTTTACAAGAATCCGAAATCAATATGTAACAAAGGTTTGTTAGGATAGGCTTGTCGGATAACTTGTTTGATGGATCGTAGTAAAAATAGGCCATGTTTAATAGAAGAGAATGTTTTTTTGTTTTGGTGGACTTTTATGTGTGGTATTAGAACCTTACTCCTAATCATAAGGTAAAAGTTATGTAGGAACAAATTTAAAGGTAGGAATTGGTTTAATTGTCGCATCATTATGCATGGAAGAGTTAAATATTCAATTCTACGTAATTATATCCGCTTTATTCGTCATGAACATATTCGTATTAGCATATTTATATCGAATTATGTTTGAAACTAGATAGGATTTTAGTTTTTTTTGGTGTAATATAAGGATAGCGGAAAGTCTTTCATGTAGCAATGAGGGACAGGGACATAATGTTCATTTGTGACCTTTGACTGATTTCTGGTAAAAAAAGTAGGTGAAAAGGCTTGAGTGGACAAACAGTACTTGAAGATATAATTGAAAAGACGATACATACTGTAGGGCAAAGTCGTGAGCAGATTTTCGAGATTAGCGAAAAGTCGAGACAGGAGTATGTATCTTTACAAAAAGAATTACTTGAAATTCGTTTAAAGGTGACGCGTATCATTGAGAATACGGACAAAACAGAGCTTTACGCAAGATATGCTCGAAATCGTCTGGCTGAGGTAAGTAAGAATTTTGACCAATACAGCACAAAGGAAGTACAAGCTGTATATGAGCAAGCTAATAATTACCAGGTCGAACTAGCCGTATTACGACAAGAAGAGCTTCAATTACGTGAAAGACGTGATACAATTGAGCGACGAATTGTTGATTTAGGTGACACCGTGGAACGCGCCGAGCAGTTAGCAGGACAAATGTCAGTCGTTTATAACTTTTTATCTCAGGATCTAAAACACGTTGGTGAAGTGATCCAAAGTGCCAAGGAAAAACAGGCGTTTGGTCTGAAGATAATCGAAGCTCAAGAAAGTGAACGTAAGAGACTTTCGAGGGAAATTCATGATGGTCCTGCACAAATGATGGCAAATGTTATGCTTCGTTCTGAGTTAATTGAACGGATTCATAAAGAAGAAGGTATCGACGAGGCTTTAAAGGAAATTCGTTCACTGAAGGAAATGGTACGCTCTTCATTAGCAGAAGTCAGGCGTATTATTTATGATTTACGTCCAATGGCACTTGATGATTTAGGGTTAATGCCAACTTTATCAAAGTATTTAAAGAATTTCGAGGAGCACCATCAAGTAATCGTTTCTTTTAAGGCACTTGGTAAGGAGCAGAGATTGCCGCAGGAATTTGAAGTAGCGATGTTCCGCTTGGTTCAAGAAGGTATCCAAAATGCAGTGAAGCATGCAGAACCAGACGAAATACAAGTGAAGATTGAATTCCAGAAAACGAAAGTGATATTGGTTATTAAGGATAATGGTAAAGGCTTCGACCCCTCCTCCGTAAAAGAAGGTTCATTTGGATTAATGGGAATGAAAGAACGAGTGAATATGTTAAAAGGTGATTTGAATATCCAATCACATTTAAATGTAGGCACTACTTTATTAGTGCAAATTCCGCTTATATCTGAGGAAGGTTGATATAGAAGTAGTATTGCTCATTTTAGAGAATGATGTAGTAAAGCGACTACAAAAACAAGTAGATTCAGCCATAATTCTAACAAAGATTAAGACAATAATTAAGATGTAGCCATTTTTATAAGGAAAACTAACTACATACTCAAAGAGGTGACTGAAATGAATGAAACCGAAAAAAAGAGCATTCGAATCGTATTAATTGATGACCATCAATTATTCCGTGAAGGTGTAAAAAGAATATTAGCGATGGAAAATGATTTTGAAATTGTAGCTGATGGTGAAGATGGTTCACAAGCTGTTCAGTTAGTAGAAGAATATCAACCAGATGTTATTTTAATGGATATTAATATGCCAAATGTTAATGGTGTCGAAGCAACAAAGTCATTAATTGAGCGTTATCCACATATTAAGGTCCTTATTTTATCCATTCATGATGATGAATCGTATGTAACTCACGTGCTAAAAACAGGTGCTGCTGGTTACTTGCTAAAAGAGATGGATGCAGATGCTTTAATTGAAGCGGTTAAAGTTGTTGCTTCAGGTGGTGCTTATATTCACCCTAAAGTTACGCATAACTTAATCAAAGAGTACCGTCGTCTAGCGACAGAGGATGATGAGCATGAAGAATCAATCGGTTATCGTGAAGTCGAATATCGTAAGCCTCTTCATATCTTAACTCGTCGTGAGTGCGAAGTTCTTCAATTAATGACGGATGGCCAAAGTAACCGTGCTATTGGTGAAACACTTTTCATTAGTGAGAAAACGGTCAAAAATCATGTGAGTAACATTTTACAAAAAATGGGTGTTAACGACCGTACTCAAGCAGTGGTTGAAGCAATCAAGAGTGGTTATGTGGTTGTGAGGTAAGGAATGAGCGGATGTGGGACAGGCACAGAGGGTGAAGTGAGAAGGCTGAAGTGCTGAGGTCGGAGTTACTGAGGTTGAAGTGTGAAGGCTGAAGTGCTGAGGCTTGAAGGCTAAATTAGAGGTTCGACGGCCAAGGTACTGAGGTTAATGCTAAAGCAGAGGATGGAATACACTGGACATGGTATTGTTGCCACGCAAATGGTTCCTTGCTTAAGACATGCTGTTCATTTTATCTTATACAATTGCTTACCGTATGACTTTTTGAGCTATGTTATATATGAATAATAAGATAAAACCCAATTCAAAGCTGATTTTTCGGCTTTGAATTGGGTTTTTTAATGACTTTATATATTGTGAGTGATAGATTCAGAAATAAAAGGTTAATGTGCAGATACTGAGGAGAAGAGGGTTAGTATCTGCACAAAGAGGAGGCTAATGTGCAGATACTGAGGAGAAGAGGGTTAGTATCTGCACAAAGAGGAGGCTAATGTGCAGATACTGAGGAGAAGA
>NZ_JAQQWS010000022.1:0-34317 GCF_028610675.1 Alkalihalobacillus pseudalcaliphilus
CTCCAAGGTTTGGCCTCCGTATCTGTACATTAACCGTCTCTTTGTGCAGATACTCCAAGGTTTGGCCTCCGTATCTGTACATTAACCGTCTCTTTGTGCAGATACTCCAAGGTTTGGCCTCCGTATCTGCACATTAACCCCTTCTTTGTGCAGATACTTCAAGGTTTTGGCTCTACCATACGGGTTTTATATGAAAGTGTACTTCTGGCGATAGTTTGTGACTTGAATTGAGCTAGTCATCCATCTTGTGCTCAATGACCTTAGCAGATAATGGTCCCTTAGCCAGCTAAGTAGTCGTGGTGGGA
Source organism: Alkalihalobacillus pseudalcaliphilus (assembly GCF_028610675.1). NCBI lineage: Bacteria > Bacillati > Bacillota > Bacilli > Caryophanales > Bacillaceae > Alkalihalobacillus > Alkalihalobacillus pseudalcaliphilus. The sequence continues at coordinate 306 of NZ_JAQQWS010000022.1, forward strand.
TGCTTTCTTACATCTACTTGGTTACAGGAACTTTTTGTGATTGCTTCAGGGCTGCTAGTATTTTCTCTAAGTATTCTAAGAGACTGTCATCACTTATGCTTTTTGTTTTAATACCAAACTTCACCTTTTGCCCGTTTGCTCCTAGTGAAACTTCTCTTCCTAAGGAACTTACCTTTTTGAAAAGATTTGCTCCATCAATTGCTTGTGATCCTTCCTCAGATAAAAGAATTTGGACCGTATCTTTAACCTCTGTTATTTGTTCTACTTTATAAAGGTTAGATAAGAGCTTAATTTCTGTTAAGCGAAGCAGGTAATCGACGTTTTTAGGATACGTACCAAAACGGTCAATCATTTCATCCTGTAAATCCCTAAGCTCTTTTGTTTCTTCTATCCCTTTAACACGTTTATACATTTCAATCTTTTGTTTGGCATCTTTAATATATGCTTCAGGGATATAAGCATCGACTTTAATATCTAGCTCGACCTGGAACGGCTTTTCTTTAGGTTTATCACCTTTACGCTCTTCAATAGCTTCTTTAAGCATTTGTGAATAAAGGTCAAAACCGACAGATTCAATAAAGCCATGCTGTTGAGCTCCTAGTAAATTTCCTGCCCCACGAATAGTTAAATCACGCATGGCAATTTTAAAGCCTGATCCTAGCTCCGTGAATTCTTTAATTGCTTGAAGGCGCTTTTCTGCTACCTCTGATAAAACCTTATCTCGCTGATACGTAAAATAGGCGTATGCCACACGATTTGATCGACCTACTCGGCCACGAATTTGGTAAAGTTGAGATAATCCCATTTTATCTGCATCATGAATAATTAGCGTATTGACATTCGGAATGTCTACTCCTGTTTCAATAATGGTGGTCGTCACCAAAACATCACTTGTACCTTCTAAGAAATCAAGAATAATCCCTTCTAACTCACGTTCATTCATTTGACCGTGTGCATAGCTAACACGAGCATCTGGGACTAGGTTCGAGATTTCCTCTGTCATACGCTCAATATCCTCGACGCGATTATATAAAAAGTACACTTGTCCGCCTCTTGTTAACTCTCTTTCGATCGCCTCACGCGTAAGAGCAGCATTATTTTCAACCACATAAGTTTGCACAGGAAAACGGTTCTCTGGCGGCGTTTCAATAATCGATAAATCACGAACTCCTAGCATCGACATATGAAGCGTACGTGGAATCGGAGTCGCCGTTAACGTCAAAACATCAATATTTGCTTTTATCGTTTTAATCTTTTCTTTATGTGTTACACCAAATCGTTGCTCTTCATCTACAATGAGCAAACCTAAATCTTTGAAAACAACATCCTTAGATAACAGTCGATGTGTACCAACCACTAAATCAATCGACCCTGCTTTTAATCCTTTCAGCGTTGCTGTTTGCTCTTTTCTTGAACGGAATCGACTTAGAACTCCAATATTAATTGGATATTCCGAGAATCGTTCTTTAATGGTTTCGTAGTGCTGTTGAGCTAATATTGTAGTTGGGACCAGAATAGCTACTTGCTTGCCATCATTAATCGCCTTGAAAGCCGCTCGAATAGCCACTTCTGTCTTTCCATAACCAACATCACCACATAGCAGCCGATCCATCGGTCGCTCTTTTTCCATATCTTCTTTTATTTCTTCAATCGCTCTTAACTGATCTTCTGTTTCTTGATATTGGAAGGAAGACTCAAATTCTGATTGCTCAGGGCCATCAGCATTAAATGCATAACCTTTGCTAGCTTCCCGTTCGGCATATAATTTTATTAAATCATCGGCAATATCCTCAACAGATGATTGTACTTTTTTCTTAACTTTCTTCCAATCACTTCCACCTAACGCATAAATCTTCGGCTCTTTTTCCTCGGAACCAACATACTTCTGCACTTGGTCAATTTGTTCAACCGGTACATAAAGCTTGTCATTTCCTGCATATCTCAAATGCAAATAATCCTTATGAATACCATTAAACTCTAATGTTTCAACACCTAAATACTTACCAATACCATGGTTTGTATGGACAATTAAATCCCCGACCTTCAGCTCAGAGTAGCTTTTAATTCTTTCCGCATTTGAAATTTTTTGTTTTCTTGGAGCGCGTTTTGTTTGTTTCGTAAAGACCTCTTCTTCTGTAATGACAATAAGCTTTTGTAACGGCAATTCAAAACCACTATGGAGATTCCCTTCCATAACATGGACCATACCATTGGTTAACTCGGTTTTTTGTTCAACGACTCGTACGTCAATGCCTTCTTCTTCTAAATTCAAAGCAAGTCGGTTTGCCCGATCTTTTGTTCCTGCCGAAAATACGATTGCATATTCAGTTCCCTGCCATCTCGTAAGCTCTGATTGCAAAAGTTGCATTTGACCATGGAAATTCTGCATCGATTTACAATTAAAGTTGACGATATTCTGTGGGTTTGTTGACGGAACATGCTTAATAAACAACGATAAATAATTGATCGGATACGATGCCTTACGCAACTCTTCGATTGCATCTAAAGATAAGATAGCATCATGTACGATTTCACCTTGTTCAACAAGTGCCGTTAACCATTGTGCCTCCTCTTTATGTAGTGATTCTGCCATCTCTTTCACACGGCTCATCTCATCAATAAAAACCACTGTATTTTCAGGCATATACGTTAAAAGAGAATGTGGGGCATCATAATAAATCGACATGTATTTATACATACCTTGAAATTGGCCAAGCTGTCTTAACTGACTAATCTCAAACGAGATATGTCTTGATAATTTATCCTTCGTTTCTGTCTTTCTTACTTTTTTAAGACTCTTCTGTAATAGTTCATGTAAGGTTTGACTGGCTCGCTCATAATCATCTTTAAATAAAATAATCTCTTCAGCTGGGCCAATCGTTACTTCTTTGATTTCTTCCTTTGAACGTTGATCATCAATGGAAAATGTTCGAATAGAATCTATTTCTGTATCGAATAATTCGATTCGAAGAGGGTCACTTTCCGTTAAAGGATAGATATCAATGATGCCACCACGAACACTCACTTCCCCAGGAGAGCTGACCATATCAACTCGCTCAAAGCCCATTGCTACAAGCTTTTCTAATAAAGATTGGAGTTCGCCAATATCTTGACCACGACTAACCGTTAATTGACTCATTCTCCAATAAGAGGCAGGTGGTAATAATCTCCGCATTCCCGCTAACGGAACAATCACAACGCCATTAAATTGGTTAATTAATTTATTTAATACATCAATTCTTTGGGCTCTCATCTCTGGGCTAGCAATCGCGATTTCTGCGGAAATTAATTCATTGACAGGATAAAGCAGGACCTCTTCTTCTGATAAGAGCTCCACGAAATCCTCATATAGTTTTTGTGCTTGATATAAGTTATGGGTAACAACCAGCTGCGTTCTTTTAGTTTCACGGTAGAGCGTAGCCATAACTACCGTACGAGCTGAGCCTGATAAACCAGAGAGCAATTGCTCTTTGAGGTTTGATTCAATACCGTCGGCTATTAAGCGTAACTCCTCGTTATTACGTATATAATTTTGCAATCCTAACATGCTTTTCCCCCTGCTCTCCAAACAATTGATCAAAGTCTATGCGACTTATCTTAAACACTGCTCAAACCAGTGTTTATCCTTCTAATACTTTAAAACGTACTCGATAAGAATACGATATATGCCAATTTATCTTGTTCATACCTTGTTTTGTATGAAAGTCTAAACCTCATGTGCGGCTCTTTTCGTACATGTGCTAAGATTTTAATTACTATAAAGAAAGGATTGAACAGAAAAACGCTTTGGCATATGGTAGCCAAAGCTTATGCCCCCGTGTAATGGGGAACATTTACACTCAAAATCAGTCTTTATCTTCTATTTTTATTGAATAAATGTATCGATTTCATGAAATGAGGGATTAAGTGCTAACGCATCATAACAGTCATCGCATATCGCTTGTACATGGATATCACCATTATTTTGATAAGAGATCGCAGCTTCACGCTCTTCTGTGTTTAATCGATCGAATCCTAATTCGCTACTGTTAATCGACTGTTGCTCAATTCTCCCGACCACTAGGCAGCAATGGCTACACTGATAAACGATGGCCATGAAAGAACCTCCTTTGATTATAACGAGTTTTTATTGACAAATAAAGGGTCGTCTTCGTTTATACCAAACTTGTTTCATATTTGATTAAAACGTTGTTATTTTAGTATAAACGAAATCAAAGCAGGCTATTCGAAACTTAGTTAAACTTGTTCATCACCTCGAGGAATGTATGCTGATCGGTCCAGCTTTTCATAGCATTTACCGATTGGTCAATAGAACTTATCACATCTGCACGTTCCTCCGGATGGTATCGACCTAATACGTAATTAACAATTGGTTCACCATTCTTAGGGCGGTCTACACCTACACGTATCCGATTAAACTCTTGGGTACCTAAATGTTGAATCAATGATTTCATTCCATTATGCCCACCGGCACTTCCTTTTTGCCTTAAGCGTATTTTCCCTACCGGTAAATCTAGGTCGTCGTATATAACAACCAAATCCTCCAATGGAATTTGAAAATAATCCATAAGTGGACGGACTGATTCTCCAGATAAATTCATATATGTAAGCGGTTTTAAGAGATATACTTTTTCCCCATTTACCAAACCTGTCCCATAAACACCTTTAAATTTCGCTTGATTTAATTCAATACTAAATTCTTTTGCACATGCATCAACAATGTCAAAGCCAATATTGTGCCTAGTACCTGCATACTTTTCGCCTGGATTTCCTAGTCCAACGATTAATTTCATCTGAAACGCTCCTAACTTTTTTCATTAGAATAAAAGGTATAGTCTACAGACTATACCTTTTATAGGGCTATACGTAGCCTCATACTTATTTTATTTTAACATGCTTTGGACATGTTCGATCCTATATTATTCTTCTTCAGACTTCTCATTAATCACTTCTGGTTCCGCATCTTCGTCTACTTCTACTGGTTCATTTGGTTCAACCTCAGCAGCAGGAGCTTGGACAGTAACAATCGTTTCTTCATCCTCATTCGAAATATCCACTGACACTTGCTTTCTGATATCAGCTATTTGAATAGAGTCCCCAATGTGAAGTTCCGAAATATCGACTTCTATACTTTCAGGGATATCTGAAGGTAAACAATTAACAACAACGGTATACATCATATGTGCAACAACTCCACCTTCGTTAGCACCAGGTGAATCACCTACTAAATGAACCGATACTTCTGCTTCAATTTCAGATGTCATATCGACTTCGAAAAAGTCAGCATGAACGAATTCATCTTTGAGTGGATCTGTTTGTAACTCATATAACATGACTTGGTGTGTCTTTCCACCTTTGACATCTAAAGAAAAAATACCGTTTTTCCCAACTGCACGAACTGTTTTTAGAAATTCGACCGATTCGACTGATACGGGTTGACTATCGATTTTACTACCATATAAAACGCCTGGTAAAAAGCCGTCTTTTCGTAACTTTCTCGTTGTTGAGCCTTGTAAATTTTCGCGACGATTTGCTTTCAATACTGTAGCCATCTTTATCACCTCAAGTTAGTTTTCACAATCTTTTTCTCTATAGATATGTGTTCCCTAAAACCTTGAGCTTCAAACCCTCTATTTCAAATTTACTAGGGAATTTCAGTGATCAATCAAATAAAGTACTTACTGAAGCATGCTCATGAACGCGGATAATGGCCTCAGCCATTAGTGGTCCAACAGATAACATTTTAATCTTATCAATTTGTCTCTCTTCAGGTAGTACAATCGAGTTCGTTACGACTAATTCTTTAATTTTTGAATTCTTAATACGCTCAATAGCTGGTCCTGATAAAACTGGATGTGTACAGCATGCATATACTTCTTTAGCACCGTGCTCAATTAGAGCGTTAGCAGCAAGTGTAATCGTTCCAGCCGTATCAATAATATCATCGATGATAATCGCTGTTTTTCCTTCAATATTACCAACGATATTCATAACTTCAGAAACGTTTGGTTTTGGACGACGTTTATCAATAATAGCAATCGGTGCTTTTAGGCGATCAGCCATCTTACGAGCACGCACAACTCCACCATGGTCAGGTGATACGATTACAACATCATCAAGTTGCTTCTCTTTAAAGTAATCAGATAGAATAGGAACACCCATTAACTGATCAACAGGGATGTCAAAGAATCCTTGAATTTGTGTCGCGTGTAAATCCAATGTTAAGACACGAGTAGCACCAGCTGTTTCAAGTAAGTTAGCCACTAGCTTCGCGGTAATTGGTTCACGAGCACGTGCTTTACGATCTTGACGAGCATAGCCATAATACGGCATAACAACGTTAATCGTTTTAGCTGAAGCACGCTTCATTGCATCAATCATAATTAATAATTCCATAATATGCTCATTGGCAGGAGCAGACGTTGATTGAATTAAGTAAACATCACAGCCACGAATACTTTCCTCAATGTTTATTTGTACTTCGCCATCACTAAAACGCATAACAGAGCTTTTACCCATGGATACACCGATATGCTCCGTAATTTCATGGGCAAGCCCTTTATTAGAATTCAAAGTAAATACCTTTAAGCTCGGATCGCTATATTTTGACATTTTGTCGTTCCCTCCACACGTTTGTTCAACACTCTATTTTTTTTGATAATTTTCCTTATTTACTTGCCTTGCCCTTGCAATCGATAGGGCTTTACTTGGAACATCATCTGTAATCGTAGAACCGGCAGCTACAAATGTATCTTCACCAATCGTTACAGGTGCAATTAAATTTGAATTACAACCGATGAATGCTCGATCTTCAATTTTTGTTAAGAATTTATTTTCCCCATCATAATTAACCGTAATGGACCCACAACCGACGTTAACATCTTTGCCGATTTCCGCATCACCTAAGTAACTTAAATGAGAAGCCTTACTATTTTGTCCCATTGTCGTTTTCTTCACTTCAACAAAATTGCCAATCTTCACTTGATCATTTAGTACAGATTGTGGGCGGATATGTGCAAATGGGCCAACATTGACCTCATTACCCACTTCACTATCAGATACTACAGATTGTTTGATCGTTGTTTTATTTCCAACTTTACAGTCAGTCAACTCACTATTTGGACCAATGATACAATCCTCACCTATGATTGTATGACCTTGGATCACTGTGCCGGGATAAATCACTGTATCTTGACCAATTTCTGCATCAGAGGAGATATAGGTTTGTGCCGGATTAATAATCGTCACACCTGCTCTCATCCAAGCTTCATTGATGCGTGCCTTCATAATCGACTCTGCCTGACTTAAGGCCACACGGTCGTTAATCCCTAATGTTTCATCCATAGAAGAAGCTTGATAAGCACCTACCATGCCACCTTCTGACTGAACAATTTCAATGACATCAGGTAAGTAATACTCACCTTGTGCATTTTCATTTCCGACCTTCTTGAGAGCATTAAATAAAGTTTGGTTATCAAAACAATACGTGCCTGTATTAATTTCTTTGACGCTTCTTTCTTCTTCCGTTGCGTCTTTGTGTTCAACAATTCGTTCAACAAGCCCTTGTTGATTGCGGATTATTCGTCCGTAACCAGTCGGATTTTCTGTGACTGCTGTTAAAACAGTTATTTGTGCTTGCTTCTTCTCATGTGCTTGTAGAAGCTGACTTATGGTCTCCTCCGTGATTAAAGGGGTATCGCCACACAAGACAATCGTGGTTCCTTCTTTATCTGATAATAAGGATTCCGCCTGCATTACGGCATGCCCAGTACCTAATTGTTCTTCTTGAACAACATATGACACCTGATCACCAAGCACTTCTTGAACGACATCTGCCCCATGCCCTACAATTGTTACTTTTTTATCGAAGCCAACGCGATTAACTCGGTCGACTACATGCTGTACCATCGGTTTCCCACAAACAGGGTGAAGAACTTTATATAACTTCGACTTCATTCGTGTACCTTGTCCTGCTGCTAAAATAATAGCAAAACGATTACTCATGGCATCCTCCCAAACGATCCTTTTTTTCCATTACGAATATATCCTAAAACGGATTCTATTTCAAGGTTGAATACGGTTTGTTTATTGAGAATAAAAAGATATTCAAATAATAGTCAAAAAAAGGGTGAAATTAAGCATTATTACTAAAATTTAGCAAACTTTATATCTTATTAAAGCATACTAATTTCTTCTTCAATTATAACGTGATTACGCCATAAAAAATAGCCTCACTTAATAGTAGTGAGACTAAGCTTTTTAGGAAGCACCGGCTTCTTCATATTCTATTCCATCATATTCACCCGCACGTTCGTATTCTTCTAATACGGCTGTTTGAATTTTCTCACGTGTCTGTGAAGAAATCGGGTGTGCAATATCACGAAACTCACCATCAGGAGTTCGCTTACTTGGCATTGCAACGAATAGACCATTATTTCCATCAATTACACGAATGTCGTGTACAACAAACTCATGATCAATTGTGATTGAGGCAATTGCTCTCATTCTGCCTTCTGTGTTGACTCGTCGTAATCTCACGTCTGTCACTTGCATTTTCAGCCACCACCTATTCATTTGATTGTAACTACATTTCGCGAAAAAATTAGGAATTCCTTCTTAAAAATAAGAAAAATTCTGGCTTTTTATTAATTTTTTTATCTTTTTTCTCAAACGATTGTACTAAATTATGTTAATAACGACTCATTTCCCGTTAATTGATTCCATATAAAAAGAGCTCCTCTCAAAGAAAGGAGCTCTTTCATTCGTCAACTATTAAGATTTTACTAGAGCAATGACTTCAATCTCCACTAAAACATCTTTTGGTAGACGTGCAACTTCTACACAAGAGCGAGCGGGCTTATGCTCATTGAAATAGTGACCATAAACATCATTAATTAATGGGAATTGCTCCATATCTTTAATAAAAACTGTTGCTTTTACAACTTGATCAAGAGCTGATCCAGCTTCTTTTAATACCGCTTGTAGGTTGTGGAATACTTGATGCGTTTGTGCTTGTACATCACCTTCAAGTAATTCTCCATTCGCTTTTAAAGGGATTTGTCCTGAGCTATAAAACAAATTGTTCACGATAATACCTTGTGAATATGGGCCGATAGCAGCTGGTGCTTCTTGTGTGTGTACAACTTTCATGACGAAAAATCCTCCTTTGTAATCGGGGCAAGCTGTTCTAAGACATTACCAGCTTCCACTTTAATGATTTTTTCTTGCATATTAATTTCCGTTATTCTAGTTAAAGAAATATACTCATCTACTAGCTTCTCTTCTACTTCCACCGATTCAACAAGTACGCCGATACCGACAAGCTCCGCTTCGAATTCAGCTAGCAAATCAATCATGCCGCGTATCGTACCACCAGCTTTCATAAAATCATCAACGATAAATACTCGTGCTCCTGGTTCAATACTTCTTCGTGCTAATGTCATCGTTTGAATTCGATTAGATGATCCAGAAACATAGTTAATACTTACCATCGAACCTTCTGTCACACGATGATCTCTTCTAATAATACTAACCGGTACATTCAAGTAATCAGCCACTGCATAGGCGAGTGGGATTCCCTTTGTCGCTACCGTCAAGACAGCATCAATTTTTTTGTTCGCTAGTGCACCTGCAAAAAGGCGGCCAGCAGCTTTATTAAAACGTGGACTACCTAACACATCCATCATATACAAATAACCACCAGGAAGAATACGTTCAGGCAAAGCAAGTTGATCAGTAATCGACTGCACCAATTCTTTTGCTTCATCTTGTCCTACTTTAGGAATATACTTCACTCCTCCGCTTGCACCAGGTATCGTCATTAAAGAGCCGTAGCCTTCATCTTCAAAGATATCTTTCACAATAACTAAATCTTCACTAATAGATGATTTAGCTGATTGATAGCGCTCTGCAAAGTGAGTAAGAGAAATAACTTCATGTGGGTGCTGTAGTAAAAAATGAGTCATGTCGACTAAACGGCCACTTCTTTTCAGTTTTTTCATAATACCTCCACCAAATCCGAATATTTAAAATAAATATATCATTAATGTACGGATTTTATCAAGTTCTTTAGCCAAGTAGTCGCACTGCATATACATCACTACAAAACCCTTTTAACCCATTATACACTCGGTTTAATCTAGATTCTTTCTGAACGAGTCCAAAAACCGTTGGACCACTACCACTCATTAATACTCCGTCACATCCAAACTTCAACATCTGCTCCTTAATCTTCCTCACCTCAGGATAGAGCTGAAGCGTGACGTTTTCTAATGTGTTATGAAGTCCCGCACAAATTTGTTGGAAATCCTGTTCTTCAATAGCTCGGATCATTTTTTCAGTATCTGGGTGTTCTACATCATCCAATTTCAAACGATTATAAATATCAGCCGTTGATACACCAATCGGCGGCTTTGCTAATATAACCCAACAAGGTGGTGGTGAAGCAATTTGTTTTATCTTTTCGCCACGACCTGTAGCCAAAGCCGTTCCTCCATAGATACAGAATGGAATATCTGAACCAATCTGACCTCCTAGTTCAGCTAATTCATCTAGGCTTAAACCTAATGACCATAGCTCATTTAGCCCTTTCAGTGTTGCTGCGGCATCACTACTACCACCAGCAAGACCTGCAGAGACCGGGATCCTTTTCGTTATATAGATGGAGACCCCTTTGTTAATCTGACAATGCTTCCTTAATAAATCAGCGGCTTGATAAGCTAGATTGCGGTGATCATTTGGAACAAAACCTTCTGATACATCAATAACTATTTTATCATCGCTTCGATCCATAAGGTCTAGTCGATCAGCTAAATCGACTGTTGTCATAATCATTTCTACTTCATGATAACCATCGGGGCGCTTTTTTATTGTATCGAGTGTTAAGTTTATTTTCGCCGGGGCTTTAATCGAATACTTCAATATCGTCACCTTCTACTGTTTCCATTTGCTTAGGTTATTTTATCACTTGTTCTCGTAACATACCACCTTCAATCAGTAACGTCGTTATTAAACAGCGGCAAACATAAAAAATTCCCCCTGGTCTGAGTTGGACAGTCACAGGGAGAATTACGGTATTATGCTTGCTATTAAGAGATTCATAAATTATACACCTAAATTTTCATTCGTTTCTTCTTTCGCCTCTTCTAACATATCATTAATTTTTTCAATATATTCACTCAAACTCATTGTCATCATCTCCTCTTATTCTTTGAATCTATTACTCTTATTATTTCCAAATTTACTAGATGATAAACATGAAATATTTTCTTTTGTATGAAAGTCAGTGTGAAGATGTGAATACCTCTTAGTTAGTTGTAATTGTTTTTTTCTCGGGCTTTCTCCTCCTTTTCCAGCTCGTAACCCCGTGATTCCTCGTTTGCTCAGGCTTTGTCCTCCTTTTTCAGCTCGTAACCCCGTGATTCCGCGGTTGCTCGGGCTTCCTCCTCTTTTTTCAGCTCGTAGCCCCGCGATTCCTCGTTTGCTCGGGCTTTCTCCTCCTTTTTCAGCTCTCAACCCCGTGATTCTGCGTTTGCTCGGGCTTTCTCCTCTTTTTTCAGCTCTCAACCCCGTGATTCTGCGTTTGCTCGGGCTTTCTCCTCTTTTTTCAGCTCGTAACCCCGCGATTCCGCGTTTGCTCAGGCTTTCTCCTCCTTTTCCAGCTCGTAACCCCGTGATTCTGCGTTTGCTCGGGCTTTCTCCTCTTTTTTCAGCTCTCACCCCCGTGATTCTGCGTTTGCTCGGGCTTTCTCCTCTTTTTTCAGCTCGTAACCCCGTGATTCTGCTTTTACTCGGGCTTATGTTGCTACTTCCCGACTTTTCCTACAACAACTCTACCCTTTTCACTCGATATGTTGCTACTTCCCGACTTTTCCTACAACAACTCTGCCCTTTTCACTCGATATGTTGCTACTTCTCGCCTTTCCCTACAACAACTCTGCCCTTTTCACTCGATATGTTGCTACTTCTCGCCTTTCCCTACAACAAGCTACTTCACCGCTTTCCCTATAACACTAGAGCCCTGTCACACAGCTTATGTTGCTAGTTTCCCACTTCCCCTTCAACATTTAACCTAAAAAAGACCACCCTCTATTCGGGCGGCCTTTTTTTGGAACTTTGTCGTCGATCTTATTTTTTTTGTTGCTGTTGGCTAGCTAATTGGCCTTCTGCTATTTCAATGGCTCGCTTGACCATATTCCCTGCATCCTTTGCCCGAATACCGCCCCAACCTTCTTTTTGAACGGTATCGTAGAACCCAAGCTCTTTCGCTAACTCTTCCTTAAAAGCATCAGACATAATTCCTCTTCTTCGACTCAAGGATACCAACTCCTTAATAATAAAAGAATCGACGACAACGTTAGTATGATTCAAAAACAAAAAAATAAACTCCCTGGAAACAATTCCTTCAGGAAGTTTGTGTGATGCACTTATGCTTTAATAGCCCCATTTCCGCCTTCTTCACAAAACATCAGCTCTACAGATTCAGTTAATACATCTGCATAGCTGTAGGATACACGCTCAAACGCGTTCTGTTCATCTAATTTCACGATAAACACAGATGGATATGTTTCCTCAAGAAGACCAGACCTTTCCATCGTTTTACGACGTCCACCATTTGCTTTTATAGTAATTCTTTTTCCTACATTAGCATCTAAAGCCCTTTTGATATCTATTAATGTTTTACCCATTTGTACACCCCACCTCACTCAATATATATTTTACACCATCCTACAAAAAAAGTCAAATAAATTTTAAATTATATCAATTGAACAAGAATCTTGTCAACAACTTTTCTCCAAATATCGAATAAAAATACCTGTTTTTTTGTTCCTTTCAATATTTTGGCTATTTTTTTCAAAAATATGTATGAAATCGCTTCCATTTGTTGGGTTTTCTATGTTTAGTGAGTGTGGACATCGTTTACCATTTCATCTTGCCCATTTGAACTGAATACGATCGTCATCTTAACCTAATGAGCGTAAAAAAAGAAAGCCGACCATCTATTAGAAAGTGGCCATAATTCATGATTCACTACAGCCTTATCGATGCATTTATACCCATCTAAAACATAAAACCCTCATCATCATTAAAGAGAGCATGTCCACCGTACCTCATTTGATATCATTAGCCCCGGTTTGCTATTTGCACGATAATTGTTAGAGCAAGGTGGTTCACTACTTTGCCTTATTCTACCCTCCTTGCTCCTTACGAGACTTCCTCTAGCCATATCAAAGCTTTTAACCCTTCCATGCGTTTCATTTCCGTTCTAGTCATAATACCGTTATGTCGAGCCATCTAGTTTGCTTCATTAACGAATCCTTTAACATCTATTTGTTGCTTGTTGTTGGATATCTAGTCATTACTCCTCTTTCCCGTTATCAACAAAAGGAAGACCAACACGCATAACTCCTTTCGTTTCAATTCCACCTAATCCTTTATCTCCCGTTATCGTATTTCGGATCACATCCCATAAACCTACACGTTCCATGAAGGATGTCATGCTGACTTTTGCTACAATATACACAGGATCTAAAGCATGAATATTAATTCGCTCAGGTGAACTGGCAAAATTAGCCCCTGCTCGTATCAATGTTTCGAAATGAGATTGGCACGCTCCTGCAAAAATAACAAGCTGATCCCGATGCGGACAAAATTTACGTGCAATCCTTACACATTCTGCAAAATATTTAGTATGACGATAAGCACGAATCTCATCTTCTTCCCCTTTTGTTTTCACATAAGCATCATGCCCGGTAATAACAAGAATATCTGGCTGAACCATCTCTAACAAAGAAGCTAATTGCTCCGGCATCTCTTTTTCCTGAAGGTGTACACCGTATACAGGAATCCCAATTTTATGATAAAGCTCGGTACATTTTCGTAAGTAATAGCTATCACCATCAATATGCAATACACGACCACGCATTTCAAAATAGGAAGGCTCTGTTTTAAAATGATCGGTTCCTTCGTACTCACTTCTCTGCTTCATTAACTTCGCATCTTGTCGGAACAAACGATATGACTTCTCTTCTACTTGTTTACTTTCCTCACGTCTTCTCTCTCTCTCTTCATCCGTGACAAGCTTCAAATCCGATATCGGTGCATCGGCCAATAAACGCATGTCTTCACCAGCTAACTCTGCTTGTTGACCTTGTATATGAACGACTCGAAAAATCATGTCGTATTTATAAGAGTGACGAGCTACAATGTCGCCATTTTTTATTTTCATACGTTAGCCTCCCTCACTCTTAACCTATGATGCTTAGGCCACTTCTGTGAAAGAGATTGACGAGATAGGCACCGCAAAAAACCATGCAATCACTGCATGGTTCACTTTTGTTACTATCGCTTTATTAAGATGACTGAAACCTCGTCCATAATGCTTCACTTAATGCAGCAAACTCCTCCATTGATAACGTCTCCCCTCGGCGCTTTGGATCGATATTAGCTTCGGCTAAGGATTGCTCGATTTCCGGTTTTTTCTCCTTAGATGCAAAATTATGGATTAGATTATTTAAAATCGTCTTCCTACGATTAGCAAAGCTTGATTGAATCACTTTAAAAAAGAAGTCTTCGTCGGTCACATTTACCGGTGTCTCTTTTCGAATTGTTAGACGTAAAACGGCTGAATCGACTTTCGGTCTCGGCACAAATACAGAAGCAGGAACGGTCATAACTTTCTCAGCAACGGCATAATATTGAGCCGCCAATGATAAAGAACCATACTCCTTTGTTCCTGGCTTAGCTGAAATACGCTCAGCAACCTCAGCCTGAATCATGACAACAATTCCGCGTAATGGTAGCTTTTCTTCTAGTAGCTTCATCAAAATCGGTGTGGTGACATAATAAGGCAAGTTTGCGACAACCATGAGATCTTGGCCTTCTTCAAATTTTTCGGCAATCGTTGCTTGAATATCTGCTTTTAAAATATCCGAGTGAACAATCTCTATGTGTGGATAAGGTTGAAGCGTTTCCTTTAATACAGGTAATAAACGCTGATCAATTTCAAACGAGACCACTTTTTTAGCTCTCTTGGCCACTTGCTCCGTTAATGCACCAATTCCCGGACCTACCTCAATAACGCCTGACTCCGATGTTAATTTGGCTGCGTCCACGATATTATGTAAAATATTCGTATCAATTAAAAAGTTTTGCCCTAAGCTTTTTTTAAATTGAAAACCATACTTATTTAAAATTTCTTTCGTCCGTGCTGGTGTTGCAATATCTTTGGTCACTGACCTTCCTCCTCTTTAAAAACCTCTGAGAGCGCTTCGGCAAACTCCTGAGCTTGTATATGGAAGGTTTGCAGCCGACGATGAAGCTGCTTGCCATTCGCATAACCAATCTTTAGTTTTTCACCTAACTTCTCTCGTCGCTGTCTAGCTAGTGGTCCAGCGATTAATCCTGCTTGTAATAAATCCTGCCTCGTAATCATTTCCTCTGGTGCATCATACTGCTCACGAATATCTTGTAGAGCTTGTCTAATTGAATCTGGCGAAGCATTTTCGACACCGAGATTTCCGCCTCGCTTAGACAGAGCTTCTTTTTTAGTCAAAAAAGCATGCTTGCAACCATTGACTCGATTTTCGATAATTTTTCGAATCCGTTCCCCTGGATAATCCGGGTCCGTTAATATAATTACACCACGCCTTTGCTGAGCTAACTCAATTTGACGTAGCGTTGATTCATTTATTGCAGAGCCGTTTGTCTCAATCGTATCCGCATCTACTGCTCGTTTGATTGCAACGGTATCATCACGACCTTCTACGACAATCACTTCTTTTACTTTCATTCTCTTTGCACCTTCAATCCCACAATGGCGAATAACTTACATGTATTGATGTAAAGCCCTTCTCAATAGTTTCTTTATTTTATCACTTTTTATGAAAAGATCCTACCTAGTCTAAAATAAGCGATTCATCCAAAAAAACGCGACATAAGAGATCTCTCTCCCACATCGCGTTCATGTACACTCATTCAGACGAATGACCAAATATTCTGGATCTAATCTAGAACCGTAATCTTCACTTGCTTACGTCCCCAACGCTGTGCTTCCGCTTTGGTAGGTACGTGTACATCAATTTTATTGCCATTAA
Source organism: Alkalihalobacillus pseudalcaliphilus (assembly GCF_028610675.1). Lineage (NCBI taxonomy): Bacteria > Bacillati > Bacillota > Bacilli > Caryophanales > Bacillaceae > Alkalihalobacillus > Alkalihalobacillus pseudalcaliphilus. Next base: position 16,400 of record NZ_JAQQWS010000022.1, read on the forward strand.
TCGACCCACCTGTATCACCTGCAATGGCAATACCATATCCTTCTACTTCAACTCGACTTCCGAGTGGAATGACATTCGGATCAACAGCAATGACTTTCATATTCGGATTATTTTTTAAATTAATGCCTGTTGCGGTAATACCACTACAACCATTACAACCAGCTGTATAAGCCGTCGCTGTAACCGTAAAGGTTTTACCATCAGACTTATTGTTTGAAGATTCACTTGCACTTGAATTGGCTGCAGATTGAGAAGGTGTTGTACTTCTAGCAACCTGGACAGGCTTCGGTTTTGTTCCCACTGCCACTACTCGATCCTGGCTTTCTGAAACCGTCTCTTCCTTAACCAATTCCCGCGAAACTTCTTCGCCATCCTCTAGGATCACTTCGTAATGCTTCTTCACTTTTCCTTCAGAGCCAGCATTGACAACTTTTTCAGTTCCTGACTCAAGCGAATCGTCCTTTTGAGTCACTGTCCCAAAAGATACCGCTTCCTCCACTACATCGGTGACTTTTTCTACACGCACTATCTGGATCTGTGCGTCTTTATCTAGTTTTTCTTCGAGTGCAGGCTCTACACGATCAAGCTCACCTAAAGATACATCTTCTTTTTCTAAAAAGTCAGCGACAGTCGTCGAAGTTGTCCAAAACTCCTGTTGTTCACCGTCACTTGATATTACGACTTGGAAGGCAGATTCAAATAGAACCTCCAAGCTCTCTGTTATGTCAGTCGTAACTGCCGGAAATATATGGTCATGTTCTGTATATGTGATATTTAACTCTGCAAAAAGAGCCTCGACTGTGTCTTCGATCGTCCACACGGTCTCTTGTTTTCCATCAATTGTCACAAGTACTTCCTTCGCCTGTTTCCAAACAACCTCCATACTATCTGTGATTTCTGTCTCTAATGCCGGTTCAATGAGATCATGCTCTTGGACATCCCAATTATGCTCCATCATGAAATCAGCAAGCGTGTTAGCATGGGTATCATATACCAATACTTCACCATCAATACTAATCTCAACAGTGGCCTTTGTCACCTCGTATACAGCGTAAATAATTACGCCCACGAAGAGAATGAGACTAATGACGGAGATGAATAATCCTTTTCCAGAAAATTTCGCTGGAAGAAGATTACGTATGTTTGCTTCCATGTCATAAACTCCTCTCTCTCAACGCTCCGAATTATAAACACTGACCTCCTCTTTTGTCAACTTTATATTTAACTACTCTCCTTGCATGTTGTTCATTATCCAATAAAAATCACACAAAGAAAATAAATAAATATCGACAAGTCCACTCTATGCAAATCGCCCAAATTGTAGAACAAAAGCGAAATCGTTGTAAAGAAGACAAGCAGGAACAAAAAACGACAAAAACATTGTCATATTGAGTGTTTGCCCGTCTCCCTTTCTCTACATCATTTTGCAAAATGTCATCAAGATGTAATCTATATTACAAGGTGAACGACTGGAAAATTAGACCGAAAATGGACAAGTTTGAACATTTATTTTTCTTCATTTTTTATCTTAAATAATTTTTTTGCATTCACTCTCGTTTGCGACGCCACTTCTTCATAAGTGAGTTCTCTCAGAGCGGCAATTTCCTTAGCTACTAATTCGACATAGGCAGGCTCATTCCTTTTCCCACGATTTGGATGTGGAGCTAGATAAGGGCAATCCGTTTCAATTAATAATTTGTCCAAAGGCACTTCTTTTGCGACCATTTTTGGTTTTCTTGCATTTTTGAATGTAACTGGGCCTCCGAGTGAAATATGAAAATTCATGTCCAAACATTGTTTAGCAATCTCGACACTACCACCGAAACAATGCATAATCCCACCTACTTCACTTGCTCCCTCTTCTCTCAAAATATCAACGACATCCTGATCGGCATCCCTATTATGAATAACGATCGGTAGTTGAACCTTCTTCGCTAATGCAATTTGTTGGCGGAAAACCTCTTTTTGCACATCCTTTGGTGACTTATCCCAATGGTAATCTAAGCCCATTTCCCCAAGAGCAACAATCTTAGGATGGGAGGCCAACTCTTCTAACCACTGCAAATGCTGCTCCGTCATATCGATAGCATCAACAGGGTGCCAGCCAACAGCTGCATATAAATAATCATATCTTTCTACGAGCTCAAGTGCACGACGAATCGTTTTTTCGTCAAATCCAACCACAACCATTTCCGATACACCAGCTTGCTTAGCACGAGCTAACACTTCCTCCAGATCTTCATCAAATTGATCGGCATTTAAATGAACATGAGTATCAAATAACACGATGTTTACACTCCTTCATACTATCTGTCTCTAAACGTAACAAGTTCTTTACCACAGAAATTATTATCTTTATATAACAATAGAGAGAAGAATTATCTTCTCTCTATATAACATTTTCATGACATTTACATATCACAGTCAACGATTACAGGAATTGGTAAACCCTATTTCACTCTCGCACCATTCGGTAACGTTCCATCAATCGTAGCAAGTTGCAGCTTTTTCCCTTTTGTTCCTGCCAAAATCATTCCTTGTGATAATTCTCCACGTAACTTTACAGGCTTCAGATTTGTAACACAAATGACTTTTTTGCCTACAAGCTCTTGTGGCTCATAATATTTCGCTATACCAGAAACAACTTGGCGTTTTTCGAAGCCGACATCTAGCTGAATTTTTAATAAGCGATCCGCACCTTCAACCGGTTCTGCTTGAATCACCTCTGCAACATGAAGCTCCACCTTCGAAAAGTCTTCAATCGTAATTTCATTATCCTTTACAACCGGCTCAATCTCTTCCTTCTTCTCATCTTCGGTTACAAGTATGCCACCCATCATATGAACGATATGGGCTACTTCCTCTTTCACATCCAAACGAGGGAAGATTGGCTCCCCTTTAGTGACTTTAGTACCGGTAGGAATTTGTCCAAAGTTCGCTAACGAATCCCATGTTTTTTCGTTTTCGGAGATACCTAACTGCTTCCACATTTTGGTCGGTGTCTCCGTCATAAATGGCTGAATTAGAACTGAAACGTAACGAAGTGCTTCCGCTAAATGATACATAACTGAACCTAACTCTTCTCTTCTTGCTTCATCCTTAGCTAGCATCCATGGGCTTGTTTCATCAATATATTTATTCGTTCTGCTGACCATTTGCCAAATCGCTGTTAAGGCAACTGAAAACTCCATTTCTTCCATCGCATCCTCTACTTTTACAACTGTCGCTTCAATAAGCTCAAGTAACGGTGCGTCAAACGGTGTTGCATCTTTGACATAGGCCGGAATTTCACCGTCAAAATACTTATTAACCATCGCAACCGTTCGATTAAGTAGATTACCTAAATCATTCGCTAAATCAAAGTTTACACGGTCAACAAATCCTTCCGGCGTAAATGTCCCATCTGAACCAAATGGTACTTCTCGTAATAAATAATAACGAAGAGCATCTAATCCATAACGGTCGATTAATGGTACAGGATCAACGACATTACCTTTTGATTTAGACATCTTACCATCTTTCATCAATAACCAACCATGTCCGAACACTTTATTTGGTAGAGGTTGATCAAGTGCCATTAACATAATGGGCCAATAAATCGTATGGAATCGGACAATTTCTTTTCCGACTAAATGAACGTCAGCTGGCCAGTATTTTTGGTAAAGAGCGTCATCATCCTTCCCGTAATTTAGGGCAGTAATATAGTTACAAAGGGCATCAATCCATACATAAATGACATGCTTTGGATTACTTGGTACTTGTACCCCCCAAGAATATGAAGTTCTTGATACCGCTAGATCCTCTAAGCCTGGCTTAATAAAATTATTAATCATTTCTTTCTTACGCGATTCTGGTTGGATAAAGGATGGATTCTCCTCATAATACTTCAATAACCGATCGGCATATTTACTCATTCTAAAGAAATAAGACTCTTCTCTTACCTTCTCTACGGGATGACCACTATCCGGGCTCTTTCCGCCAATTATTTCACCATTCTCATCCTTCATAAGATCAACAAGCTGGAGCTCTGTATAAAAGGTTTCATCCGGAACTGAATACCAGCCTTCATATTCATCTAAATAGATGTCCCCTTGCTCTAAAAAGCGTTCAAAGATTTCTGCAACCATTTCCTTGTGGCGCTCATCTGTTGTACGAATAAAATCATCATACGAAATATCAAGTTTATTCCAAAGCTGCTTAATACCTGTAACGATCTCATCCACAAATTCTTTTGGCGTTTGACCTTTTGCCTGTGCTTTTTGTTCAATTTTCTGACCATGTTCATCTGTGCCTGTTAAATACCGAACATCATATCCTCGAATACGCTTATAACGAGCCATCGCATCACCAGCGACTGTCGTATACGCATGTCCAATATGAAGCTTATCACTTGGATAATAAATCGGGGTTGTAATATAGAAGCTTTTCTTTTCTTGTGTCATTAATAGTGCCTCCTCTGGCCTTTTCATTTAAAGCATATAAAAAAGCCCTCATCCAACATGGGACGAGAGCATACTCACGTGGTACCACCCAATTTTCCCTTCTATTATATAGAAGAGCTCAAAAGTCATAGGACTCCTGTTAACGCCAGCTACGTTACACGCTTATGCCATTTGAAGCGACACTCGCATATAAATTCCTCCGAGACCATCTTCTAACGTGGATTTATACTGGTTTTCAGCTTCCCCAGCTCTCTACACAAGTAATGATTTACTTGCTAATAAATCTCAGGCAGTTATACTCATCTCTTCATCGGACATTGATATTTCTTTCATTCTTTCCAATATTGTAACCAAAATATACCGAACAATCAATAAAACTGTCAAGAACGATCATATATATAAGCAAATGGTGTTTGCTTTTCCTGTAAATAACCTTCTTTGCTTAAGTTTTTCAACTGTGCCTTCCATTGTTTGATGTCCCAAGACTTTGATGCTTTTTTATTTAGTTCATTAAGCTGGTTCATGATTTGAACTTCTGTTAATGGAAGAAACTCATCTAAAGCATCCATTAATTCTTTAGCATCTAGTTCAGTTCTTTGTTCTAATTCATCAAAAGGGTTCGTTGTGTGAGGGCTTGACGAATGGGCTAGCCGGATTCTAACAGCGATGGTTCTTCCCATAATCGCAGAAGATACAAAAACATCCCCCGATCGTAAATAAGGAAGCCTTTTCCCTTCTTCTGCTGTTAAATCCGTTTCTTCCTTAATCGTTTGAATATCCGTTCCCCTTACCGTTCGAAATACAAATTTTGAATTAAGCTGTGCGGTTATCGTTTCATCTAAAAGGGTTGGCCTTTGAGTGGCAAAAATAAGAAACACACCATACTTTCTACCTTCTTGGGCAATTTCTTTTAAAACTGATTTTGAAGGTGCTTCATATCCCTTTGGTGCAAAATTGTGAGCCTCATCTGTTACAATGACAAACGGCGGGAAAAATTCCGCTTGTTTTTGTTGCAGTCGGGCATCTTTAAATGAACGTCGTTTCCCATAGAGCGAGCCAATGACATAGCTTGAGAACACTTGTAATAACCAAACTGCTCCCTGTATAACGACGAGCTTACCTGCTTGTAAGCCTTGTTCAATCATACGTATATGATGCTGAAAAAGCCCAGCTTGATAAAGCCTATTCAAGCGCCACTGAATGCCTTTTACTGATGATAGTGGCAAACTACCAAATTGGTCTAATAATTTCTTAAACGTTTGATACCGTTGGATTTCCTCTTTCGACATCCCTCCATCATGTAATATTCCATCTAATTTTTGTTTGCCAATTTCCAATGCCTCAGCAAGGTTCGCGACGCGATCACTAAATGATTGATAACTATCCTTCCTTTTATGAACGGATTGAATGACATTCACCATTGATTCTGTTAATGTACCAGACGCTCCTAATAGCCTCTCTACATCACGTGTTGATAAAGCGGAAAAATCGACGCCTACATCACGCCCAATTTGCGTAACGATATACTGTTCTTTAAAGTGAGGCCCTTCCTCATTTTCTTGAACGGAAAAGCTCATTTCAAAATGAGGATCAAAAACAACCGTAGGGATTTTGAGTTTCATTAACTCCTCGAGCATGACTCTTAATCCGAAAGACTTCCCCGATCCAGAACCGCCAAATACACCTATATGAGGGTATTGTTGCATCGATCGAATATCAAAAATAAATGGGACTCCTTTTTGCACACGCGCCTTTTCGTCCTCTTGGATTTGTACTAAACCTTGTAACTCAGCTGGAAGTGTATCACTTACATATTCTGTTGACTTAATTTCCCCAAGGATCATTCCTTTTTCAGCCGTTGTCTGCACTAAAAGAGATTCAATTTCCTTAAAATGAGGGTGCCGCACATGTGCACCTGTTTGAATCGGATGAATGGCTTCTTCAAATAAACGTACTTTGGCAAGGTGAATATCATCTGCACCAATATCATAGCCAATATGCTCTAATGTTTTAAGCACTCCATCATCAACAAGTCCTTTATCAAACCCCATAGGAATATAACGATTATAAGAAAATGTTTCAACAACCTCTCCTTTAGGCTTACTTAAAATGTCGTCCTCAATAATTAACAGTTCATTCATTTTGAATTTATGCTCTTTTGAAGCAACATACACCTCATGTTGTGTTGTAATCCCTACTATTTGCATAATCTAACTCCTCCTATTAATAAGGTCTCCACTGTCTTTTCTTCTTTAATAATCGCTGCTGTAGCTCTGTATCCATATACTGCTCTACTAACGCTTCTACCAACTGATCTGTTAGCCTAATTTCACGATCAATATGATCTAACCACAGCGGAATGCCTCGGCCATCCTTAGGTGTTAGTGCCGCTAAGATACGTGCAATTTCCCACTTTTGTTCGGCTTGTTCCTCTAACATATCATATCCTGTCATTTGTGGATCGAGACCAAATCTCACCCAAACAGATTGTAATCCAGCCTTATGTTGTATTTCTTCTATATAAATAGCTTCACCTTGATTTAATACACCAAATAATATATCACGATCATACGTATAGGCCTTTTCTAACCCTTTAAAGCTTTCTGTTTTAATTAAATTCTCCGTCGTGATCTCTTCAGATACTCCGACTAAAATCACATCATCTTCCAAGGCTTTTTTCTTTAGGCGCTCCCATGCATCTTTAGCATCAATACGATAATGGTATAAAGCACCATCCATCATCAATAACTTGACTTTATGCTTATCGATTAATTCGTAGGCAGCCTCAAGCTCTAATTTGGCTAATAGATGTGAGCGCTTCTTTTTCGTGTGACTTTCTTCTTCTACCTTTTCATTTCCTTCTTCCTCTAATAAAGGAAAGAAAACATCTGAATTTTGATAAGACTCTCCACTCGTTGCTTTTGCTAGTGCTTGAAAAAAGTAAATCACATGAGGAGGTTCTCCCTTTGTTTGATTAACTGATCCGTCAACACCTGCAACAAGGCCACCCTCTAACCAATTAATTAGGTCTTCTGTGGTAATGGGAGATATTTGTCGAATAATAGCCTGCGATATTGTCAATTTATGTCGAATATCTGTATAATCCGTATTAGTAGACTTATATTTTTGTCGAAAGCCCTGGTTTACTTTATTAATCTTCTTTAAAAAGTCCTGGTTAATTGTTAACAATTTTATCCATACCCCTTTTTTGAAAATCCTAATTTAATAAGGTTCTTTGAATTTTTCACACGATATCACCACAAAAAAATATACGGAATTCAAGAAATATTATTTGACTTGTTTTGGAAACATTGGTATTCTTAGTTCAGATAGAAAAATGTCGAATAATGACACACATTATCATATATTAATAGTCTGAGAGGAGACAATTATTATGAAATCTACAGGTATCGTTCGTAAGGTTGATGAATTAGGACGTGTTGTAATTCCAATCGAACTTCGTCGCACACTTGATATCGCGGAGAAGGACGCTTTAGAAATTTATGTTGATAACGATCGTATTATCTTAAAGAAATATAAGCCTAATATGACTTGCCAAGTTACTGGTGAAGTATCTGATGATAACTTATCTATCGCTGGTGGCAAGATTATTCTTAGCCCAGAAGGTGCTAAAGAAGTACTTAAGAGTTTAGAAGACTACGTAACAAAAACACAAGCATAAGCAACATGGACAAGATGTTGAAAGACTCTCGATTCAATCGGGAGTCTTTTTATATAAAAGTTACCTAGGGATCGATTGGTTGTGCCTTGAGCACGTCATCCATCTGGTGATTATGACCTTAGCAGGACAGTGCTCCTTACGTTTAATCTTGTTGGTGATAGATTTGGTAGACCTCTCTTTTTGGGACGCCTCGATCTTTTGCCGCTTGTTTGACTGCGTCTTTTTGATTAAGACCTAACTGAATATAATGTTCAACATGGGAAGGGATCGTGATTTCTTGCCACCACTGTTTCTCATCAGAGCATTCTTCGTCAGTAACTCCTTCGACAATTAAGCAGAACTCCCCCTTTACTGTACCGTGTTCCACCCAGTTAATGGCTTCGGCTAGAGTACCCCTTTGATATTCCTCAAATTTTTTCGTTAACTCGCGAGCAATCACAATTTTCCGATCACCTAACTGTAGGTTTAAAGCATGGAGCGTTTCCTTCAAACGGTGTGGAGCTTCATAAAATATGAGAGTTGCCCCTACACTTTTTACCTTTTTTAACGATTCCTCACGTTGTTTTTTCTGTCTCGGTAAAAATCCAACAAAATAAAATTGTTCGGTTGGTAACCCTGAAGCAATCAGACTCGTTAGAGCCGCATTCGCTCCTGGTAAGGCAACCACACTCATATTCTCTTCCTCTAATACAAGTCCAACCAAATCATACCCAGGATCTGAAATCGCTGGCATCCCAGCATCACTAACAATAGCTATATTTTGTCCTGCTCGCAATTTCTCAATGAGTTGCTGACCGGCTGACCGTTTATTGTGCTCATGATAACTAATTAATTTCGTTTCGATCTCAAAGTAATGACAAAGCTTCTTTGTTTGTCTCGTATCCTCACAAGCAATATAATCAACTTCCTTCAAAGTTCGAATCGCTCGATATGTCATATCCTCTAAATTACCAATTGGTGTTGGAACAAGATATAAAGTCCCTACTTCATTTTCTTTAAAGCTTTTTTGCTCTTTCATGTAGCCTCACCTTTCTCTTTTGCCACCACTTTTTCTTTCTGTTTTCTAGAAAGTTTTTTAAAGGCGTACTCTGCTTTTAATGCCTCTGATCTTGTCTCATATTCAAACATATGCACAAGCTCAAATGGTCCACGACCTCTTGTATATTTTGCCCCTTTTCCTGCCTGATGTAACCTTAGTCTCTTATTAAAATCATTCGTGTATCCCGTATACCAGGTCCCGTCGTTACAGGCTAGCACATAGACAATATGCTTCAACCGATATACACCTCTTTGAATTCATCTGTATAATTACCTACCTCATCTAAAATCACCAATGGAGGAATGACTTCAAGTGCTGGTTGCCCACCTTTAACCGCTTCGATTAATACCATATTCGCCGCTTTATCTTTTTTAGGATGAATAAGTTGCATCCGCTTTGGCTCGAGCTGGTATTTCCTCATCTCAGTAAAAATATCCGCCATCCGCTCCGGACGATGAACAATCGCAACCTTCCCTTTATACTTAACTTGTCCACTACACACACGTATTACGTCCTCTAATGTGCAAGTTATCTCATGTCGTGCTAACGCTAAGTGCTTGTTCAAATTTTTTTCTGCTGCTTGGTTTGCTTCAAAATAAGGAGGATTGCAGACAACAACATCATACTTCCTATTCTTAATTGATAGTGGTAATTCATTCAAATCACTTTCAATAAAAGTCACTTGATTCTCTCTTCCATTTAAGTCTCGGTTTCTATTTGCAAATTCAATAAGCTCTTTTTGAATATCCACACCCGTAATAAGCGCTTTTGTTCTCGTACTTAAAAAAAGAGGGATAACACCATTACCGGTACACAAATCTAAGATATGTCCCTTTTGAATGGGCACCCTCACAAACTGTCCTAATAAAATCGCATCGATAGAAAAAGCAAACACAGACGGACTCTGAATCATCTTTAAGTCTGTTCCACTTATAAAATCAATACGTTCATCCTTAAACTGCTTCACCATGTCTCCTGCCACTCCTACACATCTATCTCGTTCGTTTCTTTAAGTGTACCATAGAAAAAACACAAATCCCTAAAATAGAAAGGCGAGAAAAGCGTCTTACGAATCAACGCTCTGACCAAGAGACCATTCTATACAAAAAACCCTCCGTATAACGGAGGGGATCAAAAGGTTGGCCTTACTTTTGGTGTAAAAAAGAAAGACAAAATAAGCAATCATCGCCAGCTTGGCGAATACTTCCATAATGCGTATTACAAATATGGAAGCCTTCTTGGTAAAGTCTAGCTAAATTATCATAGCCTTCACCTACACGAGCTTTCTTCTTTTCTTCTTTCTTTTCTTCCTTATTATCTATTTCCGATGGAGTTTCAAGCCTTTCACGCAACTTCTCATTCTCCATCTTTAAGCCCTGATTCTCTTCCAATAGCTGAGCGAGCTGCTCTTTTAAACTACGCATCTCATGATGAAGATCACCAATGCGCTCCTCTATTTCGCTCACTTGATTAAAAATTGCTTTTTTGTCCACTTCTCTTCCACCTCATTATTCTGTGGCTTCTTGGGCGGCCTTTTGATTCATTAATTCATCCAAAGTAAATTCTACAGTCCTCTCACCTTCAAATAACTCCACTTGCACAAGTTTTTCAAGGATATTCAGACCTAACACTTTTCCATCACCTTCAGGCGTCTTAATCTTTTTGCCTATATCGGGTAACTCCTTTTTCGCCTCTTCATAGTGATCATTCTCATATTTCAGGCAACACATAAGCCTTCCACATAAACCAGAGATTTTGGCTGGATTTAATGATAAGTTTTGATCCTTGGCCATTTTAATAGACACTGGTTCAAAATCCCCTAAGAAAGACGAACAGCAGAGTACTCGACCACAGGGTCCAATGCCACCTAGCATTTTTGCTTCATCACGAACGCCAATTTGTCTTAGCTCAATCCTCGTACGGAAAATAGCTGCTAAATCTTTAACTAGCTCACGAAAGTCTATTCTTCCTTCCGCCGTGAAATAAAATAACACCTTATTCCGATCGAACGTATACTCTACATCAACAAGCTTCATATCTAAATTGTGCTCTTGTATCTTTTCGGTACAAACGCCTAAAGCATTTCGAGCCGCTTCACGATTCTCTTGTACAATTAATTTATCTCTGACTGTCGCAACTCGAATGACTTGCTTCAGCGGTAAAACAACATCTTCCTCGCCAACGGTTTTCATACCGATGACAATCCGCCCATATTCAATCCCACGAGCGGTCTCGACTATAACTGCCTCCCCTTTTTCAAGCTCCAATTCCCCTGGGGAGAAATAATAGATTTTGCCAGCCTTTTTAAAGCGGACACCGACAACCTGATGCAAACCGTTATCCCTCCTGTATGTCTAGCAAAAGCTTCTCCATTAGAAGCTGGTGCGCAACATGTGCATGTAAGTACTGCTTGGCTTTCACAACAGCCCCCATGCTTTTATTTATTTTCTCTTGCGAACTAGAGAGTGCCTGTTGCTGTAATACGTTGGTTTGGTCAACAAATGTTTCTACGTCCTTACCAACTTGTGTATAAAAAAGGTCTCTTAACCATAAAAGGATCATTTCTAGACCTAGCTCCTGCTCATGTTTCTCTTTAAAGAGCGGGACCCACTTTTCCTGAACGGTGAAAAATGATTGCTCAGGTCTTTCATATAACTCACTCATTAATTGTATCACTACGGTCCGTGCTTGTGCAATCCAATCTCCCTCAGATAATACGATTGCTTCTTCAAAACTTGTTGTGAGACTTGCTAATAAATGTGCTGTTACATTCGGGATCTCTTTTTCTCTTAAACTTTGTAAAAAACCTTCTCTAGGTAGTGGTTGAAAACTTAATGGCTGACTTCTCGATTGAATAGTCGGTAAGATGGCATTTGCTCTTTCTGTTAATAACAAAGCTAATGTAGGGGCTTCTGGTTCTTCTAAAAATTTCAATAGACTATTGGCAGCACTTGCCGTCATCTTATCAGCATGATGAACGATATATACTTTTTGCTTTGATTCCATCCCTCTATACGTAAATTCTTTCTGTAGATGCTCAACTTGCTGCTTTTTAATCGACAATCCATCAGGTTCAATCATATGTAAATCAGGATGATTACCATTGTCTATTCTTTTACAGTCCATACAAATTAAACAGGGTTCAGCCCGACCGTCATCGCGATTCTGACAAAAGTAGCTCTTCGCTAGCAGAAGAGCTACTTTTGTTTTTCCCGTTCCTTTACTTCCTTCAAGTAAATAAGCGTGGGCGAGCCGATTCTTTTCTATGCTTCGAATTAACATTTTTGCAACTCTAGGTTGTAAGGTTTCTATATTTGCCCATGTGTGGTTCATGTCATCACCTATTAAAACTGTTCAAACTGCTCAACCGGAAGAACAAAAACAGTGGCTCCTCCAACTTGAACCTCGACAGGATAAGGAACATACGAATCAGCATTACCACCCATCGGTGATATTGGAGCTACTAACTGTTCACGGCTTTTACAATTCTCTTTAATGATTTCCATCAATGTCTCTATCTTTTCATCCTCTGTTCCAATCAAAAAAGTTGTATTCCCTGCTTTTAAGAATCCACCGGTACTTGCTAATTTCGTCGCTCGGAAATCGGCATCAATTAAAGCATCTGATAAACGATTGCTATCTTTATCCTGGACAACAGCCATCACTAATTTCATTGTTCGTTCATCTCCTTTAATCTCTTATATTGATCATGCATCGTAATAGCATGCATAACTTGTTGAAAAACATCTTCAATTGAATGATTCGCATTAATCACTTGTATCCGCTCAGGATACATATGGTTTACTTTATCATATCCATCTTTTACTTTTTCGTGAAAGTCAAGCTTCTCCTTGTCTAAACGATTCACTTCTCTCTCACTATCACTTGATATTCGAGCCAAACCAACTTTAGGGTCGACATCAAAGTATAATGTTAATCCGGGATAGCACCCTTCGATCGCAAATTCATTAATCGCTAGTACTTCCTCCAACCCTATTCCTCTTGCAATACCTTGATACGCTAAACTACTGTCTATAAAACGATCACATATAACAATCTTACCCTCTTTTAACGCTGGTAACACCTTTTCAATAAGGTGTTGCCTTCTAGCGGCTGCGTATAGAAGTGCTTCCGTCCGTTCATCCATCTCTGTATGTGTCACATCTAAAATGACTTCTCTTATTTTCTCAGCGATCTTAATACCGCCTGGTTCTCTCGTTCTCATTACATCGAATCCATGATCTTTGAAAAAGTGCTCAACCTTATCAACAATCGTTGTTTTACCGGCACCTTCTCCTCCTTCGACTGTAATAAACCAGCCATTTAACATTGATCTTCCTCCACATCTATCGTCAAAATCTTACCCTTCTTAGCTTGATAACCTTGAAACCTCGCTCCAGCTTGACTCAATCGCTCAATTTGATTGATCACTTCTGCACGAATCCTTTCACCTGGATATACCAAAGGTACACCTGGTGGATAAGGGATCACAGCCTCTGCCGCTATTTCCCCTACTGCCTCTGCTCTCGATCTTTCAATCTGAGTAAACCTCGATACTTGATGAATAGTTAAAACAGATATATTTTCTTGCTGTTTATTTACACGTGGTACGACTCGTTCTTGAATGGTATAAGTATGTAAATAATCACGTATTAACTGAAGCTGCCGACTTACCTTTTCTGGCATTTGAACAAACCCACATACAAATAGTACATGAAACTCATCGGCAAGCTCTGTTTCTAAATCAAACTTTGAAAAGATACGTTGTAACTCATATCCAGATAAAGCTGTCCTTGTCTTTATTGTAACCTTTAAAGGGTCAATTTGTAACAGTGTATCATCATATTCAACCACTTCAATTTGAGGAATTAATTGTAACTCAAGCTTAAATTGCTCAACCGAATGTACAATACTTTGGAGAACTTCCTCATTTATATTCTCCATAAAGTCCCTCGCTCCTTCTAAAGACGCCAGTAATAAATATGAAGGACTACTAGACTGTAACATAGCAAGAGCTTGCTCCAGAACTTCTACCTCATCATCATTTATGGATTCAGAAATATGTAAGTAAGCCGACATTGTTAGCGCTGGCAACATCTTATGAGCAGATTGAACAACGATATCAGCCCCTAAACTCAAAGCGGGTGGTGGGAATGGTTCACCCACTTGAAAATGAACCCCATGTGCCTCATCAACCAACACCTTAAGATTGCACCTCTTTGCTTCGGCAATAACTTCTTTTACCGGTAAACTAACCCCATAATAATTAGGATACGTAATTAAAATCCCTTTAGCATGTGGATATTTTTGATAAGCTTCTTTCACAATATTTGGCTCAAGACCAATCGCTTGTCCTGTTTGTTCATCATAACATGGCTCTAAAAAAACAGGGATTGCCTCCCTAAGCGATAAACCATTTAGAACCGATTTATGACAATTACGTTGAACGAAAACATAATCCCCCTTCTGAAAGGAAGCATATATCATTGCCAGATTTCCAACAGTAGAGCCATTTACAAGATAATATGACTTCTTAGCCTTGTAATAATCCGCCAATAATTGCTGGCTCTCTAAAATAATTCCTGTTGGATCATGCAAATCATCTAAACCATCTAACTCTGTTACATCGAAGCTGAGCACAGACTTAAATTCGATTAACCCCTCCGGATAACAAGCCCCATTCTTATGGCCTGGCACATGAAACGAAACAGGTTTTCTATAATGAAATCTCTTCAAATAATCAATAATTGGTGTACTCATATATACCGACCTCTTCACCTTATTCCCTACCATTATATATGAAATTAAACAAACAATCATGGTCAAGGAAAAGGAAAATCTTTCTTTTATATTTACTTGGGTTTTATATGAAAGTTACTTATTGGCGATAGTTTGTGCCGTGAAATTAGCTCGTCATCCATCTCGCGATAAAACCGCTAATTCTCAAGTTCAAATAACCATCCATAAAAAAATAACAACAAAAACAAAGTTGTTCATTATCAATTTTTGAGGATTCTCACATTTTGCCGTAACCCCGCCGCTTTTTGGAGTTAGCTCGAAGAGTGCGCCCAAAAAGATTCAGCGCACCGCACAACCAGCCACCAATAAAAAAAGAAAGAGTAGTAACCCAGCAAGATTAACATCTAAAATCCAAGTGTTATTGACCGTAAAAACGGACCAAAAACAAAGGCCAGAAGGTCAAATTATCCTGAGAAATGAGCATCACCCATTGAACTTTCATACAAAAAACCTACAGCATACCTCCTTCTTCCGAAAGTCTACTGTAGGTCGAATTAATCCATCTTACTTCATACCACTATGTGATTGAATTTTTCTTAGTTGCTTCAAGTAATAAACATAATTACTATCATCTGTATCTGACTCAATAATTTTACGCTCACAGCTCTCACATAAAAATGCATCAATCACATGCATACCTTTTAACTGTCTTTCCTCACACACCATACATTTTTCAGCTAGCCGCAATTGAATGATTCCGGTTTTTTTCATGATAAAGCACCCCCAGCCTCATTGTCGGCAAATTTCATAAATTTCATACTTTTACTTCATAAACTCACACCATACTCACTGACCACTCTTCTTTAACCTTATTCATTGAAGCGCAAATAAGTGCCTATCCCTTGCAAAAAGAATAAGCTTAGTAAAAAAATACGTCCATCTTCATCATTTTTGCCCAATCATAATAAATTGAAAAAGCATGTAATAAACTAAATAATTATCAATTTTCTGCTATTAAATCTTACATTTTCTAGTTAATAAGCTTTACTTACATCCCTAATATTAACAATAATAAAAATAAATGAGTTGTTTAGATGGTTTAATACCTAAATATTAGGGGAAATAATCAATAATTGATATGAAAAACAGGTAATGGAACTAAACCTTTTTTCATATTCTTTCTTTTGTTTGTATATGGTAATATCATACTGATTTAACAAATGGAGGTTTTTAAATGTCGAAGAAGTTTTGGAGTATCGCATGGACTTTACTAATTGCTATTGCATTAATTGGTTGCAATAACGATGAAGAAGTTCAAGGAGAAGAAGTAAATAACCCGGAAGATGAGGAAGTAAATAAAAATTTAGCAGATGAAACAGATGAAGATGAGGAAGAAGAAATAGAATCGGAACTAGATGAAGAAACCGAAGATAATACAAGTGAAAATAATCAAGCAAGTGCTAATTTTGATGAATTAATTCAATATATGGAAGAAACTTCAGAGGGGAATGCAACCATTCTATATGAAAACACTCAATCACAAACGCATGAAGTGGACCAATTTTCCGTCACCTTAGAGCAATATACAGTTGTCGAATTAATTGATTTTCACACTAATTTTGCTATCCCTTTTGATGATGAGACTGACGGTGGTGTCCTAATTGCCGAATACACCATGACCAATGAATCCGATGAAGATCTTTTTTATATGCCTTCTTTAAATTTATCTTATACCGGAGCTACAAAAGCTTTTAATAACCACCAATATCTACTTCCTGAAGAAGAGCAAATACCTAATAAGCTTAGTCATAGTTCTGACTATTTGATCGAAGCTGGTGAAACCATTTCAGGTTACATAGCCTATCCATTCGGTGAAACTGCCTTTGAACAAGCATTATCTGCAGGGAGCGTTATGATAGATGTACCAGCTCCATTTGAGACTCAAGGTGATGTTAATTCCACGATAGGACAATCCGGTTCATTCACATTAAGTGTAAATGAAGAAGGTGCCGAAAGAGAAGAGCATAATTCTGGCTTCTACACAGATTTAATTACTGCAGCGGATATGGGTGATAAGGAATTAATCAAAGCTGACGATAATATCGACCAGGTTGATACATTAGGCGATGTTAGTCTAATGCTAGAAGGTTATCAATTCACAGAATTTACTCCCAATGAGTATGAAGCACCTCGATTTGAAAATTTTGTGAATGGTGTTGTTTTACTAACAGTTCGATTTGAAATTGATAACCAAAGTGAAGATGATCTTTCCCAAAGATCCATCACATCTACATTACACTTGAATGACGGTATGCAATTTACCATTAACGAAGGCATGCTTCTTGACTACAATTACGAAGATGTAATTGAAGCAGGAACAACAGGGGAGCTTCTTCAAGTTTACACGTTGGATCAAGAACAATATGAAAAGATTTGGAGCGATAAAACGTTTGAAATTGAGATTGGCCCAATGAGAGACCATGAAGGCACTGACATTTCAAAAGGTCATCGTGTAACCTTTACACTACCGCAATAATCATAGAGAAGGCTTATGAGTACCGTAACCGATACTCTAAGCCTTTTTCTTATTTTCAATATGGATGCTTTTCATCCCATCATAAAAGGGTATCTCTGTTGTCATACGTCCTCTAATTGTCTCGTATTTTCTTGTTCTATGCCTTCAAGATATTCCTTCGATTCATCTAGACGTTTTTTCATTTCTGCTCTTGTACTTGTACCGTGTCCCGAGATTAATAATTGGACAGTTTGCACCTTAAAACAAACCTCGGCTTTTCTAATCGTCTCAACATAATGATGATATCGCTCAAATATAAATCAGGCTTCGCGTGTTTCGCTTCGTAGCCGCTTGTTCTTTATACTTAATAAAGCGCTCCCTATTAGGCATGTATTTGATCACCTGGCAACGTCCTACTGTCTCCTCGGATTCTCTTCTTCGGGGAAGTATGGCATGTAGCGATTTCCCCGATGCCTCTCACGAAGTCGCACGAAGAGAACC
>NZ_JAQQWS010000023.1:0-29353 GCF_028610675.1 Alkalihalobacillus pseudalcaliphilus
AACCTTGGAGTATCTGCACAAAGAGGCGGTTAATGTGCAGATACGGAGGCCAAACCTTGAAGTATCTGCACAAAGAGACGGTTAATGTACAGATACGGAGGCCAAACCTTGAAGTATCTGCACAAAGAAGGGGTTAATGTGCAGATAAGGAGGCCAAACCTTGGAGTATCTGCACAAAGAGGCGGTTAATGTGCAGATACGGAGGCAAAACCTTGGAGTATCTGCACAAAGAGGCGGTTAATGTGCAGATACGGAGGCCAAACCTTGAAGTATCTGCACAAAGAGGCGGTTAATGTGCAGATAAGGAAGCCAAGCCTTGGAGTATCTGCACAAAGAAGGGGTTAATGTACAGATACGGAGGCCAAACCTTGGAGTATAAATGGAAGTGAGGATTAGTCCTTTCCAACTCAGCTCTTGATTCAATTTGGTTTTGCTTCTTTATCTATTGGTCGTTCATTATTGTTTAAATCATTTTTTTGTATGAGAAGATCACTAACCGAGAAGCCTGCATCAACCGTAGCGGAGGGAATGAGGGCCGACTCCTGCAAGAGGAAAGGACAGGCTATAGATACACTTGCATAAGCAAGGTAGCTCAGCGCCCGCCGGAGGGTGCGTGCCCCCATTCCCGGAGCGATTTTAGAAGAAGAGTACATCACTTTTAGGGCAACTTTCATATAAAACCCACATGGCAAAGCCCGATGCACTTCGCCACCAACAAAGATGAAAGTAGTGGCGACTTTTTAAACAGTTGGCCCGTTTACAACTCGAACACCATCAGGAGTCAGCCGCACAAACAGAGAGCACTGTCCTGCTAAGGTCATTTATCGCGAGATGGATGACCAGCTAACTTCAAGGCACAAACTATCGCCCATAAGTAACTTTCATATAAAAGATCAAATGGAATTAAAATGTGAAAAACCCAAAAATCATGATCTATTTACGCAAATCGTGTATAGTTCTTCCAGTCTAGAAAGATAATAAAGGCAAGAACTGAAATGATTTACAGGGTTGTTACATCTAGGACATTACATCTTTAGAAAGTGAGGCATTACTGCATGAAAGCAACAGGAATTGTTCGCCGTATTGATGACTTAGGTCGAGTAGTTATCCCAAAGGAGATTCGCCGTACATTACGAATTAGAGAGGGCGACCCATTAGAAATTTTTGTCGACCGTGATGGTGAGGTCATTTTAAAAAAATACTCTCCTATATCTGAATTAGGTGATTTTGCGAAAGAATATGCAGAAGCACTTTATGATAGCTTAAAACACTATGTACTCATTGCAGATCGTGATACGTTTATTGCTGTCGCAGGTGCATCTAAGAAAGAGTACGCTAATAAGAGTGTCGGACAAATGATTGAGAAAGTTTTAGATGAGCGTCAAACAAAAGTCGAAACAAATGGTGGGGACTATCAACTTGTAGGTGAATATACAGAGGAACTAAAAGGAGTTGTGATTGCCCCGATTATTGCTAGTGGAGATCCGATTGGTGCTGTTGTCATCTTTAGTAAAGAACAATCCTTTTCAGGATCAGTGGAACAAAAGCTAGCAGAAACAGCCGCTAGTTTTCTCGCACGACAAATGGAACAATAAAAGTAGCTGCTTTAAGGTGAAAACTTTAAAGCAGCTTTTTTATTGTACTTAATCGCAAGGCGTTTCCAAACACGTTATAATAGAAATAAGTACTAAATGGAGGGAGATCTCTTTATTGAAGGTAGAAGATGCTCAAAGCCAAGAGGAATCGTTCTTAAAGGGTGCTATCCTCTTGTCTATGGCAGCGATTATCGCTAAATTACTAAGTGCTGCCTACCGAATTCCTTATCAGAATTTGGCGGGTGATTTAGGTTTTTATGTATACCAACAAATTTATCCTTTCTATGGATTAGTGGTTACTCTAGCTATGTATGGATTTCCAGTCGTTATTTCAAGACAAATGACTGAATATCGCTCGCGTGGACAAGAAGAAAAAGGAAAGCAGTTTCTAGCAATTTCTTTATTCAGCTTATCTCTTTTCTCTGTGTGTACGACGCTTTTTATGTTCTTTGGAGCACCGTGGCTCGCACAGTTAATGGGCGATAGTCATTTAACTGAGCCAATTCGTGCCATTAGTTTTGTGTTTTTATTGTTACCTCTTATTAGTGTCGGACGAGGTATTACCCAAAGTGAGCAAAATATGGTACCGACCGCTTTGTCGCAAGTAAGTGAACAATTTATCCGTGTTATCGGAATTTTATTATTTGCTTTCCTCCTTATACAGCTAGGCTATGGACCGTATGGTGCAGGAATAGGAGCTGCGTTCGGTTCATTAGCAGGTTCATTTGTGGCAGGGATCATCCTGTTACTTTCTATACGGAAAGTGAAGGTTAGAACGTATTTCACGGCGAAAAGAATGACTAGTTATCAATTTTTCTCCTATACGTTCCGTTTTTTTAAACAAAGTTTATTTATATGTATGGGGGCGTTGACGTTCATCTGGTTTCAGTTTGTCGATGTTTTTTCAATGATTCCGCTACTAAACCAATATGGACTTTCTTCCAATGAAGCCTTTTACATAAAAGCTTTATATGATCGTGGACAACCTATTTTGCAAATGGGGACGATTATAACAACGACGTTTGCATTAGCTTTAGTTCCGTTATTAACCAATGCACGAATGTTGAAGGAACATAGTCGGGTTCGTTTTTATCAAGGCTTGACCTGGCGTTTAACGATTTTAATTGCGGGTGCAGCTACGATAGGTTTATGGGTAATTATTGAGCCATTGAATGCTATGTTATTTATGGATCGGGCAGGTAGTGAGGTGATTAAGATTTATATGCTATCTGTTTTTGTTGGCGCCATTTATATGACAGGGGCAGCCATCTTACAAGGACACGGTTATGTACATATACCCGCTATAGCGGTTTTCGTCGGGGTAGGAGCGAAGCTTAGCTTTAATTTATTGTTAATCCCAATTTATGGTTCAAGCGGCGCAGCTTGGTCAACGGTACTTGCTTTAGTGGTTATGGCTTGCAGTGTCCTGTATGGTATATATAAATTAAACAATGGGTTTCTAGGAAGGCTTAGACCTTATCGTTGGCTGTTCTTATCTCTGGTAACGATGTTGGTGGCTACAAGCGTCTGGCAATCTTTTTTAAGCACGAAGCTTGAGCCCACTCGAATACATGATACAATATTAACACTAACAACTGTTACCATTGGAATTATCACGATGGTGCTTATGATCTGGATACTCCCTATTTTTAATGCCAAGGAATGGAGTGCCATACCGGTTTTAAATAAATGGAATGTTAAGAATAAGAAATAAGGTGAATAAGATGAAAAAAATGGCAGTTCTAGGGTTAGGTGCTGGTGATTTAGAGCAAATGCCACTCGGGCTATATCGTAAAATACAAACAGCTAAAAAGCTCTATGTCCGTACAGCCGACCACCCTGCAGTCCAAGCGTTAATAAAGGAAGGCATTGAGATTGAGTCGTTTGATTCTATCTATGAAGGTCACGAGCAATTCGAGGATGTTTATGAAGCCATCGTCCGCGAGCTTTTGTTGAATGCGAAAGAGGAAGAGGTTATATATGCGGTACCTGGACATCCATTTGTTGCTGAGCGGACGGTGCAGTTGCTTGTTGAGGCAGAACGTAACGGTGACATTGAAATAGACTTCTTAGGTGGACAGAGTTTTTTAGATGATATGTATACGGCCTTTAAAATCGATCCGATTGATGGCTTACAAATACTTGATGGCACTTCATTAAAAAAAGAGGAGGTGCAAATTCGTCATCATCTCATTATTGTCCAAGTCTATGATGCATTTATAGCTTCAGAAGTTAAGTTAACGTTAATGGAGCGGTTAGCTGACGATTACCCCGTGTATATTGCGACAGCGGTAGGTTCAAAGAATGAGGTTATTGAAAAGGTACCTTTGTATGAGTTGGATCGTGTAACGACTTTAAATAATTTAACAGCTGTATATGTGCCACCTGTAGAAAAGGAAGAGCATTTATATCGCGATTTCCATTATTTCAGAGAAGTCATTGCTACTTTACGAGGGCCAAACGGCTGTCCTTGGGATCAAAAACAAACCCATCAATCATTAAAGCGATATTTGATCGAAGAAGCCTATGAGTTGCTTGATGCGATTGATCAAGATGATGATGAGCATATCGTTGAGGAACTAGGGGACGTGCTTTTACAAGTCATGCTGCACGCTCAAATTGGTGAGGATGACGGTTTATTTACCGTTGATGATGTGATTGCAGCGATAACAGAAAAGATGATTCGCAGACACCCTCATGTGTTTAGCTCAGTTGACGTGGATAATGAAGAAGAAGTCATACAAAATTGGGAAGCGATTAAACAAGAGGAGAAAGGGAATAGAGAAAAGCAAACATCTTATTTTTCCGACATTCCCTTATCACTTCCAGGTTTGTTGTATGCTTTTGATATTCAGAAAAAAGCGGCCAAAGTTGGCTTCGACTGGTCTGAACCTGCACCGATTTGGATGAAGCTGCAAGAAGAGATTGGCGAATTTTTAATAGAAGCAAAAGCTGGTTCGAAAGAGCGGATGCAAGCAGAATTTGGTGATATATTATTTGTGCTTGTTAATTTAGCGCGTCATTATGATATTCTTCCAGAAATGGCTCTGCGCAGTACGAGCGAAAAATTCATCAACCGATTTAATGAAGTATATAGTCAAGTAACAGAAATGGGTAAACAGATGGAAGATGTATCACTTGAAGAAATGGATGTTATTTGGGAGCAAAGTAAAAGAAAATATGAATAGAGGGTGAACGTGATGAGGTTAGATAAATTTTTAAAAGTATCCCGCCTAATCAAAAGACGAACGTTAGCAAAAGAGATTTGTGATAAAGGGCGCATACTTGTGAATGGTCAAGTCGCAAAGGCCGGTACCAATGTTAAGCCGAGCGACGAATTGGAAGTGAAGTTTGGACAGAAGACCGTCGTTGTCCGTGTCGACGAGATTAAAGAAATGGTGAGAAAAGAAGAGGCTGCGATGATGTACACGATTATCAAAGAAGAGGCCGTAACACCTTCAGAGCCATTTTAATGACTAATAACATAATGTATCATTAAAGGAATACCTTTCAGTATAAGATCATTTCCATTTTCGAATTTAGCGAGGATTGGGGGTATTCGATGACTGTAAGGATTCCTTTTTTCTATCACCTCCCTGAGATTGATACACCTCGGATGACTTTAAGACAATTTGAACGACGTGATGCGAGGAAAATAGTGGAGTTAACGAATGGACGTAGTAACCATTTCCATAAAGATAAGTGGCGTCAGCTTACTTATTTGTCAGAACAGTATATTGCCCATATGCTCAGATGTTATAAAATTGGGCAACCGGCCCCATGGGCTATGGTTGATAAGCAAACGAGCTATGTAATAGGTGTGTGTGGATATGTTGATTGGGACCGCGACTTGGCTCGTGCTGAAATTGGCTTTGAATTAGATCCGAGTTTTTGGAGAAAAGGCTGGATGACGGAGGCGTTACAGGCTATTATTCCTTATGGCTTTCAACATTGCCAGCTTCAGGAGCTCTACGCTAAATGTCTTGAAGTGAATATCCCTTCCAAAAAACTATTAAAAAAAGTAGGAATGGTAAGAATAGAGAGACAGAAAAGTTATCTTTGGAAAGAACAGAGGTATGAATGGGTGGAGTATTATCGAATGAGTCGCAAAGAGTACGAAGAGCGCAGGGCGGGTTTGTAGTGGAAAAGTAGAAGTAGCACTAGAATCGTGTACTAAAAGTTGTGTAGCTTTGTAGGAAGAGCGAGGGAGCAACAACTGTACTGCGCAGGAAGCGGTTGTAATGTTGTAGGATAAGTGGAGAATTAACAACATGACAGGCTAAAAACAGTAACGTAGAGTTGTAGGGAAAACAAGAAGTAACCATAAAATCACTGGAAAAGCCGTCTAGGATTGTAGGAGGAGATAGAGATGTGGAGTGAGTTTAAGGAGTTTGCTATTAAAGGTAATGTTGTCGATTTAGCGGTAGCTGTTGTAATTGCTGGGGCTTTTGGAGCTATTACAACGGCACTTGTTGACAATATTATTATGCCATTCGCTGGCGTACTTATTGGTGGGGTGGACTTTACCAGTTTAAGCTATTTTGTAGGTGATGCAGAAATTCAATACGGGTTGTTTATTCAAGCCATTGTTGATTTCTTTATTATTGCTTTAGCGTTATTTGTTTTTGTCAAAGTCATTACTCGACTACAACGTAAACAAGAAGTGGAAGAAGAGATAGAGGAGGAAGTAGACCCTCAATTAGAGCTCCTTACTGAAATTCGTGACTTATTAAAAAAATAATAACTGCAAATAGAACAAGCTTATTCTATGAATTAGGATAGCTTGTTCTATTTCTTTTCTCGTATTCATAAATTGTAACAAAGGAAGTACGAGGAGGAGATAAGATGGACCAATATCAATTTGGGGCACCAATGGGCCATGAGCGACAATCTAATGATCATGATGTTATTTTAAAAAGCCGAAAGCAATTAGATATTACCGGAGTTAAACAAGTGGAAAGCTTTGATAATGAAGAATTTTTGTTAGAGACGGTTATGGGATTTTTATCGGTACGTGGTCAAAATTTGCATATGAAAAATTTAAATGTGGAGCAGGGGATCGTATCGATTGAAGGGAAGATTTTTGATTTTGTTTACCTTGATCAGAGTGGTCAAGATAAATCTAAAGGCTTTTTTGGGAAGTTATTTAAGTGAGTCTAACGGTACAACTTTACACGATGCTATCAATGACGGCGTTTGGCCTTTGGGTGGGAGCGTCGATTGATACGTATCGTCGATTTACGAGGGAACGGTCCTCCTTCCATTGGTTAACCGCATTAAATGATGTTGTTTTTTGGCTGCTGCAGGGCTGCTTACTCTTTTTTGTCTTGCTGCAAGTGAACTTTGGAGAAATTCGATTTTATGTTTTTGTAGCAATACTTTGCGGTTATGCAGCTTATCAAGCATTGTGCCAAAAGTTATATGTAAAACTATTAAATAAGACGATTCAAGCTGTTATTTCGATCTATCATTTTGTCGTCAAGCTTTTGACAATCTTATTCATCAACCCAATAAAATTCGTATTGAAACTCCTTTATTCGTTATGTATGATGTTAGTAACTACTTGTCTGTCTGTTACCCTTTATGTTCTAAATTTGGTTTGGAAGCTTCTAAAAGGGGTATTAAATATTATCTTAAAAGTGACGATGTTATATAAGATAACGGACAAACTCTCAATTTGGATACAACCATACGTAAAAAAAATACAGGAATTCTTAACGAAGATGTGGAATAAGTGGAGGATTCGCAAAAAGAAAGACTAGAGGTGATGAAATTGGTTTCAAAGCGTCATTCGGCAGTTCGAGATATGGATACAGCGTATAAGCAGCAAAGGGAAATGGAGTTAGATGTAGCAAGAAAGAAAAGAAGGGGCTTGGTTAAGCGTTTATCGGCTCTTGGTGCCATTAGTGTGGTTTTAGCACTAATAGGAGGTGTGATGCTCTTTAATCAATTGACTCTCGCCTCTGAAAAACAGGAACAGAAAGTAGCATTAGAACAAAAGCTAGAAAGCTTATTAGCTGAAGAACAGTTTCTAGAGCAAGAAATTATTAACTATAACGATCCCGATTATATTGCTGAAATTGCGAGGCGAGATTTATTTTATACAAAAGAAGGCGAAATACTTTTTACACTACCTAAAACATCGACAGATTGACACATTTTTTTATCTTCGGGTATAATATATCAAAATGAACATTTCTAGATTTCTAAGGAGGATCTATTTTTTCATGTCAATCGAAGTAGGCAGCAAATTACAGGGTAAGGTTACAGGAATCACTCATTTTGGAGCGTTTGTCGAGCTGCCGGGTGGTTCAACAGGCCTTGTTCATATCAGTGAAGTGGCTGATAATTATGTTAAGGATATTAACGAGTTTCTTAAGGTTGGTGACGAAGTACAAGTTAAGGTTGTAAACGTCGAAAAGGATGGCAAGATTGGTTTATCAATTCGTAAGGCGGTTGACAGACCAGAGGGTTCAGAACGCCCAGAGCGACCTGAACGACCAAGTCGTCCGCAACGACCAGCTCGTCCAAGTCGTCCTTATCAATCTCAGCAACGATCTCAAGGTCAAGGAGCACGTAATCATCGTCCGGGACCATCTTTTGAAGATAAGGTGAGTCGATTCTTAAAGGATAGCGAAGAACGCTTAACGACATTAAAGCGTCAAACGGACTCAAAGCGTGGTGGCCGAGGAGCTCGTAGGGGCTAATTTGTTGCCAGATCCTATTTTTTTTATAAATGAGAGAGGGGTCAATGTGTTGACTTCTCTTTTTTATATGAAAAGTTTATAATTAATTAAAAATAGGATTGACTCAGTGTAACTAATGGTGTATATTAATATTTGTCGCTAACGACATGATGCATATGGCGGTGTAGCTCAGCTGGCTAGAGCGTACGGTTCATACCCGTGAGGTCGGGGGTTCGATCCCCTCCGCCGCTACCATATTCTAAACATTACCTTCATCGAGGATAGATGAAGTTTTTTTGTGTTTTTTATGATAACCACGTACGCGGCGATGAAGCGAGAAAACGAGTGATTGATGCGGTGCAAATGGAGATACGCGGCGATGAAGCGAGAAAACCAAGGAGTCAATGCGGTGCAAATCAAATCTGAAGCAATAAAAATAGAAACCGAGCACTCAATACCGAGTAAATGCTCCGAGCAAATTGCAAAATGCTGGGTCAAGCCTATCAAAAATAAATATTCCAACTTTCTCTCCTCAGTTTTCATCAGTAAACGTACAAATTCCCTAATATATTTTCTGATTTTTTTGTTTATTGTGCGTGCTGCTGTGTTTTCAAGTGAAAAAGAGCCGAATGACGTCGAACATTTTTTTGTTTCGACGTTGTTTTTTTGACAAAATCTAAAAGTTTTATCTGTTTATAATGTAACCACATTTCAAAAAAGGATGGTGGTTGTTAATGATGAAAAGAATGACTAAGGAATTGTTTAATTTTAATAGAGGTGCGCTTGTTTATGAAAAAGCGACGAATGGTTTTGAGGTCATGGCGATGAGAACGGAAGCCTTTATAAATAAATTATTGTATCAGTGGGGATTATTAGTTGTGATTGTTGGTTTTTTATTAGGACGAGCTATGATATTAACAGAGCTGACTCCGTTTGTGCTCCCTTTTTTAGCAGCGGTTTTTATGATCAAACGAGAACGAACGGGGGTGGCAGCAATCTCGTTACTAGCAGGGGCCCTCCTCAGTTATCATGGTGAAGTCGTTTTTGTTTTGTGTGCTATACTATCGTATTTCCTAATACAAAAGATAGTCATGAAGTTTTTCGATGACCCTATCAAGGTTTTACCGTATACCGTATTTGTAACAAGTATAGCGACAAGGCTTGCACTTGTCTTTATTATAGATGGTACTATTACGAATTATGCACTTATGATGGCGACTGTAGAAGCTGGACTAAGCTTTATATTGACGATGATTTTTATGCAAAGCGTTCCATTAGTTACTTCTAAAAAGCTTCAACACCCACTACGTAATGAAGAGATTATTTGTTTAATCATATTACTAGCCTCCGTGATGACCGGAACGGTAGGGTGGGTATTTTATGATATGACGATTGAACATGTTCTCGCACGTTATTTAGTGTTAGTCTTTGCTTTTATAGGAGGGGCTGCGATCGGTTCAACTGTTGGTGTTGTAACAGGGCTAATTTTGAGTTTAGCTAGTGTGGCAAGCTTGTATCAAATGAGTCTCCTTGCTTTTGCTGGTCTACTTGGGGGTCTATTAAAAGAAGGTAAAAAGGTAGGTGTGGCGATAGGTTTATTAGTAGGAACTTTATTAATTGGAATGTATGGTGATGGGGCGGCTAATTTGTCAGCAACCCTCTTAGAGTCTTTAGTGGCTATATTAATCTTTATGATGACGCCAAAAGAAATGATCTCTAAGCTCGCCAGGTATATTCCAGGTACAACTGAATACACCAAAGAACAACAACAGTATTTGAAGAAAATTAGAGATGTTACGGCAGGGCGTGTGGAACAATTTTCAACGCTATTCCAGACGCTGTCACAAAGTTTCCAAACAGGGGGGCAGGTTGTTGATACATTTGATGAGGAGGAACGCCAGCTAGACCAATTTTTAAGTCAAGTCACAGAAAAAACGTGCCAAACTTGCTTTAAAAAAGAAAGGTGCTGGGTTCAAAATTTCTCAAAAACATATGATTCCATGCAAAAGTTAATGGATGAAACAGAGAGAAACGGGACTATTAAAGATAAGATGTTACAGTCAGAGTGGAAGAAATATTGTATCCGTCCTGATCGAGTGATTGATACGATCAAACAAGAGCATAGTTTGTTTATCGTCAATCAAAAATTAAGGAAGCAGGTGATGGAAAGTCAGAAACTAGTAGCTGATCAACTGTTAGGTGTATCGAGGGTAATGGGTGACTTTGCTAAGGAGATACAAAAAGAAAAACAATCGTATCCTCGCCAGGAGGAGGGTATTTTAGATGCATTAAGAAGTGTAGGTCTTGAGGTCGGACATGTAGATGTCATTAGTTTAGACAAGGGTAATGTTCAAATTGATATGAGTATAGCCTTTGATGATGGACATGGTCAATATGAAAAAGTAATTGCACCGATGCTGTCAGATTTATTAAATGAAACCGTTATGGTGAATGAGGAGGAGCGTTCGGTCTATGCGAATGGATATAGCCATGTTAGTTTTGTCTCAGCGAAGAAATTCGTCGTAGAAACGGGGGTTGCACATGTTGCTAAAGGAGGAGCATGGATATCAGGTGATAGTTATTCGACGATTGATCTTGGTGCTGGGAAGCATGCTATAGCGATAAGTGATGGGATGGGTAATGGAGAGAAGGCACATTTTGAAAGCAATGAAACACTGCAGCTACTACAGAAAATCTTGCAATCAGGCATTGAGGAAACCGTGGCAATTAAATCTGTCAATTCGGTTCTATCAATACGTAATAATGATGAGATGTTCTCTACGCTTGATTTAGCAATGATTGATTTACATGATGCTCATGCGAAATTTTTGAAAATCGGGTCGATACCAAGCTTCATTAAGCGAGGGCAGCAAGTCATTAAAGTGGAGGCTAGTAATCTACCGATGGGTATTATACAGGAATTTGATGTGGAGGTTGTCTCAGAGCAACTTAAGCCAGGTGATACCCTAATTATGATGAGTGATGGGATTTTGGAAGCTCCTAGACATGTCGAAAATAAAGATGCTTGGATTAAGCGTCTGATTCAAGAATTGACGACGTCGGATCCACAGGAAGTAGCAGATGTCATTTTAGAAAAAGTCATTCGCTCTGGAAAAGGTGCGATAGAGGACGATATGACGATTGTTGTTTCTCAAGTTAGGAGTAATACGCCAAAGTGGGCATCGATTCCTATCTATAAACAAAAGCCTACAAGAGCATTAAAAAGAAAAGCACAATAAAGCAGCTAACTAGAGATTGTGGTCGTTTGTTTCATTGCTTTAAAAACTTGTAAAATCAACATGAGAAGGTATATTTCCCTTTCTAGTGGTTAAGGATGTTAACAATGATGGACTAGGAGGGGAAAAGAATGTCTGAAGGAACATTAAGGCAAATTTTATTGATCACGGATGGTCACTCTAATGAAGGAGAAGATCCCGTTGCGGTAGCGGCACTCGCTCATGAGCAGAGTATTATCGTTAATGTCATTGGTATTGTTGATGAAAACCATTTACATGAGCAAGGCATGCAAGAGATTGAGAATATTTCTAGTGCGGGTGGTGGTGTTAGTCAGATTGTTTATGCGAAGCAATTGGCTAAAACGGTTCAAATGGTCACGCGAAAAGCAATGACTCAAACGATCCATGGTGTTATTAACAAAGAGCTAAGTCAAATATTAGGAAAGTCACAGGAGCTTGAGGATTTACCACCTGATAAACGTGGTGAAGTGATGGAGGTTGTTGATGACTATAGTGAAAAAGTGAAACTTGAGGTTCTAATTCTAGTAGATACGAGTGCCAGTATGAGAGATAAGCTTCCGATGGTGCAAGAAGCATTAACGGATTTATCGGTAAGTCTAACTTCGCGTATCGGTGAGAATCAATTTGCTCTTTATTCATTTCCTGGGAAAAGAAAAGCGGTGGAGCGGTTAATGGATTGGACACCAAGACTAGGTGCTTTAACTGGTATTTTTCATAAGCTGTCATCTGGTGGGGTCACACCAACAGGACCTGCTTTAAAAGAAGTAATGAATTATTTTAAGAGAGGTCGCACGAGAAGGAGTTTGATGGAAAGTGATAGGGAACAACAGCTTTTTGAAGGATCAGGAAACTAACTTACCATCAGGCTTTCGTATTGAAGGAAAATGGCATGGACATACGTATATCATTAGGAAAAAATTAGGCGCTGGTGCGACAGGTACGGTTTATTTGGCGGAAAACAATCTGTCGCAAATTGTTGCCGTAAAAATCGCAACGGATAGTATGAATATTACCTCGGAGGTTAATGTCTTAAAGCGCTTTTCAAAAATAAAAGACAAAAAATTAGGTCCGACTTTGATGGATGTTGATGATTTTGTAACGGCTAAGGGCAATCTACCATTTTATGTGATGGAATATGTGAAAGGTCAGCCTATCATTGATTATATGAAAGGGAAGGGTGCTGAATGGCTTGGGTTGCTAGTTATTCAGCTTTTAGGTGATCTTGAGCATTTACATCGAGAGGGATGGGCATTTGGAGATCTTAAACCAGATAATTTATTAGTCGTGGATGCACCTGTCAGAGCTAGGTGGATTGATGTAGGAGGTATCACATTACTCGGTCGTGCGATCAAAGAGTTTACGGAATTTTATGATCGTGGCTATTGGGGCCTCGGTACGAGAAAAGCCGAACCAAGCTATGATTTGTTTGCTGTTGCAATGGTTATGATCCATTGTGAGTATGGAGACCGTTTTGAGAAGACGAAGGAACCACCATTATCCTTATTTGAAAAGAAAATCAATCAAAGAGATCATTTGAAGATATTCAAGCCTGTTTTGTTAAAGGCATTAACGGGTAAATATGGGCGTGCCATTGATATGAAAGAGGATTTGGTGAAGATCGTAGCAAGACCAAATAAGGACAAGCGAACGAAAATGAAGAAAGTAAAAGTATCCGCTGGAGCAAAATCAAGCAATCAACAGCGAAAAAAGCGAAAACCTTCTTTTCTTGTGGAAATATTTCTTGTGATTACTTTAATTATCTTTGGATATATCCTATACTTATTTGGACAAATGATGTGAACAATACGATTGGAGGGATTTTATCCATGAAAGCTGATCGTATGATGGATATATGCTTATTAGCTGGCGAAATCATGCTAACGTATGGAGCAGAGACTTACAGAGTGGAAGAAACATTAGAACGAATGGCAAAGGCTTGTCATTTTAAAAATGTTCATTGCTTTGTTATGACAACAGGTATCTTTTTGTCTTTTGAAGAAAAAGGAAAAGGCGATGTCATGCAGATGGTTCGTGTCGATGATAGGCTACAGGATTTGAATAAGATTGCTTTAGTGAACCAAGTATCCCGTGAGCTTGTATCTGGTCAAATAAATGGTGACAAAGCTTGGAAAAAGCTAAAGGATATTGCTAAGAGGAAAGTTTATTATCCACCTTATTTGATTCATATTGCTTCGGGAGTAGCGGGAGGTACTTTTTCCTATTTATTTGGCGGTAATGCTTACGATGCTATACCAGCGTTTTTTGCGGGTTTTTCAGCCAGCTGGATTTTGTTATTTTTTCAAGAGTACTTCCAAGTTCGATTT
Organism: Alkalihalobacillus pseudalcaliphilus; assembly: GCF_028610675.1. Classification (NCBI taxonomy): domain Bacteria; kingdom Bacillati; phylum Bacillota; class Bacilli; order Caryophanales; family Bacillaceae; genus Alkalihalobacillus; species Alkalihalobacillus pseudalcaliphilus. The sequence goes on from NZ_JAQQWS010000023.1 coordinate 13,863, forward strand.
TTTGCTGAATTTATGGCTGCTTTTTTAGGGGGAGCTGTCGCTATTGTATTAGTCATTATAGGGATCGGAGAAAATGTCGATCAGGTAATTATTGGTACGTTGATGCCTTTAGTTCCCGGTATTCCTTTAACAAATGCGGTTAGGGATTTAATGTCGGGTGATTTAATTGCTGGTTTATCACGAGGGGCGGAGACTTTTATAACGGCATTGTCGATTGCCACAGGAATTGCTCTGGCCATTGCCTTATTGTTATAGACCATACGAGAGGTGATCGATATGCTTATTGAATTCATTGTTTGTTATTTTGCTGTTGTTGCTTTTGGAATTATTTTTAATGGGCCGATTCGTATGATCTGGATTGGTGGTGTGATTGGAGCTATTTCGTGGTTAATATATTCGACATTACCTACCTTTGATATTTCTTTTGTATTTGCAACAGCGGTAGCGTCATTAACGGCGGCAACCTGCTCCCATCTACTAGCGAAATGGCTACGTGTACCGGTTACGATGTTTAGTATACAAGGGATTATCCCTCTTGTCCCAGGAAGCAAAGCGTATTATACGATGTTGGCGTTTTTGGACGGTGAATACATAGAGGGCATTCAAATAGGCATTGATACGATGCTACAAGCTGGAGCGATTGCAGCAGGTCTCGTTTTTGCCTTAGCGATTTTTTCATTCGGTAAAGGAGGAATAGGTCAACGCTATGAGGCAAAGCGTCCATAATTTTATAGAGAAAAACCGATTTTTTACATATATTGATCGTGTGTTTGTCGCCATTTCAGGTGGGCCAGACTCGATGGCATTATTGCACTACTTATGGACGCACCGTGACCAATGGAATATATCGGTTGAGGCTGTTCATATTAATCATCAACTGCGAGCCGATGAAGCGGATGCAGATGAAGCATTCGTACGGGAAGAATGTCAAGAGTATGGCATACCTCTCACGGTTCAGAAAGTAGATGTCACAAGTTATGCTAATATGAACGGCATGGCAACGCAGTTAGCTGCACGTGAATTGCGGTATAAATGTTTCACAGCTTTATGTGAGAATGAAAGAACGGCAATTGTAACAGCACATCATGGTGATGATCAAATTGAAACCGTAATGATGAAAATCGTCCGAGGCTATTTACCCTTACAGGGGATAGGAATAAAAGCTGTCCGTTCTTTAGGAAATGGTTATCTTATCCGCCCTTTTTTAGGAATAACAAAGGAAAAAATAGAGAATTATTGTAAAGAAGAGCATGTGCACTACCGTATTGATTCTAGCAATCATTCCGATAAATATACGAGGAACCGTTATCGAAAAGAATTATTACCTTTTATAAAAAAAGAGAACGCTCAAGCACATGTACAAATACAGAGGCAAGTAGAGTGGAATCAAGATGATCAAGCATTCTTAGAACGACTTGCAGAGGATGCGCAGGCGAAAGTGACAGAAAGTCAAACAGAAACGTCTGTGACAATTTCTCAAGTGTTATTTCTCCAATTAAGCATCCCTTTACAAAGAAGAGTGATTCATCTAATATTAAATTATCTTTACAATTATAACTCACCATTTATTTCCTCTATACATATTGAGCAAATCATCGATTTATTAAACGATACGCATCCATCCAAAAAGTTGGATGTTCGTAACGGTCTAATTGTGAGTCGTGATTATCAAGTGTGTCATTTTTCAAAAACCGATTCATATCATAAGGAGACAGGCTTTCAAACGGCATTATTATATAAAGGTTCTGTACAAACAGCTTTAGGAGAAATTTCGGCTTATCCGTTTAAGGATCAAAACGAAACGGACAGGGTAGGTTCGAAATTAATTATTTTATCTAAAGATGTAACTTTTCCGCTAATGGTGCGGTCACGTTTGCCAGGAGATCGTATTGAAGCGAAGGGAATGGCGGGCTCGAAAAAGTTAACGAGACTCTTTATTGACCGTAAGATTAGCCAATCTTTACGTGATGAATGGCCGGTTGTAGTGGATGCGGATGGTTCTATTATTTGGGTTCCGCTTTTAATGGTATCAAGAAAAGTGGAACATCAAACACAAACGGAAGCAAATAGGATTGTATTAAGGTTCAAGCCCGCTGATTCGGCCATACCATTAATCAATCGTCATTTAACAGGAGGGTCACAAGAAATTGATGAGAGATGAGATTAAAGAAATACTTATTACAGAAGAAGAAATCCAAGAGAAAGTAAAGGAACTTGGAAAAGCGATTACTGACGAATACCAAGATAAATTTCCTTTAATGATTGGTGTACTAAAAGGTGCTATGCCATTTATGGCTGATCTATCAAAACGTATTGATACACATATAGAAATGGACTTTATGGATGTTTCTAGCTATGGTAAAGGAATCGTATCTTCAGGAGAAGTTAAAATTATTAAGGATCTCGATGCCTCTGTAGAAGGACGAGACATTCTTATTGTAGAAGATATTATTGACAGTGGATTAACTTTAAGTTATTTGATTAAACTATTCCATTATAGGAAAGCTAAGTCTGTCAAGGTTGTTACTTTGTTAGACAAGCCAGATGGAAGAAAGGTGGATTTAGTCCCTGATATTACTGGTTTTACCGTACCCGATGCTTTTGTAGTCGGCTATGGCTTAGATTACGCAGAACGTTACCGTAACCTCCCTTATATAGGTGTTTTAAAACCAGAAATTTATGAGTCTTAATATTTGTGAACGATATAACAATTGTGGTACGATTAACGAAGCTTTATGGCACGCGGGAGGAGGTCAATCATGAATCGGATTTTTCGTAATACGATTTTCTACTTACTTATTTTCCTGGTTATTATTGCGATAGTAGGATTATTTAGTGGTGATCAAAACAATACGAAACCAATTACATTTGATGAATTTGTTACACATTTAGAAAATAATAATATTAATAATTTGACGGTGAAGCCGGAAAGATCTGTTTATTTAGTTACTGGTGAATTAAGACAAGCAGCAGAAGGTGATGAGAACTTCCAAACGCATGTTTTGCCAACTGAACAAAACGCAGAACTATTAACTGCGGCTCCCTCATATACGGTGGAACCGGCTGATGAAACAAGTGGCTGGGTAACATTTTTCACGGGAATCATTCCGTTCATTATCATCTTTATCCTGTTCTTCTTCTTACTTAGCCAAGCTCAAGGTGGCGGAAGCCGAGTGATGAACTTTGGTAAGAGTAAGGCGAAAATGGTTAACGATGACAAAAAGAAAGCGAAATTTAAAGACGTTGCGGGTGCAGATGAAGAAAAAGCTGAACTAGTTGAGGTTGTTGAATTCCTTAAAGACCCACGAAAATTCTCAGCTATTGGTGCTCGTATTCCTAAAGGTGTCCTTTTAGTAGGACCTCCAGGTACTGGTAAGACATTATTAGCAAGAGCGGTCGCTGGAGAAGCTGGTGTTCCATTCTTCTCAATTAGTGGTTCTGACTTTGTTGAAATGTTTGTCGGTGTCGGTGCATCACGTGTTCGTGATTTATTTGAGAATGCGAAAAAGAATGCACCATGTATCATCTTTATTGATGAAATTGATGCAGTTGGTAGACAGCGTGGTGCTGGTCTTGGCGGAGGCCATGATGAGCGCGAGCAAACGTTGAACCAACTCTTAGTAGAAATGGACGGTTTTAGTGCAAATGAAGGTATTATTATCATTGCAGCAACAAACCGTGCTGATATTTTAGACCCTGCTTTATTACGTCCTGGTCGTTTTGACAGACAGATCCAAGTAAATCGTCCAGATGTACGTGGACGTGAAGATGTTCTAAAGGTGCATGCTCGTAATAAGCCTTTAAATGACGATGTTAATTTAAATGCAATTGCAAGCCGTACGCCAGGGTTCTCAGGTGCTGATTTAGAGAATCTTCTTAACGAAGCTGCTCTTGTCGCGGCTCGTGATAATCAGAAGAAAATTAGTATGATTCATATTGAAGAAGCCATTGACCGTGTCATTGCTGGTCCTGCTAAGAAAAGCCGTGTTATCTCGAAGAAAGAGAAAAACATCGTCGCTTGGCATGAGGCGGGACACACTGTTGTGGGTGTTAAGTTAGAAAATGCGGACATGGTTCATAAAGTAACAATTGTTCCGCGTGGTATGGCTGGCGGTTATGCGGTCATGTTACCAAAAGAAGACCGTTATTTCATGACTCAGCCTGAGTTATTAGACAAAATTGTTGGATTGCTTGGAGGCCGTGTTGCTGAAGAGATTCAATTTGGCGAAGTGAGTACAGGTGCTCATAACGACTTCCAGCGCGCAACGGGAATTGCTCGTAAAATGGTTACTGAATATGGGATGAGCGAAAAACTCGGACCGTTACAATTTGTATCTGGTTCAGGCGGCCAAGTATTCTTAGGTCGTGACATCCAAAATGAACAGAGCTATAGTGATAAAATTGCTTATGAAATTGACCTTGAGGTTCAACGTATCATCAAAGAATCTTACGCGCGTTGTAAGCAAATTTTATTAGAAAATAAAGCAAGTCTAGACTTGGTAGCTGAAACTTTATTGGATCTTGAGACTTTAGATGCTGAGCAAATTCAGTCACTAATTAACGAAGGAAAGCTTCCAGAAAACCACCATACGAATCGGGTTCTTGACACAAGCGATGATGAGGGTACGGATGAGAAGCAAGATTCTGAGTCTGACGTTAAAGTGAACATTCATTCTAAAAAAGAAGAGAATGACTCTGCAGATACGCAAGCAGAAAAAGAAACACCATCAGAAGAAAACGACAAGAAAAAAGAAGAGTAAGCCAAAGAATGTAAGGAGGGTGTGTCAAATTCGACATTCCCTCCTTTTTCCATCAAACCACACGGGTAAAGTATCAATAAGAGTAATCACTCACCACGATGAGTATTCAAAACCAAAGAGGTTCTTAAAACAAAGCGAACATGGCGAAGCAGAAGCATCTCCGCTATCAACAAACATAAAGTTGGATATTGTCTTTAGCTTGGTGGCCTTCATTCACTTTGTTTTATTTATTTTAATGGATGATTTAAGAATGCTATTTGTACTTTGTAATAAGCAGTACCCAGCGGATGAAAACATGCGGAGACTCCCATGGGTCATCTTGGCAGAGCCGAAATCCACTAGCGAAGCTAGTTAGTTCGGCGCCACCCCACAGGACGCGGAGCATGATTTTGGGAGCGATGAGTATAGCTCCGTATATCAGTTTTAAGCAACTTTCATATAAAATTCAAGTCAGTAACTAGGGGGGTATATATGATATTAGCTATGGATATAGGCAATTCTAATATAGGAATAGGCTTATATAAGCATGAGCGATTACATGAGCATTGGCGTATAGCTACTAACCGGCAAAAAACAGAAGACGAATACTCAGTTACACTAGGTAGCTTATTTCAACAAGTAGGAATCACATTTAATCAAATCGAAGGTATTATTATTTCCTCTGTTGTACCCCCCATCATGTATACCATGCAACAAATGTGCAAAAAGTACTTTAAGTTAGACCCTCTAATTATCGGACCCGGAATAAAGACAGGGCTTAACATTAAATACGATAACCCTAAAGAGGTTGGTGCTGATCGTATTGTCAATGCCGTGGCGACGATCGAAAAGTATGGAGCGCCAGCAATTATCGTTGATATTGGTACAGCAACGACATTTTGTTATATCAATGAGTTCAAACAATATATTGGTGGTTTAATTGCCCCGGGAATATCCATTTCAACGGAAGCATTATACAGTAAAGCGGCTAAATTGCCGCGAATTGAAATTTCCAAGCCACCGCAATTATTAGGTAGCAATACGGTTCATGCGATGCAATCAGGCATTTATTATGGCTATATTAGTCAAGTTGATGGGATAGTTGAACGAATAAAAAGTGAATCAAAACAAAAACCTATTGTAATCGCGACAGGTGGACTCGCGGAGTTAATAGCTGATCAGTCAGAAACCATCGAACATGTGGATCGATTTTTAACATTAAACGGTTTATTTCACATCTATATGAAAAATCAAAAATAAGGAGTATAAGGTATGAATGATTATTTAGTAAAAGCAACCGCATTTGAAGGAAAGGTAAGAGCTTATAGCTTAGTGGCTACCGATATGGTAAATACAGCTGTTAAGAAACAAGATACTTGGCCAACGGCATCTGCTGCTTTAGGCCGAGCGATGATGGCAAGTACGATGATGGGCACTATGTTAAAAGGAGAGGCAAAGCTAACGGTTAAAATCGAAGGTGGCGGGCCTATCGGAGCCATTATTGTCGATAGTAATGCCAAAGGTCAATCGCGCGGTTATGTCACGAATCCGCATGTGCATTTTGACTTAAATGACCATGGAAAACTTGACGTTGCCCGAGCTGTTGGAAAGGAAGGTTCATTATCTATTGTTAAAGATATTGGAATGAAGGAGGCATTTACCGGAAGTGTACCTTTAATTTCTGGCGAGTTAGGTGAAGATTTCACTTATTACTTTGTCACATCGGAGCAAACGCCTTCTTCAGTTGGTGTAGGTGTACTTGTCAATCCGGATTATAGTGTTTTAGCAGCTGGCGGTTTTGTCATTCAGTTAATGCCAGGAGCTGATGATGCTGTCATTACTGAAATTGAGAAGCGTTTAAGCAATATTCCTCCAGTTTCAAAGCTGGTTGAGTTAGGCATGCCTCCTGAAGAGATTTTATACTCGCTTCTAGGAGAACAAAATGTAAAAATTTTAGAAACGATGCCGATTGAGTTTGCTTGTACGTGCTCGCGTGAACGAATTGCCAATGCGATTATAAGCTTAGGTAAAGAGGAAATTAGAGCAATGATTAAAGAAGATGGTGGAGCTGAAACGTCGTGTCATTTCTGTAATGACCAATATCAGTTCTCCACAGAGGATTTAGAAGAACTTTATCAAGAAGCGAATAAGTGATGTTTAAATATAAAGCAAAAGGGCTAACCATCATTAAGGGAAGCTCTTTTCGCTTATTTATAAGCTAACAAAAATTGGGCTTATGATTTGGATTTATTAATTGACTTATCAGAATAGATTTGCTATTATCAAGTTAATAAAACCAATAAATTTACTTGGAATTAGGAGGCGCATTTATGAAAGTTGTTAATTCAGTAACAGAACTAATCGGACAAACGCCATTAGTAAAATTAAATCGTCTTGTGTCAGACAAACATGCCGATGTTTATTTAAAGCTTGAATTTATGAATCCGGGCAGTAGTGTTAAAGATAGGATCGGGCTTGCAATGATTGAAACGGCGATTGAAAAAGGTGACCTTAAAGAAGGTGACACGATTGTTGAGCCTACGAGTGGTAATACGGGTATTGGTTTAGCGATGGTTGCCGCGGCGAAAGGGTTAAAAGCTAAATTGGTGATGCCTGAAACAATGAGTTTAGAGCGCCGTAATTTGCTTCGTGCATATGGAGCTGAACTTGTCTTAACGCCAGGACCAGAGGGAATGGGTGGAGCGATCCGTAAAGCGACTGAGCTTGCGAAAGAAGAAGGCTATTTTATGCCACAGCAATTTGAAAATGAAGCAAATCCAGCGATTCATCGTGAGACGACGGGTAAAGAGCTACTTGAACAAGTAGATGGCCAAATTGATGGTTTTGTTTCTGGAATTGGAACAGGTGGAACTATTACGGGTGCAGGAGGCTACTTGAAAGAGCATTTCCCTGAATTGCAGGTAGTAGCAGTAGAACCTAAAGATTCTCCTGTTTTATCTGGAGGGAAGCCTGGCCCACATAAAATTCAAGGGATTGGGGCAGGTTTTGTTCCGAAAATTTTAGATACAGACATTTATGATGAGGTTGTACAAATTTCAACAGAGGAAGCATTTGATTATGCTCGCCGTGCAGCAAAAGAGGAAGGGATACTAGGTGGTATTTCTTCAGGTGCAGCCATTGCAGCTGCATTGAAATTGGCTGAAAAGCTAGGGCCTGGCAAGAAGGTTGTCGCGATTATTCCATCAAACGGTGAGCGTTATTTAAGTACTGCCTTATACAATTTCGAAGATTAATCGATATAACGAGAGCTACCTTATGGTTCTGAACCAATAAGGTAGCTTTTTTTCGTGGAGTCGACTTTTCTTATTAGCTTATGTCGGGTAAAATAAAGCAAAAGGTAAGGTCGGGGGTTGGATTGGTGAGCAAACAAAAACAATGGAGAACAATATCAGCTTCTTTTCACCTAAATAAGAAGGACTGGTTTGAAAAGTATAAACAATTAAGTGAAAATGAATCCCATCATGTCCTTTTAGAAAGTGGTCGTGGTGGTACATATAGTATTATTGGATTAAACCCTTTTAAGATCTTATGTGGGAAGGGTCGTGAGTTAACGATTATCGAAGGGGATTCCGAAGTGAAAAAGCATGGACCCCTTCTTGATTTAATGGAAGTAGAGATGGATCCTTATCAAGTGGCGTATCAAGAGGGACTACCCCCTTTTCAAGGAGGAGCTATCGGCTATTTAAGCTATGATATCGTCAGAGAGTTTGAGTACATCCCTTCAGAGGCAGAAGATGATCTAAAGCTACCTGAGTTGTATTTTATGTTATTCCATGACGTTTTTGTCTATGAGCACAGTGAGGAAAAAATGTGGATGATCTTTACTGGGGAAGAGCATGATGAGGCTGCACTTGAAATGAAGAAGTCTTTCTACAAACAGGAATGGCAAAGACAGGATAAGGGCTTTAGAGATTGGCATTCAAGGGGGCTTCACAGCGAGACGAGGCCTGTCCATCCTTCTATGACAGAAGAAAAGTTTGCTGAAGCTGTGAATACGATTAAAGACTATATTTCAGCGGGTGATGTTTTTCAAGTGAACCTGTCTGTTAGACATCAACAGGAGATGGTCGCAGAGCCTTTGCACGTATACCATACACTTAGAGAGATTAATCCATCTCCGTATATGTCTTATTTTCATACACCAGATTTCCAATTTGTGAGTGCTTCTCCTGAATTATTAGTGAAAAAGCACCAGCAGGAAATAAGCACACGGCCGATTGCCGGCACACGCTCTAGGGGTAATAATGAAGCTGAGGATCAGCGACTGGCTGACGAGCTTTTATCGAATGAAAAAGAGCGTGCTGAACACGTGATGCTAGTTGATTTAGAGAGAAATGACCTAGGGAGAGTTGCTGAATACGGATCGGTTGAGGTGAACGAATTACTTGTGATTGAAAAATATTCTCATGTTATGCACCTTGTTTCAAATGTACGTGCTAAACTAAAGGAAGACTATAATGTATATGATGTAATTCGAGCTACTTTTCCAGGTGGTACCATTACAGGTGCCCCAAAAATTAGGACAATGGAAATTATCGAGGAGTTAGAACCCGTTCGTAGAGGGTTATATACAGGCTCAATTGGATGGATTGGTTTTAATCAAGAGATGGAGTTAAATATTACGATTAGAACGATTGTTTGCCAAAATAATCAAGCGTATATCCAAGCTGGAGCAGGGGTCGTCATTGACTCCAATCCGGACTTTGAATATAAAGAGTCTTTAAAGAAAGCCAAGGCGTTATGGCGAGCATTAGAGTTGAGTGAAGAAGAGTTAAGAAAAAAAGTTGAGATGAGCTGAGGGGGAAGAAATATGATATTAATGATTGATAACTATGATTCTTTTACTTACAACCTTGTACAATACTTAGGTGAGATGGGGGAAGAACTTATAGTGAAGAGAAATGACCAAATCACACTTGCAGAAATAGAGTTATTAGCCCCTGATTATTTAATGATTTCTCCGGGACCATGCAGTCCAAATGAAGCGGGAATAAGTATGGAAGCAATTAAATATTTCGCAGGAAAGATACCGATTTTTGGTGTTTGTTTAGGTCATCAATCCATTGCTCAGATCTTTGGTGGTGATGTGATTCGTGCCGAGCGGTTAATGCATGGTAAAACCTCTGAAGTGAACCATGACGGTGATACGATTTTTAAAGGGATTCCTAGTCCTTTTGTTGCGACTCGTTATCATTCGCTCATTGTTAAAAGAGAAACGCTACCAGATTGTTTTGAGATAACAGCCGAGACGATAGAAGGGGAGATTATGGCAATCCGTCATAAGGAGTTGGCGATTGAAGGCGTACAGTTTCACCCTGAATCGATTATGACTAGCGAAGGTAAGCAGCTGCTAAGGAACTTCTTAAAGGCTTACCCTAAAAAGGAGTCTCGTTCATGTACATCTATCTAAAGGATCAAATAATTCCAGGAGAAGAAGCGAACATATCTATTTTTGATCATGGCTATCTTTATGGTGTGGGATTATTTGAAACCTTTGCTATATATGATGGTCATCCATTTTTATTGGATGACCATTTTCGTCGTTTAGAAGCTGGTCTGAAGGAAGTAGGAATAGAATGGGCGATGAAAAAAGAAAAAGCTGTCGCTATTTTGCATCAGCTTTTAGAAGTGAATGGTTTAAAGGATGCGTATGTACGGTGGAACGTTTCGGCGGGACCAAATGAAATCGGTTTATTTTCAGGGGTTTATGAAGAGCCTACTCTGGCTGTTTTTATGAAGCCGTTGCCTCCGAAAAGAGACAAGCCGAAAATCATAAAAATTTCCCCTTTACGCCGAAATACGCCTGAGGGACTTGAACGATTAAAATCGCATCATTACCTGAATAATTTGTTGGCGAAAAGGAGTCTAGGTGTACATGACCCAGATGTTGAAGGTGTTTTTTTAACCGCAGATGGTTATGTAGCTGAAGGTCTTGTATCGAACATTTTTTGGGTGAAGAACGGAAAAGTCTTCACGCCTTCGATTGAAGCAGGCATATTAAACGGGATTACAAGACAATTTGTGATAACATTATTAAAAAAAGATAATAGGGAGGTAGAAGAAGGTTTATATTCGCTGGACGCACTTCAGCGAGCGGATGAGATCTTTATGACAAACTCGATTCAAGAGTTAGTCCCTCTATGTTTTGAATATGGCTACACCGAAAGGCCAGTCTTTAATCAACTGGCACTATTATATGAACAATCTAAAAGAAAACGCTACTCAAGTCGAACGGAATTTTAGTGGTAAGGAGTGTGGAGCGTGGAAGCGAGCACAAATAGAAACGCACAATTATTAGTAGAAGATCGCACATATGTAATGGGGATTTTGAACATCACACCGGACTCTTTTTCAGATGGTGGACAATATAATCAGGTCGAACAAGCTGTGAACCGGGCTCGAGAGCTCGTAGCTGAAGGGGCTGATATTCTTGATATTGGTGGTGAGTCGACTAGACCTGGTTATGAGTATGTGGAGATTGAAGAAGAAATGAATCGAGTAGTACCAGTCATTGAAGCGATAGCTGAGGAACTGAATGTACCGATTTCAATTGACACGTATAAAGCGGATGTCGCTGAGGCTGCTTTAAAGGCAGGTGCTTCGATTATTAATGATATATGGGGGGCAAAAAAAGATAAGCGGATGGCTCAGGTAGCTGCTGAATATCAGGTTCCTATTATTCTAATGCATAATCGTGAGAAAGTTCCGTATGAAGATTTAATTACAGATATGGTTTCAGACATACAAGAAAGTATAGATATTTGCTTACAAGCAGGTGTACCGAGAAAACATATTATTCTTGACCCGGGTATTGGTTTTGCTAAGACTTATGAAGAGAACTTAAAAACGATGCGACACCTCAATGATTTTGTTGAATTGGGATATCCTGTATTGTTGGGGACATCAAGAAAATCGCTGATTGCTAAGACATTAAATCTACCTGTAGATGAAAGGGTAGAGGGGACAGGAGCAACGGTTTGTTATGGAGTTGCCCAAGGTTGCCAAATTGTTCGTGTTCATGATGTTAAAGAGATGACAAGAATGACGAAGATGATGGATGCGATGATAGGAAAAGGTGGTGCTAGAATTGGATAAAATTTATTTAAATGAGTTGTCTTTCTATGGTTACCATGGTGTCTTTAAAGAAGAGCAGGTGCTCGGACAAAGGTTTCAGGTTGATTTAGTTTTAGAACTTGATTTACATGAGGCAGGGCAAAATGATGACTTAACGAGATCCATTGATTACGGGGAAGTTTATCAATGTGTAAAAGAAATTGTTGAGGGCGAACCTTTTCAACTTGTAGAGGCGGTAGCAGAGAAGGTAGCAGCAGTCCTGTTGGATAAGTTTCCTCTCCTCTTTTCTTGTACAATAAAAGTAATTAAGCCAGATCCACCGATTGCTGGACATTATCGCTCTGTCGCTGTCGAAATAAAGAGGGGAAGATAAGTTGGTGAATAAATTGGGTAATCAAGCTTTTATTGCATTAGGCTCAAATATGGGGATTCGTGAAGAGTACTTGAGAAAAGCTATTCAACTACTTAAAGAACATCCACATATTGAAGTTTGCCGTGAATCGAATATATATGAGACGGTGCCTGTTGGTTATGTTGAGCAGGCTGCTTTTCTGAATATGGTGATAGAAGTCAAGACCGCATTAAGCCCCGTGCCATTATTGGCAGTGACTCAGTCCATAGAGTTAGAATGCGGCCGTACACGTGAAGTACGTTTTGGACCAAGGACATTGGATCTTGACATTCTTCTTTACGCTGAAGAGGAAATGAAGAAGGAAGGCCTCATTATTCCTCATCCTAGGATGCATGAGCGTGCCTTTGTGATGGTGCCTTTGTCTGAATTAGTGCCAGAGCGTTTATTATTGAATGTGCATCAAACAGTAAAAGAGATTGCTCAATCATTACCAGATAGAGAGGATGTTAAGCTTTGGATCCCGAATTAATAGGAAGAAAGATAAGGGCTTATAGAAAGTTAAAAGGGTATACCCAAAAGAGTTTTGCGAAAGAATTAGGCATATCTGTTTCTGTTCTTGGTGAAATAGAAAGAGGTAACCGGATGCCCGATGACTATATCGTAAATCAAGTTGTAGAATTATTAAATATAACAAAAGAAGAAATAATGAAGGAATCTTAATAGGTACTTTAATTTTTATTAAAAAATGGTTGATATCGAAACGGTTGAAGGTGTTCGATTTGCTCTTTTGCCACTAGAAAAACGGTCATAGCATTTATGAGGCATTTCAATATATAGAAAAAGTGAATTTGTGCCTAAACCTAGCATGGGAGAAAGATGCGTATATGAGTGTGACTTCAGATGTTCGATCGGTTTGAGAGGTGGAGCCTGGATTCATTTGCGGGTGGAGGAAGATATCGTTGGTTATTGAGAGAGGTGGCGAAAGGTTTGGTGGCTCATTGCTCAATTGAAAACTTCTCATCAAATCTTGAGAGCTTTTAATGCTTTTGTTCAAGAAACAAACGGGATTGAAAGTGGTAAGAAATGAACGCTGTTTGACTTTTTCTATAGATTTTTCTATAATCCGTTTGAGACATTAGACTGCTGGTCATGAACTAGCAGTCTTTCTACATAGCATTCCGTTTATTTTTGTTATAGGATTATAAATAGGTATAACTTTTTTAATTTTAAGCCATAGTGATTTTTAATAGAGTATTCATGGTTAGTTTTTAAGAGGAGATGAATAGTGTGAGTCAAGAACTTGAATTAAACGATCAGTTGCAAGTGCGTAGGGACAAGTTAAGACAGCTTGAGCAGCAAGGTATTAATGCTTTTGGTGGTAAATTTGAGCGTACCCATTCCGCAACAGAGTTAACAGAGCAATTTGGTGAAAAATCGAAGGAACAATTAGAGGAGGAAAGTCATTCAGTAGTTTTTGCTGGACGTGTGATGACAAAGCGCGGTAAAGGTAAGGCTGGCTTTGCTCATATTCAAGATTTAACAGGACAAGTACAAATTTATGTTCGTATGGACTCTGTGGGTGAAGAACAATATGCTATTTTTAATACAATTGATATTGGCGATATTGTTGGAATAAAGGGTGTAGCTTTTAAAACAAAGGTAGGAGAACTATCGATTAAAGCAACAAACTTTGAATTGCTTTCAAAGTCTTTACGTCCACTACCTGATAAGTTTCATGGTTTGAAAGATGTAGAACAGCGTTACCGTCAACGTTATGTGGATTTAATTGTGAATCCTGACGTTCGTGAAACATTCATATTAAGAAGTAAAATCCTTCAATCCATGCGCCGTTACTTAGATGGTCAAGGTTTCTTAGAAGTAGAAACACCAACTATGCACTCCATTGCAGGTGGAGCTTCTGCCAGGCCGTTTATTACACACCATAATGCGTTAGATATGCAGTTGTTTATGCGTATTGCCATTGAGTTGCATCTTAAGCGTTTGATTGTTGGTGGAATGGAAAAGGTATATGAGATCGGGCGAGTCTTCAGAAATGAAGGCGTGTCTACACGTCATAACCCTGAATTTACAATGATTGAATTGTATGAGGCATACGCAGACTATAATGATATTATGAGTCTAACGGAAAACCTAATTGCCCATATCGCTGAAGAGGTTTTAGGAACTACTTCTATTACTTATGGGGAGTACAAGCTTGATTTAAAGCCAGAATGGAAGAGATTGCATATGGTTGATGCTGTTAAAGAAGCTTCTGGTGTGGATTTCTGGAAGGAAATGACGGATGAGCAAGCTAGAGCCCTAGCGAAAGAGCACGGTGTACCTGTCAAGGATACGATGACTTATGGTCATGTAGTGAATGAATTCTTTGAGTACTTTGTTGAAGAGAAACTTATAGAGCCGACGTTTATCTACGGACACCCTGTTGCGATCTCTCCTTTGGCTAAAAAGAACCCTGAGGATCCTCGTTTCACAGATCGTTTTGAGTTATTTATCGTTGGACGTGAGCATGCAAATGCATTTTCTGAGTTAAACGACCCAATCGATCAGAGACAACGCTTCGAGCAACAGTTAGTAGAGCGTGAGCAAGGGGATGATGAGGCTCATATGATGGACGAGGATTTTGTGGAGGCACTTGAGTATGGGATGCCGCCAACTGGTGGATTAGGAATTGGTATCGACCGATTGGTCATGTTATTAACTAACGCACCGTCCATTCGAGATGTATTGTTATTCCCGCAAATGCGTAAACATCATGTAAGTGAATAAGATTTCAGGGGCTATCGCTAATGGAGCGGTAGTCTTTTTATATGTTTATTAAAATGTTCTACGTGGTAACGAAATAAATATAGGGTATTTATAAAAAAGAAAAATTGGTACCAATTTCGCTAGCTATATTAAGTGAAAAGCGTTATGATAATTAGTACAAGTTTTACAAGCACTCTTACTTTTTAAGAAGAACCGTTATATTAATAAAGTGTTTTAGAGGTGGTTATCCTACATCTTTAAAGGTATTTTTTCAATTTATTATATTGATATATAAAATTCTTTCGTTTTTTTATAAAAAAGTATTGATTAGCTTGTTGAATGGTGGTATATTATTTCTTGTCGCTAAATACGGAAAACAACTTCAAAAATTAAATTTAAAAAGTTGTTGACTTTAAAATATTGAAGTGATAAGATAATCAAGTCGCTGTTAAAAGCGATAAACAAGTTCTTTGAAAACTGAACAAAAGCCAAGCGAATTAAAGAGATACAAGGTATCTCGTCAATTGTTAGTCACATTT
>NZ_JAQQWS010000024.1:0-19677 GCF_028610675.1 Alkalihalobacillus pseudalcaliphilus
TTTGTTCAGTTTTCAAAGAACTTTTTATCGCTCATTGGCGACTTATCTAATATATCATTTTCAGCATTCTGAGTCAACCACTTTTTTTAAAAAGTTTTTAACCGTTAGCTTCTTAATTAAGAAGGCTTCAAAGGCTGATGTCTTAGCGACGTTTAATAATATATCATAATAAAACATTTTAATGCAATACTTTTTTATAAAAAAGTTGAAATTAATTTAAAAAGACGAGACAAATGCTTCTTCGAGTTAATTTTATGGTCGACTTCTTCTTTCACTCGCTTTATTATTCTTCTACATATCTATATAAGTTGAGCACATGAATGCAAGTTAGTATTTAAAAGCTGCTATAAAAAACTCACATAATCCTCTCCCCAAAACACGAAGTAAGTCTACCTTTTTGCCCAAAAAGATTCAGTGCACCACACAACCAGCCACCAACAAAAAAAAGAGAGTAATTACTCATCAGGGTTAGTATCCAACATCCAAGTGTTTTTGGACCTTTAGCTAAGTTCGCTTGGCTACTTCACGCATTTGCTTAAAGTTTTGAAAACCGAAATGTCAAACTATCTTGAAATGAGCACAACACATAGAGCTTTCATACCAAAAAACCCAGTATATAACTGGGGTCTAGGAAAAACAAGTAGATCTACAAAATAAATTGCTTCACAAGTACCAACATCACAACACCTGGGACACCTAATATTCCAGAAACAGACGCCGTCACACCATTTATCGGGATGTGAAAATTAAAAGAAGAACCTACCACATTAATAAGAAACAATAATAATGCTCCGACAATAAAACGAACCGATAATTGCCCAATAAACCGTAATGGTTTAACAGGTGCCCCTACCAAAAGCAACAATAAAACCAAACCTAAAATAATTCCAATAATCCACCCCGGACTCATAATCTCACCTCAACATTAAGCTCGTCTACTTTTTACTAACATATGATAGAAATAAGAAAAAAAGAACAAACATTAAAGTCTGTTCTTCCTCACATTTCGTATACGAGCTTCTCGAAGTAAAAATGAATACAGTGACTCAACCAACCTCATCTGTTTAACCGCATCCTCTGAAGGATCAAAGCTATGTTCTAAATAATGACGATGATTATCATATTTTTGCTTCATACGGTCAATCGTCTGTAGTAGACGTTCATCCTCACCTTGACGAAGTTTCCCTTTTTTTCGAAACAACATCACTTATCGACCACCTTACAGCTCTCTTCTACCTTCCATCGCCTTAGATAGCGTCACTTCATCTGCATATTCCAAATCGCCACCTACTGGTAACCCATGTGCAATACGTGTAACTTTAATACCAGTTGGTTTCACTAATCTCGAAATATACATAGCCGTCGCCTCTCCTTCAATCGTTGGATTGGTAGCAATGATAATCTCTTGAATCTCATCATTCTGTAATCTTTTTAATAACTCAGGTACTTTAATATCTTCTGGACCAATTCCATCCATTGGTGAAATGGCTCCGTGCAGGACATGGTATAAGCCGTGATAGTCTTTCATTTTTTCCATAGCAATAACATCCTTAGATTCTTGTACCACACAAATAACTGAACGATCCCTTGCCTTATCTTCACAAATTCTGCACGGGTCAATATCTGTAATATGGTGACATTCACTACAATAAGTTAATTGTCTTTTCGCATTCACAAGAGCTTTCGCAAAATCTAAGACATCATCTTCCTTCATATCTAACACAAAAAAAGCTAAACGACTTGCTGTTTTCGGTCCAATACCTGGCAACTTCATAAAACCTTCTATTAATTTCGCTATCGGTTCAGGATATTGCAATGTTTATCCTCCTAGAACATTCCAGGAATATTCATCCCTTTAGTGAATTTACCCATATCTTGCTCTACTAACTCATCCACTTGCTTTAACGCTTCATTAGTAGCCGCTAAAATTAAATCTTGTAACATATCAACATCGTCAGGGTCTACAACATCTTCGTTAATTTTTACATCAATAATTCTTTTATCACCACTTGCGATGACCGTCACCATACCGCCACCTGCTGTAGCTTCAACTGTCTTTTCTTTTAACTCTTCCTGTGCCTTCATCATTTGCTTTTGCATTTTCTGCATTTGTTTCATCATATTACCCATGTTTTTCATCGTGTTCATCTCCTTTTATTTAATCAATTACCTCAACGATTTCATCGCCAAACATTTTTAACGCTTCATCAACGAGTGGATCTGACTGAGCAACCCCTTCATCAGAAGTTTTCTGTCCCTTTAAATAATCCTGCTTCACTTTTTCCCATTGATTGCTTAATAATGTGACATAACTATATGAAGTACCAAACTGCTCACTCAGTACACCTTCTAAAAAATCACGGAACTTCGTATCCATCATATCACGGTGCATCTCATTTTGGAATGCTAACAACAACATCGATTCTGATGCAGCAACAGGCTGACCATCACTTAACCAAGCACCCGCTGGCATGTTCTGTGCTTTGACACG
Source organism: Alkalihalobacillus pseudalcaliphilus (assembly GCF_028610675.1). Classification (NCBI taxonomy): domain Bacteria; kingdom Bacillati; phylum Bacillota; class Bacilli; order Caryophanales; family Bacillaceae; genus Alkalihalobacillus; species Alkalihalobacillus pseudalcaliphilus. The sequence goes on from NZ_JAQQWS010000024.1 coordinate 2,492, forward strand.
CTCCATCACTGTGCCCCATTTACCAACAATTGTTTGTAGACTATTCTTATTCGCTGACTTCAACAATTCCGTTGCCTTTGATATAGACGCACGTGTTTGAGGTGGTGGCTTACGAACCTTCCTTTGCTTGTTTGGCGCAGCCTCTGCTACTGGTGTTACCACTCCACTTTGTAATTTTTTCAAAGCTTGTTCAAGCTCTTTAACCTTTGCATTTAATGGAGAAGACTGTGATTCAGCTGAAGTCTCTAGTTGAACACGAGCAGCTGCTTCATTCAAGTTAATCAACTTAATGAGCGACATTTCTAGAAATACTTTTGAATGAATAGACCATTTCATTTCTTGTTGACTTGAATTCAAAACTTCTATCGCTTCATACAAGTAGTTTAGGGATAACTGTTCGACCATCTGCTTGAAACGGTCATCAACCTTCGCTCTTTCTAATAAATGCTCAACCTTTGGAGCTGTTTTAAATAATAATAGATCACGGAAAAAGTAGATCAGATCCTCCATTAGCCTATGCGGATCTTTTCCATCCTGCAGAAGTTGTTGCAGAAGATTTAATGCCTGCGCCGTTTCTTTTTCTTTAATAGCTGCAACTAGATCAGCTAAAACTCTTTCAGATACAGCACCCGTTATTAGTAAAACATCATCGACCTCAAGTTTCTCTTCTGCAAAAGAAATCGCCTGGTCTAACAAACTTAATGCATCTCTCATCCCACCATCAGCCGCTCTAGCAATTAACATTAAAGCATCCTGTTCAGCCTCAACATGATCATGGTCTAAAATTTCTTCCATACGACCAACGATCGCTTCATGCGTGATCCTCTTAAAATCAAAGCGTTGACATCTTGATAAAATCGTCAACGGGATTTTATGAGGTTCCGTTGTCGCTAAAATAAAAATTACATGCGCAGGAGGTTCTTCCAGTGTTTTCAATAAAGCATTAAAGGCTCCCGTAGAAAGCATATGAACCTCATCAATTATATACACTTTATAACGCACTTCATTAGGTGCGAATTTTACTTTATCACGAATATCGCGAATCTCATCGACCCCATTATTGGATGCCGCATCAATCTCAATTACATCAACAATTGAACCATCCGTAATTCCTTTACAGGCACGACATTCATTACACGGCTCTGCCACCGGTGCTTGCTCACAATTAATTGCTTTAGATATAATTTTTGCTGCACTTGTTTTCCCAGTTCCTCTTGGCCCTGAAAATAAATAGGCATGAGCAAACCGATTATGTACAAGGGCGTTTTGTAATGTTTTCGTGATATGGGTCTGTCCAACAACATCCTTCAATAGCTGCGGTCGCCAGACTCGATATAAAGCTTGATAGCTCATACATTCCCCTCCTTCCCACACTCATTTCTCTACTATTATTATATCCTTGAAAGCACCACAATTCAAAAACAAATAAAAGACTTCTGTCAATGAGCTGGACTTCATAAGTGGCGTAAACGATTGACCCTCTCAGCCCTTCTATTCAATTCGTTTCTTTATGCGAAAAAAGAACACAGCTTATCACTGCGTTCTTTTCTCTTATATAAAATTTGATACCGTGCACCTTTTCTCGATAGTACCACCCTAAGCGTTACCTAAGTAGTTAGCTCAGCCCAGGCGACTCTGCGGCACACGGAAGGATTCACTTACTGCTGCTTCCTTCCGGACCTGACAGGGTTCATGAGTTTCCGTTGCGCAGAACCCAAACGTCAACACCACTTGCTTAGGTCAGACCAAACGATGGTAAAACCTCAAAAAGGAATTCAACCTCGCTATAGCGGATTGCGAGTACAGGGCACCGCTACCTCCCCGTCTAGCACGGCAAATTGAATAACATATTCATAGCGTCTTAAAGCGACGCATAATTTAGTATAGTGGTTTTTATAAAAAAATGCAAGGGGTACGAGTTTCTTCTATATTAATAGATGCCTACCTTACTCATTTTTGCTTAATCCCTTTAACGCTTTTTTCTTTTTCCTTAATTCCTGAAAGAAATGGGATAAGCGACTTCCACACTCCTCCTGCAAACAACCAGCTACGACGTCTGTTTGATGGTTAAAACGTTGATCCTGTAACAAATTCATTAAACTACCGGCACAGCCTGCCTTTTGATCAGCAGCACCGTAAACAACTTTATCCAATCGAGCTTGAATTATAGCACCCGCACACATTGGGCAAGGCTCTAACGTCACATACAACGTGCAGCCGGTTAAGCGCCATGCGCTCAATTGCTTACAAGCCTCTTCAATAGCTATCAATTCAGCATGTGCGGTTGCCTGCGCATCGACTTCACGACGATTATAACCAGTCGAAATAAGCTCGTTATTTTTGACAATCACAGCTCCAATTGGTACCTCTCCTAATTGCTCTGCTTTCGCCGCCTCTTCTAATGCTAATTTCATCCATTTTACATCATCACCCATAACTAACACCTTACTTTTCATTCTATTATACCTTCATTGTACAAAAACCAATAAAAAAACACCACCTACTAGGCAGTGTTGAATGTCATATTATGGCGGAGGAAGAGGGATTCGAACCCCCGCGCGGTTTAACCCGCCTGTCGGTTTTCAAGACCGATCCCTTCAGCCGGACTTGGGTATTCCTCCGTAATTTGTTGACAAGGAATATAGTATCATGATTGAAAAAGTAATGCAAGATTTTTCTAGTATTTTTTTATTAAGGGACTAAATCCAAATAAAAGCTCCAGAGGTATATCCCTCTGAAGCCACTTTTTCAAACTAGTTAATCGTTACTTCATTTAATAATAAAATATCTGTTGGTGTTTGCAGCAACCCTTGTACTTCACTACGATGAGATAATAAATACTCTTGGTGATGTACATAAATCATCGGTGCTTCTTCTACAAGAATTTCCTGCGCACGCTCATATAATTCGATACGCTCTTGCTCATCGGAGCTACGACGCGCTTGTTCTAATAATTCATCTAATTCATCGTTAGCAATGAATGTACGGTTACCAGGTGCCCCGTGTTGACTTGAATGGAATAAAGCATACATGCTATAATCCGCATCACCTGTAACGGTTGACCAACCTAATACAAACATATCATGCTCGCCGTTTGTTGTTTGAGATAAATAAGCGCCCCACTCACGTTGAACAATTTCAACGTCAATACCAATTTCTTTTAATTGTGCTTGTACATTAATAGCCGCATCGTAACGCTCAGGGCTATCATTTGTCCAAATTGTAGTCGAGAAACCATTTTCGTAACCAGCTTCTGCTAATAATTCCTTAGCACGGTCCACGTTATACTCAAGACCTTCTACGTTATCACTATAACCAAAGACAGAAGGTGGAACCGGACTAATCGCAGGGATCCCCGCACCTTCATAAATACCATAAATAATATCATCTTTATTAATAGCCATCGAGATCGCTTGACGGACTCTCACATCATCAAATGGCTCTTTATCCATATTAAACCCAAAATAAGATAATGATACGGATGGTGTACGAATAAGTTCTAATTCCGGAGTTGCTTCCACTTCTCCAATATTAGACGGGCTAATTGGATGCGAAATATGTGAGCTTCCTGTACGTAAATTCGCTACACGAGTGGCAGCCTCTGAAATAACACGGAATTTGACACCGTCTAATTTCGCTTTTTCACCCCAGTAATCTTCATTACGAGTTAAATTAAGTTCCTCACCAGGTGTCCAGTTTTCAAACTTAAAATAACCTGTACCGATTGGGCCTTCGTTAATCACTGCACCATAATCTCTTCCATTATTTTCAACAGCATCATAATCAGCTTGGATTAACTCTGCTGACATCATGCTACCACCATTATGTGCTAAGTTTGCTGCTAGTGGTGCATAAGGATATTCCGTAATAAATTCAACGGTATATTCATCAAGAATATTGATTTCAGTAATCATATTATACAAGAAAGCACGAGGTGACCCAATATCAGAATCTAAAACACGATCTAAATTCGCTTTTACAACATCCGCATTAAAGTCTGAGCCATCGTGGAATTTAACACCTTCACGTAAAGAGAACTCCCAACGAGTTGGATCTTCTTCATCTTGAAACCACTCAGTTGCTAATCCTGGTTGAAGATTCATCTCCATATCCTGAACAACTAATGTTTCATAGATATTATAGTATACATTCGCTGAAGTCGCGTCGTTAGAACCGTGTGGGTCCATCGATACAGCATCAGACATTTCATCAATAATAAGTATTCCTCCCTCAGCACCTGTTCCAGTACTAGAATCAGAATCATTGTTTCCTGATCCACAAGCTACTAAAGCAATACTAAGAAATGAAATAAGTATAAAGAATATAATAGAATTTTTTGACATTTTCACTTCTACTTTCCCTCCAATGTTCTTTTGCAATTTTCTTTAAAATTACAATATCAATATAACTTATTAATGACCTTTTTACAAGTTTTTATGAATAAAATAATTAATTGAATAATCAATAAAAACTAATTGTAAATACTGTTAAATTAAGGATATATCGATATATTTATAATTTGATTATTCAAATGAATAGATATTTTCCCAAGATTTTTTTATTTTTTTAATATTATTTATCATGCTATAATCATTCGGTATATACGCAAAAAGATATTGTTGAAAAAGTTTCAATTTTTAATAAGAAAGGATGAATAACATATGAGTCAAGAAGTGAATAACCCTTCTACCTCGAATCCACCTTCTATTAATCCTAGAATAGAGAGCTGGAAGATATTCTATAAGAAGCTTCGGAAAAACAGAGCTGCCATGTTTGGTGGAATTTTAGTTCTTTTGTTCATAATTGTCGCAATCATCGGACCTTACTTTACCCCTTATGATCCTGGTCAAACGAATTACCAAGTAAAACTAGCACCACCATCTGCTGACCATTGGTTTGGCACCGATCATCACGGACGTGATATCTTTAGTCGAATTATTCACGGTATGGGTATTACATTAATGATTGGTTTCGCCTCCGTATTTGCCAGTGCCATTATCGGTACTACCATTGGTATTGTTTCCGGATACTATGGTGGCAGACTTGATAACTTCATTATGAGAATCATGGATGTACTACTGGCGTTCCCTGGTATTTTACTAGCTTTAGCAATCGTCTCAGTACTCGGACCTTCTATTGAAAATGTAATCATTGCCGTTGCGATTTTCTCGGTACCTGTCTTTGCAAGAATTGCCCGGGGTTCAACGTTATCTGTTCGTAAATTAGAATATATTGATGCGGTAAAAGCATTAGGTGCAAGTGATTCAAGAATTATCTTTAAACATATTTTACCGAATGTTACATCGCCTCTTATTGTTCAAACAACTCTAAGTATTGCCACAGCGATTTTATCTGCAAGTGGTTTATCCTTTATCGGACTTGGTGCACAACCACCATCACCAGAGTGGGGAGCGATGTTAAGTGATGGACGAGCTTATTTATATCAAGCAGGTCATGTTGCTTTTTTCCCTGGTATGATGATTGTTATTGTTGTACTAGCCTTTAATATTTTCGGTGATGGATTAAGAGATGCCCTTGATCCAAAAATGAAAGCCTAGAAAGGAGGACCTACTTTGTTTAAATTTATTATTCGCCGACTTATTCAAACGATACCAGTACTGATCGGTGTATCTATCGTTGTATTTAGTTTAATGTTTTTAATCCCAGGTGATCCCGCACAAATTATTGCTGGAGAAAGTGCTACAACTGAACAAATTGAACAAATGAGAGAACGCTTAGGCTTAAATGATCCAATTGTTGTTCAATACTGGAACTTCATTAGTGGTGCTGTTCAAGGTGACTTAGGAGACTCCCTTCGAAGTGGACGTTCTGTAACAGATGAAATTTCCTTACGTTTTTGGACAACGGTTGAATTAGCCATATATAGTACGATATTAAGTGTATTTTTAGGACTTATTGCAGGAGTTATTTCTGCGACAAGACATAATACATTTGTTGATTCTGGTATTATGTTAATTGCTTTATTTGGACTATCCATGCCTAACTTCTGGCTCGGATTAATGTTAATCAAATATTTAGCTGTAGACTTTATGTGGTTTTCTCCTTCTGGTTGGGGTGACTTCCAATCAATGGTTCTGCCAGTAATTACACTCGGTACATCTGGTGCAGCCATTATCGCCCGGATGACACGCTCAAGTATGCTAGAAGTTATTGGCCAAGATTATATTAGAACTGCTCGTGCCAAAGGAGTTAAAGAACAAGTTGTTGTTTATAGACACGCTTTAAAAAATGCGATGATTCCTGTTGTTACTGTTGTTGGTTTATCCTTTGGATCCCTCCTTGGAGGAACAGTTATCACAGAGCAAATTTTCGCCATTAACGGAATGGGACGTTTAATGATTGATGCGATCCTAGCTCGTGACTTCCCAATTGTTCAAGGAACGGTATTAGTCGTATCACTACTATTTGTATTAGTTAATCTAGTAGTCGATGTTCTTTATAGAGTTCTAAATAAACGTATTGATTTAGATTAGGCCTTTTTAGGAAAGGGAGTGAAATAATGAGTAAAAATGAAACGATTTTAGATGTTCGCCAATTACAAACATCTTTTTATATGAGTGATTTAGAAGTAAAAGCAGTAGATGGCGTATCCTTTAAAGTACCTAAAGGTAAAACCCTAGGCATTGTAGGGGAATCCGGTTCAGGAAAAAGTATTACTTCTCTATCGATTCTACGCTTATTACAAAACCCAGGGAAAGTTAAGGGCGGCGAGATTATCTTTAATGGAGAAAATCTTTTAGATAAATCCGAAGCACAAATGAGAAAAATTCGTGGAAATGAAATTTCAATGATTTTCCAGGAACCGATGACATCTCTAAATCCTGTTTACACAGTAGGTCAACAAATCGGTGAGTCTTTTCAAATCCATGAAAAATTAAACAAAAAAGAAGCCAAAAAACGCTCGATTGACATGCTTAAGCTCGTAGGTATCCCATCACCAGAGAAACGTGTCGATCAATATCCATTTGAATTATCTGGTGGTATGCGTCAACGTGTCATGATTGCTATGGCTTTAGCCTGTAATCCGCAGCTACTAATTGCTGATGAACCAACGACTGCCCTTGATGTAACCATTCAAGCACAGATTCTTGAATTAATGAAGGACTTACAAGAACGTTTAGGTATGTCGATCATCATGATTACACATGACTTAGGTGTTGTAGCCGAAACCTGTGATTATGTAGCTGTTATGTATTGTGGTAAAGTCGTCGAGTATGCATCTGTCAAAGATCTATTTAACAACCCACGTCACCCATATACAGTTGGTTTATTGAATTCTCTTCCTAAACACGATGAGGATGTGGAAGGCGATTTAGAAATTATCCCTGGCTCTGTCCCAAGTCCAGCTGAAATGCCGACAGGATGCCGCTTCGCTCCGCGTTGTGCATTTGCAAGTGATATATGTAAAGAGCTTCCTGACTTAGAAGAAGATGAAAATGGCAATCAAATTCGCTGTTGGATCTATTCAGATAAGTGGGATGGCAACCCGGAGGTGAACGTTCATGAAAAAAGAACTGCTCAAAGTTGAGAATTTAAAACAATATTTCCCGATTAAAGGCGGTCTTTTAGGCCGAACAGTTAATCACGTTAAAGCCGTCGATGATGTATCTTTTACCATTTATGAAGGTGAAACCGTATCGATTGTTGGTGAATCTGGTTGTGGTAAATCAACGACAGGTAGGGCCATCCTTCGCCTAGACGAACCTACAGCTGGTAAAATTGAATTTGATGGTGAGGATTTACTTACTATTAGTAAACGTAATATGCGTAAGAAGAGAAAAGATTTACAAATCATTTTCCAAGATCCTTATGCTTCGATTAACCCTCGCCAAACGGTTCGTCAAATTTTAGAAGAAGCGATGATTATTCAAGATGTTCTACCAAAAGAAAAAAGAGAAGCACGTATTCGTGAGCTTATGCAAACGGTTGGTCTAGGTTCACATCAAATTGATCGTTTCCCACATGAATTCAGTGGTGGACAACGTCAGCGTGTCGGAATCGCTCGTGCCTTAACGGTCGATCCTAAGCTCATTATTTGTGATGAAGCTGTATCGGCACTTGATGTATCGATTCAAGCACAAGTCATTAATCTTTTAAAGAAGCTACAAAAAGACTTTAAACTCACGTACTTATTCATTTCTCATGATTTAGGTGTCGTACGTCATATTTCTGATCGTGTTATTGTTATGTATTTAGGACGTATTGTGGAGATCGCTGATAAAAAATCTTTATTTACGAACCCTCAACATCCTTATACAAAGGCGTTATTATCCGCCATTCCTTCAACCGACCCTGAAGGAAAGAAGGACCGAATCATTCTTAAAGGTGATGTTCCTTCCCCAATCGATCCACCAAAGGGCTGCCGCTTCCATACACGCTGTCCTTTCGCGACAGATAAATGTAAAGAAGAAACACCAGAATTACGCACAACAGACTTCATGAAAGAAGGACATCAAGCCGCATGTCACTACATGGAGGAAATTAAAGCAGGTACTAAAGAACCTAATTACGTATAAACAACCGCCCTACTTTGAGAAAAGTGGGGCTTTTTGTATGGAAGTGTACTAAAGATGATAGTTTATCCCTTCGAAGATCGCTACGGGAATGGGGGCACGCTTTCCGCAGGCGGGCGCTGAGCTAATCGGCTACGCCGCTGGATCTCAGCCTGCCCTCTCCTCCTGCAGGAGTCGGCCCCCATTCCCTCCGCTCGGGTTGGTGCAGGCTTCTTGTTTTGTACACTTCTCATACAAAAATAAATGAATGAAAAGTAACAAAAGCCAGTAAGATAAAAGCAAACCCCCTACTTTCATCTTTGTTGGTGCAAAGTGAATTTGCTCGCCATGAGTGTTTTGTATGGAAGTTGTTGATGCTGGAATGCGGAGTTACTCGCCGCTACCGGAAATTATGCCTGCGTCCTGCGGGTACTGCTCATAAAAACTCTTACAACATTCATTAAGATGAAAAAAATAAAACCAAAATGAATAAGTAGCCGCCAAATATCATGCAGCTGAAAATCATCTTATAAAGCCAGAGCCATCTACAAAAGGCTTCTATGCTTCATTGGTTTTCTTAAATATCCGTCATTTATATCCAAGGAATAAAAATGAGAACTTCTACTTAGAGAGGCTTTCTCCAAGGAGTGGAGACTCTATTTATTTTAAATCCTGCATTTATATTTATAAAATTCAGAATATGTGTTACGTTTTATTTGAATTGTTAGATCTTTTTATTCTTATTAGGGGGTGCTATTTTGGAAAAAGAAGTGAAGAAAAGCATGCTTAAATTAATTTTTATTTTTACAATTGGTATTATCTTGGTTTTGTTAGTACCATTTCTTTTTTCTTATTTATGATCATTAACCCTATTAAATTCGTAACAAACTAGAACTGCTCCAATATTAGCCCTGCAAGTCCAAAAGTTCCAGCAGTACATGTTTCATACAAAATGAAGCTACAATTTTGTTCTTTGATTGTTGTTGGCTTTTCATTTATTTTGTATGGAAGTTAGTGCGAACATGGTGCGTTGCTCGCCGCTACCGAAAATTATGCTCCGCGTCCTGCGGGGTGGCGCTGAGCTAACTGGCACAGCTAGCGGATTTCAGCTCTGCCATTACGTCCCAACGGAGTCTCCGCATATTTTCGTCCGCTGGCTACTGCTGAATCTCAATTTATGAAAACATTCTCACAACATTTATTAAAATAAAAAGAAGATAACAAAAGTGAAAGAAGAACCACCAATCACAGGTAAACGTCACTTCATGTTTGTTGATACTCATATGAGGCTCTATACTTACCGCTACCAAAAATCATGCTCCGCAACAATCACGTGGCGCGGAGCTAATTGGCGTAGCCAGCGGATTTCAGCTCTGCCATTACGTCCCAACGGAGTCTCCGCATATTTTCGTCCGCTGAGTACCGCTCATTCTCAAATTTAAAATCATTCTTACAACAAATATAAAAAAACAAGACCAAAGTGAATGAAGAGCCGAAATGCTAAAGGCAATCACCAACTTTCATAATGAAACAGATTCACATCGCCACCAGCAAATATGAAAGTATGGTTTCGCTCATTAACTGGTGGCTTTCCATTCATAAACGGTTTTGAGGATTCTCATATTATGCCGTAGCCCCGCCACTTTTTGGAAGTTGCCCGTAAGGGCTTTCCAAAAAAATTCAGCGCACCGCACAAACAGCCACAAACAACAAAAAAAGAGAGAGTAGTAACCCATCAGGATAGCTTCTAATATCCAAGTGTTTTTGGACCGTTAGCCAAGATCGCTTGGCTACTTCACGCTCGCGTGAAGTTTTGAAAATCGAAACCGCCATTCAGAAGAATTCATTCATCTGATAAGGCGATTTCGATTTTCAAAAACGGACCAAAAACAAAGACCGAAAGGTCAACATACATGAGCATTAGCACTAACTTTCATATAAAGAACTGCTTTTATTTCCCAAAAAATAATAAAAGACCTGCCCCCAATCAGGCAGATCCATCATTATTATTTATTTGTTATATATTCTTTATTACCCATATAAGGTCTTAACACTTCTGGAATTAAAACGGTACCGTCTGCTTGCTGATAATTTTCAAGAATTGCTGCAACAGTCCGACCAACCGCTAATCCAGAACCATTCAACGTATGAACAAACTCCGGCTTCCCTTTTGCCTCGCGTCTAAATTTAATATTCGCTCTTCTAGCTTGGAAATCTTCAAAGTTACTGCATGAAGAAATCTCCTTATACTCCCCATAACTCGGTAGCCACACTTCTAAGTCATATTTCTTTGCTGCAGTAAAACCTAAATCCGCACTGCACATGCTTAAAACACGATATGGTAACCCTAAAAGCTGTAAAACCTTCTCGGCATGAGAAGTCAATAATTCAAGTTGCTCATAAGAATCTTCCGGCTTTACAAAACGGACTAGCTCTACTTTATTAAATTGATGCTGACGAATTAATCCTCTCGTATCACGTCCTGCAGAGCCTGCCTCAGAACGGAAATTGGCACTGTATGCTGTATAAGCAATCGGTAATTGCTCAGCTTTAACAATTTCATCACGGTGATAATTAGTTACAGGAACCTCCGCAGTTGGAATTAAGAAATAATCCTCTTCACGGATTTTAAAAGCATCTTCTTCAAATTTAGGTAATTGCCCTGTCCCTGTCATACTTGCACGATTAACCATATATGGTGGTAGTAACTCGACATATCCATGCTCGTCCTCATGTAAGTCCATCATAAAGTTAATTAAAGCACGTTCTAAGCGTGCTCCCTGACCTTTATAGAAAGTAAATCGACTTCCCGTCACCTTAGCTCCTCGCTCAAAATCGGCAAGTTCCAAGTCTACGGCAATATCCCAATGTGCCTTCGCTTCAAAATCAAATGCAGGGGTTTCCTTCCACTTTCTTATTTCAACATTATCATCCTCGGTTTCCCCAATTGGTACACTTTCATGTGGTACATTGGGAATCGTTAATAATAAATGATCTAAATCAGCTTCAACTTTCCGTAACTCCTCATCCAAACCTTTAACACGTTCAGATACTTCCTTCATTTCAGTAATCAAATGATCCGCGTCCTCTTTCGCTCGCTTTAACTGGGCAACTTCTTGAGAAACCTCATTACGTCGACTTTTTAACTGTTCCACCTCTACAATAAGAGACCTTCTTTTTTCATCAAATGACTCAAATTGATCAAGCCCCGAGATGTCTTCTCCTCTTGTTTGCAACTTTTCTTTTATTTGACTAAAATCATTACGTAATCGTTTAATATCAAGCATATGACTACCTCCTAATTAATCTATTTAAAAAGGTTAAACCTTTTTAATAACAAAAAAAGTCCCTTTTCCCCCTATGAAAAGGGAAAAGGGACGAGTTATTTTATACCCGCGTTGCCACCCAAATTGCATTGTTCACGAAGACAATGCCAGCTTAAAAGAGATAACGGCCTCTTACCGAACTAGTTTCCATATCTACTCAATACGTTCTACTAGCTAGCTCCAGGATGGATTCTAAGACAGCTTTGACTGGTTTTCAGCAACCACCAGCTCTCTAAAAACAAAGCAAATCTTATACTAGTTCCTATCAACACTAAATCAGCTTATTTAAAACTCTTACAAAGATAATAATGGACTTTCCATTGCTTGTCAATTATTCTTTCTAAGAATTTCCTTCTTTCGTTTACTTTATACACTCAATAAGAAATTAGCTCAACCAACCTTGTACAGTTTCCACAGCAGAGTTCCATATTCCTGAGAAAAATCCGCCAATGCCACGCATCATCATTGAAAACCATCCTGCTTTTTCAACAGCTTGATCAGTTGCTACAGGAACAGAGGCACTATCAGACGAGAATAAGTATTCCTCTTCACCTTCACCTGTAAACTGGATACCTAATGTTCCTACTTCTGTACCTGCCTCAAATGGAGCAACCACTTTTCCATCTTCATTTAATTGTTCACTGTCTAAAGATAAGACAGCTTCATATGAATCCTCTTGTCCTCTACGGACAACCGTTTCTAATGGCTCTGTGCTTGAAATCGCAACTTCTTTTTCTTTCCCTGAAGCCACATTAAGCATTCCCTCACCTTCTGGAATATAACCAGCAGGCGTTACTTCTACATAGTCAAAATTATTAAAACCAAAATCTAATAATTTGGCCGTTTCATTAAATCGATCATCACGTGTATCAGTTCTCATAACAACTGAAATTAATCGCATATCACCACGAATAGCAGTACCTGTAAATGAGTTCCCTGCTGCTGTAGTAAATCCAGTCTTTAATCCATCAATTCCTTCATAATCATGCTGCGGTACAATACCTGGCAGCATCCAGTTCCAGTTCTGCATCGTAATGCTCTCATTTTCACCGGCATCAAACTCTTTTACTGGAATACTAGCGGTTTCCAATACTTCTGGATAATCACGTAAAAGAGCAAATGCTAGCTGCGCAGTCGCACGGGCTGACATCATATTCTCAGCGTCTTCTCCCGTTCCCTCTGGATGATTACCTCTTAAATCACTATTATTTAAACCAGATGAATTAACAAATTCATAGTCCTCTAATCCTAACTCAGCTGCTTTATCATTCATCATATTCACAAATGCAGTCTCTGAACCAGCAATTAGTTCTGCTAATGCAATCGTTGAAGCATTGGCTGAATAAATAGCAACAGATTCATACAGCTCTTGAACCGTATATGTATAATCTTGACGTAAAGGTACATTTGATAAACTGGTTTCTAATGATAATACCCTGACATGGTCAGAAATAGGTACAGTCTGATCGCTCGTTATCGTACCTTCTGCTAATGCTTCTAAGATGAGATATTCACTCATCATTTTAGTCATACTTGCAATTGGTAGTATTTTATCTATATCTTTCTGGTATAAAATCTTTCCAGTTTTTGCATCTACTAAAATGGCTGTTTCTGCTTCTAAATCAAAAGCAGCCTCGGCCGACTTTGCTTGTCCAAATATGGGTAGGACAAGAACAATAGCCATCATCATGATAATCCACTTTCTTGTTGAGCTTTTGCTCACGACTACACCCCCAAAAAACATTTCACATAAGTTTAATCTTATCATAATCATACATAAAAAAATAGATAGAGAACACTCTATCTATTTTACAATTTCATAACGATTTTATGTGATTTTTTTACAAAGAATAGTTAGGTGCTTCTTTTGTAATTTGTACATCATGTGGATGGCTTTCACGAAGACCAGCACCTGTTATACGAATAAACTGAGCTTGATCTCTTAGATCATCTAACGTTGCCGTACCACAGTACCCCATTCCTGCACGTAAGCCACCAATTAATTGGTGAAGGGTATCTCCTAGCGGCCCTTTATAAGGAATACGACCTTCAATTCCTTCTGGGACTAACTTCTGTGCATCCTCTTGGAAATAACGGTCCTTACTGCCCTTTTCCATGGCACCTAATGAACCCATACCACGATATACTTTAAATTGACGACCTTGATAGATTTCTCTTTCTCCGGGGCTTTCAGATACTCCTGCTAATAAACTTCCAAGCATGACAGCATGTCCGCCTGCAGCAAGTGCTTTTGTAATATCACCAGAGTATTTTATACCACCATCAGCAATAATCGGTACACCATGTTTACGAGCTTCTGTTGCACAATCATAAACAGCTGTTACTTGTGGAACACCAATTCCTGCCACAATACGTGTTGTACAAATCGATCCCGGTCCAATACCGACTTTTACAACACTAGCGCCCGCTTCAATTAAATCTTTTGTTGCCTCAGCAGTTGCTACATTCCCCGCAATAATGGTTAACTCAGGATATTGCTCTCTAACTGCTCTTACTTTATCAAGAACCCCTTTAGAGTGACCATGAGCTGTATCGATTACGATAGCATCAACACCAGCCTCTACTAGAGCAGCAATACGTATATCTGCATCAGCACTTACACCAATAGCAGCCCCTACTACTAAACGCCCTTGTTTATCTTTGGCAGAGTTAGGAAACTCAATAACTTTCTCTATATCTTTAATCGTAATTAAACCTTTTAGAGTACCTTCATCATCTACAAGAGGTAGTTTTTCTATTTTATGCTTTTGTAGAATTTTTTCAGCTTCTTGAAGAGTCGTTCCTACTGGAGCTGTCACTAGATTCTCTTTTGTCATGACTTCATCAATACGAATCGAATAGTCTTCGATAAAACGTAAATCACGATTGGTTAAAATACCTACTAATTTTTGATTCTCATTGACAATAGGTACACCGGAAATTCTGTATTTACCCATTAAGTGCTCAGCATCAAATACTTGACGATCAGGTGTTAAGAAGAATGGATTTGTAATAACCCCACTCTCAGAACGCTTTACACGGTCTACATTCTCCGCTTGTTCCTCAATCGACATATTCTTATGAATAATTCCTAAGCCACCTTCGCGTGCCATGGCAATCGCCATTTTGGCTTCAGTCACTGTATCCATTCCTGCACTAATTATAGGAATATTTAATTGTAGATGTTCAGATAACTTCGTCTTAACCGATACATCTCGCGGTAAAATTTCTGATTTTGCTGGCGTTAACAATACATCATCAAACGTTAAGCCTTCTTTATTAAATTTATTTTCCCACATACAAATTCCCCTTCCCAATCAGGTTTTTTGCGTAAAATATTATTAGTAGCTTATCAATTGGGCAAACTACTGTCAAGACAACGAAATTAAAACAATATTTCTGAATATTTAATTATAGAGAGGGATAATGCATGAATCCAAATGTAGACAACCAGTTTTTACCTTATTTATCAACAGATTATTCTAGAAAACAGCTTACTAAGCATTATGAGCAAGCTGGGGTACCTTCTCCAGAAAAAATGAGCTATGCAACATGTAACTCCTTTATCTCTTATTTAAAACAAGGAAATATATATTATTCTCAAGCAGAAATAGCTCCTTTAGAAATTAAGCCATTATTATTGTTTTATGGTTTTATTCAATATCTAAAAGCAGCCATTTTAACAAAGGATCCGACCTATCCAGCAACGACTCAAGTACTAGCTCATGGCGTTACTACACGTAAACGTAAAAAAACAACATACCGATTTCTTGAAGATGAAGTAAAGCTTCAAAGAAATGGCTTATTTCCACACTTTTTAGCAAAATTGTTTCACATGAAACATGTCGAGGGAGATAAATATTTGATGAAAGAACTCGTCAGCCAAATCGCTGACCTCCACACTCTTTACCAGCAATTACATGATACCCCTTTATCAATCCAATTAAAGTTGGAAAAGCACTCATTACTTATTCCAAACCTTATTTTGGATCAGTATCATATGACTGCAAATCGTTTTAGCCAATATGTAGAAAACCATTTAAACTTAAAAAAACCCCTCTCCTTGACTGAGACAAAGGATGGCTTGTCGTTTTCAGCACAACCTCTCAAAACCAAAAGTAGAACACCTTTTTTAAAAGATCAACATGAAAAAATGTACATCCACCTTAATAAAGACCATTATATTCATTTACCAGAGATTGCTTGCCATTATTTACTGCTATACAATTTAAGTATGATTTGTCGTTATGAAACAGAATGGTGGACAGACTTAATCACAAATAATGACGGAACCGATTTCCCTATCATTCTTAAGTTTCTACAAATCCTACCTATAAAAACTAGCCAACTCATTTCGGAGTTATTGCTAGTTTAAAATCTGATATTATATTTTGGTAAGATAATTCATGGAATTACAAGGAAACTCCTCACCTTGTTTTTCATAATTCCATGCGATTCTTCTAATCGGGTATACTCAACGCAACCCTTCCACTCGTAGAAGTCTACGCATTGTTTTATTCCTTAATTAAATTAGCTATTACAACGGCTCTCTTACTTTCAGGACAATATCGGCATAAAATTCACCATCGACTTCAATAATATAACGCCACATACCAGCGTATGGAATATTAATTTGAACAATATGCCTCTCAAGCCCTTCATACCCCCATGAGGGGTAGGTAATTACTTTAGGATTGGCAACTTCGATTCTCTCATGTGTGTCTTGATGTTCAGCAAAAATAGCCAGCTCTTTCCCCTCGAATGTATGAAATGGTGCTTTGAAATGAAAAAGATAAGCAAATGACTTCCCCGCAACAAAACCAGGATCTGGACTAACAGAAAGCAATAACTCACCATTTTACTTCATAGCTACTTCTCTCCTCAAAACTCACCTCATTTGCTACTACCTCTTCGCTATTGTTCTGACTTATACAACCTACAAGTAAAAACAATACGATACAACTCACAAATCCTCGCACCCTGTTAATCATGATAAGCCTCCCATAAACTCATACTATTTTTAAAGACGAATTACAGCAAGTAAGGTTACACCTTTTATAGTTTTTTTCAGTATTTATCTTTAATCGTCTTAGGCTATGAACAAAAGTAACAAAGTATTTTCCTATCCTATAAGACATACTCCTCGGATTCTCTTCTTCGGGGAAGTGGGGCATGAAGCTATTTCTCCGATGTTTCTCACGAGGTCGCACGAAGAGAACCGATTCGTCTCGCGGACGCACTTGGTTTTCTTCCTTCGATCAGTTTCGGGTGCTTCGCTTCGTAGGGGCTGCTTCTTCGAACCAGCACTCTTTTGCGCCGAGCATTCTCTTTATGCATATTAAAAAGC
>NZ_JAQQWS010000025.1:0-19589 GCF_028610675.1 Alkalihalobacillus pseudalcaliphilus
TTTTGCCTCAGTATCTGCACATTAACCCTCTCTTTGTGCAGATACTCCGTGGTTTTGCCTCAGTATCTGCACATTAACCCTCTCTTTGTGCAG
The DNA here is from genome assembly GCF_028610675.1 of Alkalihalobacillus pseudalcaliphilus. Lineage (NCBI taxonomy): Bacteria > Bacillati > Bacillota > Bacilli > Caryophanales > Bacillaceae > Alkalihalobacillus > Alkalihalobacillus pseudalcaliphilus. The sequence goes on from NZ_JAQQWS010000025.1 coordinate 94, forward strand.
ATACTCCGTGGTTTTGCCTCAGTATCTGCACATTAATCCCACCTTTGTGCAGATACTCCGTGGTTTTGCCTCAGTATCTGCACATTAGCCCTCTCTTTGTGCAGATACTCCGTGGTTTGGCTTCCGTATCTGCACAAACCCTTATATACCTTAAGGTGGTGAAAGATGACTTTCATTTTTGCTGGTGTCGGAGCTGATTTTGGCTCCGACATGGGCGTTTTATATGATAGTTAGTGCGAACATAGAGCGTAACTCGTTGCTGCCGAAAAATCATGCTCCGCGTCCTGCTGGATGACGCTGAACTAATCGGCACAGCCAGCGGATCTCCGCTCTGCCACTAGGTCCCCGGGTGTCTCCGTATGACTCGCCCGCTAGATTACTTATAATTCTCAAGTTCAAAACCATTCTTACAACAAAATAAAGAAAAAGAGCAAAGTGAATGAAAAGCCACCAGTTAAAGAATACACTAAATGAACATTATTGAGGTCAAATGCTAAAATCAGGTTGGATAAATATCCGTGTTAATGGCTGTAAATACGCTTTTTTTGATATCAAATTGACTCTCTTATTCACTTACGCCGTATTGTTGGCTCTCTTTTCGACCTCATTGCTGCGTATTTTCGTTTGCTCCGCATTAACTGCCTCTTAGCCAGACACTACTTTCTATCTTTACTTGTCGCGAAGTGAAATAGGCTTCTCCGTGTGAATTTTATAAGAAAAACAAACGAAACAAGTCTTTAAGCCATCTTAGCAATCAAATATCAATATTAAGCTATTCTTGCTTTTTTTCGCGCAAAAATTCAAACATAAGATAGAAAAAAACCCACCTCCTAAGAGATGGGTTGAATGGTTATTAGCTATGATTCATTTCCTACCCAGGAATGTGAATTAAAGCTTAACTACGTTCGCAGCTTGTGGACCACGAGCACCTTCTACGATTTCAAATTCTACGTCTTGACCTTCATCTAGAGATTTGAAACCCTCAGAATTGATAGCTGAGAAGTGTACGAATACGTCATCTCCGTCTTCGCGCTCGATGAAACCAAAACCTTTTTCTGCGTTAAACCATTTTACTTTTCCTTGCATATTTTCACATTCCCTTCGTTACTAAAATTGCTGTGGATAATTACCACAGTTTTACTATAACAACCTCCTTAAATATTGTCAAACGCTTTTGTATCGCCTTTTTTGTCACCGTATGTTGGATTTTATCGAATTTACAAGAATAAATGATATCGCTTTCTTTTTCCTGAGAAAATAAGTCAAAAGTCCTTTCATTTGTTAATTTCATTTATTCACCGACACTTTTACATATTTTATTCCATTCAAAATAATGATTACTCCAACCTTCCCTGTCTTCAAATAAGCGAAAATACTGTTAATTCACATAGTTTCTCTTATCGCACTCCTCTTTCACTCTTATCACACTTTATCTTTTATTATATTTAAATAAAAAATAACCCTTTCAAAGTTTCTCATACTTCTTCCTTTCATTTTTAGTTTTTCATCCTTTTTCCCCATTTTCAATATGAGTCTCATTGCTTTACTTTTATTTTCCAATGGTTTTTCCTGTTCAAGTCACCTAATATCTAGTAAAATAACAACCGTTCACTATTTTGATAAAGAAGGAGATTCCTATATGAAAAAACTTTGGTTAAGTCTATTCCTTTCTGGTGCTTTAATTTTAGGAGCATGTAGCAATGATGATGCTGATGCACCAGCAGATGAACATGTAGACAATGATACAGAAGAGGTAGCAGATCAAGATAACGAAGAGAACGAGGGTACAGAGGGGTTATCAGCAGAAGATATTCTTACACAAAGTATGGAAGCCATGAATGCCATCAATAGCTTCTCTTCAGAAATGAAAGTTGACCAAGTGATTGATTTTGGTGAAGTTGATCCAGAGCTCGGCTCAAGTTCAATGACAACTGGCATTACAATGAATATGGATGCTATGATGGAGCCATTTTCTATGTACCAAACGATTGAAATGGCCATCGATGAACTTGGTGACTCTTTTACATCTGAAACGTATTTAACAGAGGACGGCATGTTCCAATATGAACCTTCCCTTGATGAATGGCTCAAATATCCAGACGAAATGCACGATGAAATTTTGGCATTAGGTTCTGTAGAAGCAACACCTGAAGAGCAAATTGAATTATTACGTAGCTTCGGTGATGAGATTGAAGTAACCGAAGAAGGTGATTCTTATGTTCTTACTGTAAGTGGTTCTGACCAAAACCTTGAAGCATTAGCCGATGAGGTTATGTCAATGACCGGAGCAGCTGGAGAAGAAATGGAATTCCTTTTAAATATGATGACGATTTCTGACCTATCGTATTCATTATATATTAATAAAGAAACGTTCCTTCAAGAAGCGATCGATATGACGATGACAATGGAACTTAATATGGAAGAAGAAGGCGTAACAATGACCATGACACAAACAACGTCAGGTACATTCACCAATTACGACCAAGTTGACACAATCGTTGTACCAGACGAAGTCATTGACTCCGCTGTAGAAATCGACGAGGAAATGCTTGGTGGCCTAGAAGGTATGGAAGAAGACGAAATCGTTGAGGAAGAAGACAGCGAAGAATAATAACGAACAAAACCACTCTAATATTAGAGTGGTTTTTTATAATTATACAGACAATAATTCAAGAAATTCACCCCTACATTCATGCGTTACTCACGCTTATCAAAAAAGATACCTTCTTGTGTAGGTGCCGTATAAGGGTTATCATACTTGCGATTAAGCTTCTTTTTTTGTTTCATTTGATTAATATTTCTTTTAATTTGATCACGATTCCGTTCTAACCCTAGCTCCATTTCTTGACTCAGTTGCATTAATTGTTGTTTCCGTTCAATAGAAACTTGATCTTTCACATCATGATCTAAGTTTGCAATTAACAACTCTCTCTCTTTAAGAAGCTTTTCCATTTCAGCGATTTGGGACTCTCTCGCATCAACATCATCACTTAATGGATTGCGAACCTTGTGTACGAGTAATTCCGTAACTTGTATGAGTTCCAGGAAAGTTCCAAGCTTACTTTCCTTCATTACCAAACCTTTGCTTTCTATCAATTTGTAATGCTTCTTTCCATGTATCTCGGAATTGTGTAATCATATCTGTCGCCGAATCGAGTTTGGTTATATCCTTTTCCATATTAGCCTCGATAAGCAAGTTTAATGTGTAATCATATAAAGCTAACATATTCTTCCCTAACTCCGTATCAACCTTTAAAGTAACCATAAGCTCACGAACGATATTCTGGACCTTAAGAATATTTGTATTAGATTCTGCGATATGACCGTCATTCATTGCTTTTTTTGCTAGACCACTAAATTTTAATGCTCCATTATAAAGCATCAAGGTCAGCTCGGCTGGCGAAGAAGTTTCAACCTTGTTATTTTGATACGTTTGATATGGATTTCTCATTGCCACGTTGTGTACATCCTTTCTATGTTAATCGTTATTGAGCAAAGAACTGCATTAAGGACGCTGCTTGTGAATTCGCTTGATTCATCATAGCTTCCATTCTCGAAAACTGTGCCCAGTAACGACTCTCGATTCGAGCTAATCTCGTTTCAAACGCCTCAATTCGCTTATTAACATCAAGAAGCTGAGTACCAATTATATACTGATGCTCCGTTCTATTCTCATTACCTGCTCGATCGACAATCGAATTCATTGTATTTGAGATATCTGCTCTGACTCGTCCTATTAGACCAGTTTGGTTATAAATCTCATTTTTTTGTTGCTGAGTTCGGTCAGCTTGTTTGATACTCGTTAAACTAGGATCAGCTGTTCCGTTTAAAATCTGATGAACCGAATCCGGATCCTCCGCTAAAGCAGCCCGAAGCTTATCTTCATCAAGCTCCAAGAAACCACCCATTGTATAATCATTACTCGTACTAATTCCCAATTGAGTAATTTGATTAAATTGACCACCTGTCTGCACAGGAGCATACAAGCTCGCACGCATCGTGGATAACAAAGAATTGAGCAGTGGGTCATTTCGTAATAATCCACTTGTTGCTTTTTCATCCCAAAGCTCCGCTTCACGCTCAGATAATTCCCTTCTTTGCTCATCCGTTAAAGGTGGAAAATCACGAAAGTTCGGCTCAGTTAACATTGCTCGAATCTCAGTAATCGTCTCATTGTATGTATCTACAAATGACTTGACCTTTTCAAACGCATCATCGGTATTTGTATCTACTCGGAACGTTTCAAAGTCAGCCGTTACTTCCGATAACGTAAAAGCAATACCTCCAACTGAGACACGATTACTACGAGAGTCCATTACAATAGGTTCTGTAGACATAAAGGAATCAATAAATTCAATTTCAGCATTCGTACCTGCTACTTCATTTTCTTGTTGGATATGTAGGACATTATTTAGAAACCCTAAATCCCCTCCAAAAGAAATCTGGTTGGTATTACTTCCGTCCGCCGCATCAAAAACACCTGTTTCCGTACGTTCAATTATTACTTTATCATAACTAGAGTTATAGGACATTTTGATACCGAGACCAGCTGCATTTACTTCCCTAAAAAGACTATCTAAAGATTTACTTGTATCAATAGTAAAGCTTTTCGTTACTTCTTCACCCTTGCTATTATAAGTGGTAATGGAAAACTCCTCACCATCGTAAGAATCAATGTCACCTGCATAAAATTCCTGGCTATTCAAAGCGGAATTAGTACGAATTTTCATATCTCCATTTGAGATAGTGTTTTCACTAATATTTCTTGTCTGTGTGGCAACCTGATTTACTTTAAGCTGAAAGGCTCCATTCCTTACCTCCGCATTAGGCTCTGCTATAAATGCCTTACTATCTGAATTTGCCACTTTTGTATTTAAAGATGAACGTAAACGAATATTATAGGCTGCATCATCGAGCTTTTTTAATAACAAATTCACATCCCGATATTTATCTCTTTGCCACTCTAATGTTTGCTTCCGCTGAAAATGACGGTCAAGAGGAATTCTTTCCGCCTGCATCAGTTGTTTAATCATACTTTCTGTATCAATACCACTTGCTAATCCACCAATTCTCACAAGCTCACCACCCTCTAAATTTTCTTATCAAAAAATAAACTAATTGTATCTCGAAAAGCAGCATATATATCAAGGAGTTTTTTTGGAGGAACCTCCTTAATCACTTCATTTGTTACTCGATCAACAATTTCAACATAATATTCATCCAAATCCTCGTGTAGGGCAAATCGCACACTCGCATTCATGGAATCTGTTATTTTGTTCAACTCATGTACATGCTGTTGAACGACCTGTTTTGTAGGTTCCACAGCTCCCCTTGATAATTCTGCTTGAGCGGACTGTTTCGATTGATTGGCTTGATATCCTTTTACATTTGTATAGTAACTAGAAGCTGATTGGACCTCCATCTCTTTCACTCCTTATCAAATTTTTTCTTACCTCTTATATCGGTCTATTGCTTAGGAAGTTAATGACTTTTGCTAAGAATGCTTCTTTTTTCCAAAAGAAAAAGACCCAGGAGGACCTAGATCTTTTCGAAGTAAAATTAACGTAATAATTGAAGTACAGCTTGTGGCTGTTGGTTAGCTTGAGCAAGCATCGCTTGTGAAGCTTGGTTAAGAATGTTCGTTCTAGTGAACTCCATCATTTCTTTAGCCATATCTACGTCACGGATACGAGACTCAGCAGCTTGTAAGTTCTCAGACGCATTGTCTAAGTTTTTGATTGTGTGCTCAAGGCGGTTTTGGTAAGCACCTAACAATGAGCGACCACTTGAAACTTTTTCAATCTCCGCATTAATTAAATCAATTGCTGCTGTTGCATCACCTTGACTGCCAGAAATATCAAGTGCATCTACTGCGGCATGTACTGATGTAAGATCGATACCTTCAGTTGTGAAATCTAACGTCATTGTTTCGTTTGAATTTGCACCAACCTGGAATACCACAGATCCAGTAGTACCAGTAGTACCATCAAGTAAGTTCTGTTGGTTAAACTGAGTATTTTCCATGATTCTTTCAATTTCATTTGATAGTTCTTCAAACTCAGCTTGTAGTGCCTCTCTATCAACATCAATATTAGTGTCATTAGAAGCTTGAACAGCTAATTCACGTTGACGCTGTAAGATTTCATGTACTTCATTTAAAGCACCTTCAGCTGTTTGAATCATTGAAATACCATCTTGTGCATTACGAGATGCTTGATCCAATCCTCGGATTTGTCCACGCATTTTTTCAGAAATCGATAAACCAGCTGCATCGTCGCCAGCACGGTTAATACGTAATCCAGAAGATAGCTTCTCCATCGCTTGTTGACCTTGGTTAAGGTTAATCCCCATCGCACGATGTGCATTCATTGCTGGTAAATTGTGATTAATAATCATTTCTAATTTCCTCCTTGAGTTTGCTCCGCCCACATCCTTGTGGTTGGATATTAGTTTTTTTAGAGCTGCTTCAGTTTGAAATGCCGGCCACATTTCTTGTTGATTAACTCTACAACTCTATTATCGACATGACTTTTATGAAGTTTAGACTTTTTTTGAATTTATTTATGATTTTTTCCTTATAAGATTTTTAGTTCGAAAGTTTCAGATTGCAACGGTTTACCAACAGCATAATAAAAAAAGTTGCATGCCTTGTCCCGTCTCAGCGCTATTATTGCAGAGAAGAATACCTCCATTAGCTAACTTACAAAACAAAAAGCACCAAGAGCCCAACCCCTTCATGCTTTTAAACGTTTCAAGAATATTTACTTTTATGGTTTAATTTTGTAAAAATTACCCTCTATTCACGTAGCCGTTTTTAAACATACGGTTAATGAGCTGAAGCTTACTTGAAACCTTTAGTTTACGCTTAATTGCTTCCACATAACCTGTCACCGTATAGGGCGATAGGTATATTTTCTCGGCAATTTCTTTAATAGATAGACCTTCGATCATTAAAGTAATGACCGTACTTTCTGTTTCTGTAAAAACCTCTCTCGCCTTAGGTGTTAGTGAAAACAACTCTTGCTCTGGCTCTTCGTGAATGGAATGCTGTTGAACAATCTTTAACACTTCTTGCTGATATGCCTGATCAATGTATTGCTGACATGATTTGGCTGCATGCATTTTATTAATTAAAGAGTTAACGCAATCCGAATATTGAAAAATATGGACCTTAGGAAATTTTAAAAGTAGCTTTTGAACTAAATAATCTTGATTTTCATACAAAATCACATATAAGTGTTCGGTACTTTTGGCATTCATGTTTTCAATAATAGCATTCAAATCCTGATGGCAAATGACCTGGACTGACTCGATGGATTCATTCATAAATTCTGTGTATAGCTTGGCTTTTAAATGATTGTCGCTGCAAATTAGGCTGACCTGTTGTTCCCTCAGTGAATGCGCTGAATCCATTAGCCCTCTCCTCCTCGTTATCCTAATATATAAACTTAAAAAAGCTGTTGAAACCATTAATCCCTTTCTATTAATTGATTCGAAAGTCACGGTAATAGAAAGAGTAACAATATAATGAATGTACTACTTACTGTATTAGGTGTGAATAGGTCTTTTTTATAGACGGATAGACCCAAAAAATTCTATATAATGAACTTTATCATACACCTCTTAACTGTTTTCACCAAAATTTGTAGGTTATCAGTCTGTTTTTTTCCTTTTTATAAATCTTCTAATATTTTCCTAGAAAAGCATTAGCGAATTAATGGAATTTACATGGAAACGACCTAGATAACACACTCCTTTTTACTGGGTACTTAAGTCCTAATAATTCTTTACAAAGAACAAAATTACTCGAAAAATGTTTCTTTTTGTCTTTTTATTATGTGTCAAAAATGAGGCGAAAAGGTTCTTTAACAAATTCCTACAATTTACGCAATTCGAAATATCCGCAAAACGAAATGTTAAAAATGACCAAAAAATATAAACAGATATAAGTTATTTGCTTCGTTCATATTCCGTTTTGGTTATAATCTAATAGTAAAGGAGATTAAAGGCTATGTAAATTGGTACAATTACCGATATTTCATATAAATACACTATATATTTTATCTATCTGTTACCTTTGCTTTATATAAAACATACTACAACGAAAATACCAGGACTTTTGATACATTATCCCTTCAAAAATGACTTTAAACTCTCTAATGATACGGTTTTCGCCGCTTCATGATTTTCAGATTGAATCGCTAAATAAATTTCTTTTCTATGAATCTCAATATGCTTGGGGGCTTGAATACCTAGTTTTACTTGTTCACCCTCGACACTTACGATTGTTACTTCGATATCGTCGCCAATTTTAATTGATTCATTGCTTTTTCTCGTCAATACAAGCATTACTTTTCCCCCTTAACAACAGACTGTTTAAAGATTCGTTCTTTCGTCTGGTAAAGTGAGTCATTCATCATAAACTGTCTACCTTTTTGCTTTTTCATATTCAATACAATCGGCCCCTGCAAATTAGCGGTTGTTTCCATAAATGGTTCCTTAACCGTTAGTAAAACAAAGATAGCGACCTGTTCGTTTGAGGTAATGTTAAGTTCTTCAATCACTTGTTTACTTAATTGAACTTGATAATCTTGTATATAAGAAAAAGGCTCGACACAAATAAAAGCAACATCGGCTGTTTCAGTGGATTGCAGTACATAAAAAGGACTTTCTTCCTCTAAGGATAAAAGAACAAATTGCTTTTCACTCTCAAAAGCAGGAAGTCCTTTTGCAAAGTGGAAAAGCTGTTCATTTTTCAGCTCAATTTGCCCATGATATTTTGTTTGAATCTTCATGGTAACACCTCTCTTAAATGACTTTTTATAGGTTCATTGTAGCATAATCTTTCCACGTAAATTAAATTCAATATGTATAAAATAAGTGAGCGTCATGATCACTCTCTATTTATTAGAATGACTTTTAATTGTTTTTTTCTTGAGATAAACATAGGCAAAATGGGGCAATCTTTTTTTGTTTGTAATAGTTACGGAAAGTAAAAGCGGGGAAAAAGGAGAGGTACAAGACCTAAAGAGCACGATTGACGGCTTGGTCTTGTACATGAAAGGAGATCGCATTTTTCTGGCGGACATAGACATCGGCTTGCCACTTTTGAATGTGGATTTGCGGGTCATGCTTTTGGACATGAATATCCACATATCCATCTGGAGCCTGAATGTGCACTTCACTAGGCTGATAATGAAATTTGACGCGGTCAAGACTTTTTGGCATATAAGCAATTTGACTGCTTGGTGTTGCTTTTACAGTTTCATGTCTGGCTATATTGGCAATCGGATTCGTGTATAAGTGAATTGCCTGCAACTGTTTCCCCTGGTTGACCTTTTTTGAAATATAGGTGTGAACAGCAGGTATCATTTTCTGATAAAACTCTTTTGCATACCTTAATGGACTTTTCAAATGAGCGTCGGCAAATGCTTCACTTTGATCGATATGTAAGCTCGATTGACTTGTTCGGATTTGAATCACTTCATCAATCTTTTGATCAATAAACAATTGAGCTTGCTTCTGCCTAATTTGGACAGGAGGCTCATTTTTGTGAATACCGATTTGAGCCCAAATCTGGTTAATATGAAGTTCTGGTACTCGCACTGGTAAAGCCTCCCCTCCATACCGAATTCCTTATTTTACTTTCTGGAGGATTTATCATTTAGATGTATAAATGATTTTCCTTTTTATCTTAGAAAGTCTAATAACGTCGGCTGCATAATTCTTGCACCCGTCCCTAGAGCTGCATTATGGATATTCTCTTGAATAATTAAATTCATAATCACTTCTTCCATATCCGCATCTTCATTATCAGACATCATTTTCTTCGCACTAATTTCTTGATCAAGAATACGATTCTCCATCATTTCAACGCGATTGGTTCTTGCCCCTAACTCGGCTCTTTGAGATACAACTTGATCAATATGTCCTAAAAATTGGTCAATGTACCCAGTTAGCTGTTCACCGGTTAAAGATGGGTCTTCTAAGGCTTGTTCAAATCGGATAATATCGCCAAATAATTGGTTGCTAAATACATCATTCGGATTAATATTAACCTGTACTTTTACACCCTTCATTAATTCAACTTCAACCGCCTGAGAGTTAGCTGAAACAGCCTGTTTATCAGCGATAACGAGATCATTTGTACGTACCGTCGTTGAGTCCACTTCCCCTGTATCACGATTCGGTTGCAGAAAACGGATATCATTTTCCTCTGACACAGTTAATTGAAAAGCTGTGTCAGCAAATGCTGGGTCATCAAATTCAGGGTTACCGATTTGATTTACATCTTGAAAGACAAATTCACCATTGGCATTTTCTCCTACATATTCAAAGGTACGCCCACCATGAATCAGTTGAAACTGTTCTAAATTGGCATCGGCAGTAAATAACGTCGATAATGGCTGATTCAAGTCATTGGAATTAATAACAGGCGGCGACAACGTATCAGTCCCATTAAAAATATACTTATTCCCTGATTTCGTATTCGCAATCGATTCCAAATGGAGACGTAACTGCTTTACTTCTTTGGCAATATTTGCCCTTTCGCTCGCATCATAGGAGTCATTCGATGCTTGAGTGGCTAAATCACGTATTCTCTTTAACGCATCGGTCGCCTCACCTAAGGCAGAATCAGCCGTATCCATCCAGTTATAAACTTCACTTAAATTCCTTTTAAACTGAGTAACTTCAGCTACTTGTGTACGGTACATCATCCCCTTCATCGCAACAACCGGGTCTTGTGAAGGACGTGTAATTTTTTTCTGTGTCGACATTTGATCAGAGAGCTGACCTAACTTCTGGTAGCTTAGATTAATATGACGTAATGTATTTTGCGAAATCATTGTCGGTGTAACTCGCATCTCTTATTCCCCCTTATCGACCAACTAAGCCCATTCGATTAATGATCGTATCAATAAGCTCATCAACCATCGTTATATTTCGTGCAGCCGCATTATAAGCATGCTGATATTGAATCATCAAGGTTAATTCTTCATCAACGGACACATTACTAACCGATTGTCGATTGAATTCAACACTTGCCAATAAATTTCCTGAATTATTTAATAGGCGTTCAGCTTCCTTCGTATCAACAGCCATTTGTCCAATGACGCTTTGATAGAAACCACCAACTGTTGCCGTAGACGTTCCGAATTGAAGCTGCATATCTTTTGCATCAGCTAGTAATGCAGCATTCGACGCATCACCTGGAAAGGCTTTAGGCACACCAGGCTTAAACACCGCTTCATTTTCTAAAAAATCAGCCACAAGTGCAAAGTTATTCGTATCCTTAGCTTCTCTTAAAACTGCTTCATATTGCTCAACATTTTCTAAAGCTTCCTTATTAACACCCGATGCGGCAATATGATTTAAGCTTTGATTAATATGATCCGATACAGCTAAAAGAGCAGCAGCCCCTTTTTTATTTGTCGGGTCATTAAAATCTAAAGAACCAATCGTAAAGAAATCTTGCCCTTGATGAACTTCACCATTTACATCTGGTAAAGTAAAGCCACTTTTATGAATATCATTAATTTGTTTAGCAAAAACAAAAGCCATCTCATCTAATTGAGCAAGCATCTTTGTGTATGTACCAACAACTTCACCTTGTTCATTTGTATAACCTAAGGCTTCGACAATCCCTTTTAAAGCACCGTTTGGCATATCAGAAAAGGATAAATTAACATCTCCTATATTCATTGAAACAAAATGTCCATCCTCATCTTTGGTCATCGTAATCTGTTGAAGATTATCAGGATTGCTACCATCAACCATGGCATGTCTCGTCCCATTAGCATCAACAAAAAATAAATTAACTGCACCCTCTGCAGCTGAGTTAGGCTTTCCACTACTTTCCTCTCGACTAACTGAAACCTTCATATATCCAGAGATCTCATCAATTAAACGATCCTGTTCATCATATAAATCATTTGTCACATAGCCGTGTGGCTCAACGTCACGAATTTGCTTATTAACCTGATTTAATTGATTTAACAATGAATTCAGATGAGTTGTTTGCACATCTAACTCATTTTTATAATCATCTTGAATTTGTGTGAGTGAATTCGATATGTAATTGAAGGAATCCGTTAATGCCTTTGCCGTTTCTCTTACGACAGAACGTTCACCCGATTCGGCTGGATTTTGGACAAGGTCCTGAAATTTCGACCATAACTCATTCAACTGCTTCGTCAAACCATCCATAGAAAGCTCATTCATTTGTGATTCCATTTTTTCTAATGAAAGATATCTCGCATTCCAATAACCGGTTTTCGTATGCTCATTCCGAAATTGTACGTCTAAAAATTGATCGCGGATCCGTTGAATCGATCCTGCCTTTACACCCGTCCCCATCGAGCCTGGTATTTGTGGACTGTTCATCCCTGCTGACGGATATGCCTCCGTCGTTTGAAAATTAACACGCTGTCTTGTATATCCTGCTGTATTGGCGTTAGCGACATTATGCCCTACTGTATATAAAGCTTGCTGCTGTGTCATCAAGGCACGCCTTGCTGTTTCTAATCCTGAAAAAGTTGATAGCATTGGAATCCTCCTTTTATATGAAAGTTACTTATGGGCGATAGTTTGTGCCGTGAAGTTAGCTCGTCATCCATCTCGAGATAGTTGACTTAACAGGACACTGCTCCCTTTTTGTGCGTGCAACTCCTAATGGTGATCGAGTTGTAAACGGGCCAACTGTTTAAAAAGTCGCCACTACTTTCATCTTTGTTGGTGGCGAAGTGAATGGGGCTTCGCCATGTGGGTTTTGTATAAAAGTTCAATGGGTGATGCACGGAATCTCGTCAAGTTCACATCCAGTATGACAGGTTACGACAAATCATTAAGCTCAAGAGCTCATTGTGACATCATGGCACTTGAGTAACTAACACGTTTAGCCTTTTTCGTGTATTTACTCACTCTCTTCCTTCGAGTAACTGTCACGTTCGGCACTTTTCGCACTCTTACTCACTCTCTTCCTTTGAGTAACTGCCCAGCATTTCCCGCACTATCGGACTATGCCTCTTATTTAAGCCTTTGAATCAAATATCGAGCGGGTGTGATTATCATAGGTTGGGATTGCTTCTTGGTTTCGTTGATACTGCATATCCGTCAACTGCGGGGAGAGTAAGTCCATCGACAACTGGATGTAGGACATTGATTCCTCTAACAATTCCTTGTTATGATCATTTACTCGTTTCATTTCAATGATTAACGGAAGAAGCTGTTCCTGCAGCTGCATGAGCTCTGCTGCTTCCTCTTTTCCAACCGTTCCTAATACATCTTTCATCGTCGGGTTTAATAGCGGCTTATTGACTCCCTCAAGAAAAGCCTGCACCTCTCTCATCCGCACCATCTCGGCCACTTTTAAGCGTTGTGCCCATTTCGTTTCTTCTCGTACAAGCTGCTCGAGACTCTTCATTTCATTCTTTTTTATATAATCGGTCTTTTTGATTGCTAGTTTTAAAAGCTTTTGATGAATTTCTACCAATTCATGTAAAACATTTTTCACTTTCGTTAATGACATGGTAAACTCCTTTATTAAAAGTTTTCATTCCAATAGTCATAAAATGCCTTTGCTACCTTTTCTGGCTGCACCTTATACTCACCATTTTGAACTTGCTTTTTCAATTCATCTACACGCTCTTGCCTATCTAACACAAGAGGGTTTTTCTGCTGAAGCTTTAAAGCTTCATCTGAAATTTGTAGCTGGTCTTTTTTCCAATTTGCTTTTTGTGTTGCCTCTACTTTGCCTATTGGCTTTTGATACATTTGGCTGCTAATGCTTTGATAAGGATTAACTTTCACTAGATACACCTTCCTTTTAGAAATGGACTCGATGTATTGCATTCGTGTCATTCTTCATCTATTCATACTCATCAATTAACACGTCTTCTTATTTTCTCTCTTAAAGTATCGACCGAAATGAATAATGATTAATCAGTCTTTATAACGATTTATATTAATAGAACGATAGGTCTGATTCTTACTTGTAAGATCTTGACGCACATTCTCTTCAAACTGCTTTTGTCGTTCATGTTGATGAACACCCTTTATAACTCTATCCTTACAGCTTTCACATAATCGACCTTGATGGATCGAGTCACCACATGATTCACAAGGATAGCCTAAATTAGGGAAATTGGTCGTTAATAATCGACCTTCTCTAATAAATTGATATATTCTTTCATATGGTACTTCTGTATAGGCGTGAACTTCTTGTACCGTGGCCATCCGATTTTCTTTTTTATTCATGTAACTACGAACAACTTCAAACTGCTCCTCTTGCTTTTTAAAACAAGTATTACAGACTTTTCGTAAGCCTTTCATAAACAAACGACCACATATCGGACAATTCGTTAAATTACTCAACATTCTCTCCTCCCAAACAACAAAGCGATACACTTTTTTCTTTTTAGCGTGCGATTGTAAGGGAAACAACCTCTTCTACCCCTATTTGCTTTAAAACATAAGCTGCTTGTCTTAAAGTTGTCCCTGTAGTATAAATATCGTCTATAAGGATCGCTTTGTTTAGTTTTTGTGAAATATTGTTCAGTTCTTTCTTAATTGAAAAGGGATTATCATCGAAGGAAGCGAGTCGTAACCGACGTGATTTTTTACTTTGTTTCTCTCGCTCTTTCCTCTGTAAAACAGGGTGAATCGTAGCATTTTTCCATCCCGTAAGTAGCAGCTCACTTTGGTTAAAGCCTCTCTCTATTAACCGTTGCGGGCTTAAGGGAATAGGTATTACCACATAACCTCTGAAATGCTTCATATATAAATCATACAATTTCGGAGCAAAAAACTCTGCGATGACCGCATCCCCACGGTACTTATAGCTAGCCAGCGTTTCCTTCATAAATAAATTATACTGATAGACCGAGATATTTTTATCCAATAAAAAATGAGTCCTTTGATCACGTTGCCAACGCATACAATCAAAGCAGCATCCATCTTGACTCCAATTTCTTACAAGCAACTCTCTCGAACAAATTCGACAACGGTCCCCTTCTAGCTTCTTTAACTGCCTTAAGCACCTCAAACATAAATCTGAATCCGTTTCAATTAAGAGTAACTGTGACCAACTTGGCTTCTTTACATAGGAAGAAAAGCAAAATAAACACCGTGTCATGATAATAATGTCCCTTCTCGATTCATCATTTTAACTTGACGAATGGCCCGATTCATCGCGAGCGTTCTCCCAAAATGAAAGAAACAAATTTCACCCTCTGGAAACTTTCGATCACGGCCAACCCTACCCGATATTTGCACAAGTGCCGCCTCATCAAATACAGGATTTTCTGCCCCTAAAACAGCAACCGCAACATTTGAAATCGTAACACCGCGTTCTAAAATCGTCGTCGTAACTAGTAATGAAATGCTCCCCTCACGAAAAGCATTGACTGTTTGATGTCTATCTCGTGCATCAGCATACACTTTACCATGACTAAATCCTTTCAAAGAAAGCGCATCAGATAACTGCTCGACTACAGCGATCGTTGGAACAAATAACAAGATCGGCTGTGTGAGGTGTTCAGTTAGCCATTGGATTAGAGGCGAGGGCAACTTTCTTTTCTTTATTTTTTTCGTCCAATCTCCGACCCACTTTAATCTTGGGACAGGTAGTGGGTAGCCATGAAAACGCTTTGGAATTTTCACCATTTGTAATTCTGACTGTCTCAGTAATGACTGATTAGGCGTCGCACTTAAATAGATAATCGGAGCTGCTTGCTTCCGAGCTCTCTCCACCGCAAACTGTAAGCTTTTATCAAAAGAGAACGGAAATGCATCCACTTCATCAACAATGATACAATCAAATGCGTTCTCATATCTCAACACCTGATGCGTCGTTGCTAAAATAAACATATGACAACGATCCTTGTGCTCACTGCCACCATATAAAGCCGCCATTCTAATCGAAGGAAAAGCCTGCTGAAACCGCGGCTCAAGCTCCTTCACCACATCTGTACGAGGTGTTGCAAGAAGTACACGCCACCCCTTGGCAAAAGCTTTTTCTAAGCCTCTAAAAATGATCTCGGTTTTCCCTGCTCCGCACACCGCCCAAACTAATCCGGTCTTCTTCTGCTCAAGCCACGAAACAATTTGCTCAGATGCACGAATTTGCCCTACTGAGAGCTCTCCTTCCCACGCCAAAGATTTCACCACTTTTGTCAACTTCGGTTGGTCGCCTATCCAACGATATAACCCTTGGCATGCCTGAACTTTACCTAAACTTAAGCAATGCCGACAATAATAACAAGAAGGCGAACCACACTTCGCACAAGGATGTTGACCAAACTGAAAAAAATCTTGATTATGACAACGCACACAAACGGGCCGTCCCTGTCGACCTCTAAACAAAATTGCTGGACTCTTTTCCAGCTTTTTCTCCTTCAGCCATTGCTCGATTTCCCGTTCTGATAAGTTCAGTTCACTTTTCAACAATAGCTTTCCGATCAAAAAAGCAGTATCATGATTCGGCTCTAATGACTCTATTAGCAACTGTCACACCTCCGTATCATTAGTTTTTTACTATACAAATAAAACAGATTAAACAAAAGAATGATGTTATCGATGACAGCTAGAAATATAAGGGGGCTTCAGGGACATACTTGGAGTTGTAGTTCGTGATCTGATATAAAGGATTAGCATTCTAGAACAGAGCTTATGGATTGTCTTAATGACATCAGAAATGGCTTGTTTACTCTAAAAGGATAGACTTTACCTGATGTCTACGGGGAAAAATCTGAAGTTCTTACTTCAGGAGAGGATACGAAGGTTAATCGAATTCATATAAAAAGACTGCTCACTTATCCACGTAAGTTGCAGTCTTTGTTGTGTATGCGTAAAAATGAATTAGTCCACTTTTTTTGACCATGTTATACCGATCGAACCTTGCCCTAAGTGCGTACCGATTACTGGTCCAAAATAACTTAAATTAAAAGTCGCTTCTGGGAAACTCGCTTTGAAGTCCTCCATTAACTTTGTCGCTTCATCCTCGCAATTCGCATGGATGATCGTTACTTGGAATTCTCCGCTTTTTGAAACTTCCTGCTCAAGCAACGTTTTGATTTTTGCAAATGCCTTTTTCTCCGTTCTCACTTTTTCATAAGGCACGATTTTCCCTTCAACTAAATGAAGAATTGGCTTTATTTTCAATAGATTGCCGACAAATAATTGAGCCGCATTAAGCCTGCCCCCACGATGTAAATGATTAAGGTCATCTACAACAAAGTAGGCACGAAGCGTTTCTTTCACCTTATCTAGATGTACTACAATTTCTTCAGCTTTTTTTCCATCTTCCGCCAAACGAACAGCCTCAAAAACGAGCTGTGCTTGTGGTGAGCAACTAATCGCCGAGTCATAGCCAAATACTTCAATCGATTCAACCATATCCGCTGCTGCCATGGCAGATTGAAACGTCCCACTTATTTTACTGGATAAGTGAATCGAGACAACTTGCTCATAACCTTTTTTCGCCAAATCTTCAAAAAGCTCTGCAAATTGACCAATTGCAGGCTGAGAAGTGGTAGGTAAATTCTTTTCACCTTTCATTCTCTCATAAAACTCAGCTGCCGTAATGTCGACCTCCTCTAGTAATGACTCTTGTCCAAAAACGACATTTAGAGGCACCATATATACATCTAACTTTTTACGAAGCTCTTTTGGCAGATATGCCGTACTATCTGTCACAACCGCTACTTTTCTCATGTTTAGTCCTCACTTATCTCTCAATTTTTTCTTTACCTACAATGTTATTTCCGTATGCTGTAAAATCTATCTCATTTAAATGTACCTTGAATCATTCATAGTTTCAAGACTTATTGAATAGTTCTTTTACTTTTTTGCGAAATCACGGCTTAGCACACCTTGACTGGTAGATTAAACTTCTGTTCATAGGGAAAACATGAGCAGAGAAACAGAGAGTTTGGTGGATAATGCTTGCTTTATTAGGAGCAGATTCGTCAAATTACTACATATCACAAGCTGATTTTTTGAATTTTTTTTCATATTTTACAAGGATTTTTATAAAATTTGTAGAAAAAAGAAGGAAAACTAAAGTTACTATAGAACTAGTACCTTTATATTATCATGCTTATGCGAGGAGGCACTGCGTTGATTTTAAAAAAGAGAAATACCCCTAGGGACTTAGTTATACAACGGAGCCTATCTATCCGACTTAAAGTCAAAAGTAACGAGCAAGAATTTCATTTAAGAAACATCCAGTCTGGTATTGATGGAGAAAAAGCCTTTGACCAATGGGTCGCCACGCACATACCTGAGCAATTCCCGCATGTTCAAGATATCCGCTTTACACAAAACGGTTCAACCCTCCAAATCGATTCAATCATCATAACACCTGAGAACTTGTTTCTTTTCGAAATCAAAAATTATCAAGGAACCTTTGAATTCCAGGATCATAAATTGTACACAGAAAAACAAAAAGAAATTAACAACCCCAACACGCAACTAGAAAGAACCGCATCCTTGTTAAGACAATGGTTAACCAAAAGAAATATCCCACACCCTCCTATTCAACCATATGTCATTTTCATCAACCCACATTTTTACCTTTACACCACCAGAAAAGAAGCAGCGAACTTTATCTTTAGTAATCAACTTCACGCATTTGCCCGCAAATTAGAGAAAATGAATCGTCACATCACCAATTCCCATCTAGAGCTCGCCAACCAGCTAATTCTTAATCACTTACACGAATCACCTTACGATAAAACACCAGACCACCCACCCGAAGACTATAAAAAAGGATTCTATTGCAAGGAATGCTACTCATTTGAAGTAACGCTTTCAAGGTATTATTTGTATTGTGAGGACTGTAAAGAAAAAGAACCGATTAAATCCTGTCTTTTAAGAACAATTGATGAATATCAGATATTATTTAAAGGAGAATTTACAACTACTGACATTTATTTTTGGTGCAATCAACAAGTTTCAAAAGCAACCATTAGAAGGATTTTAAGTTCTACCATGATTAAAGAAGGTAAGTACAGAGCTAGTGTATATAAACCCTCAACTAATAATTTTGCTCACCGTGATCAATAATTTACACGGGTTTTGCCTAATGGACTCTCTTTAGGCAAACCCCCCCATAAAGATGTTAACTGTGTAGATATACATAGATACAATTAACATCACCTACCACCAGCATCTATACATCGCCCCCTCTTTGTATAGATACTACCTTCCTATACACTGGTATCTGCACATTAACCCTCTCTTTGTGCAGATACTACCATCCTCTTCCTCAGTATCTGCACATTAGCCTCCTCTTTGTGCAGATACTAACCCTCTTCTCCTCAGTATCTGCACATTAACCCTCTCTTTGTGCAGATACTAACCCTCTTTTCCTCAGTATCTGCACATTAGCCTCCTCTTTGTACAGATACTAACCCTCTTTTCCTCAGTATCTGCACATTAGCCTCCTCTTTGTGCAGATACTAACCCTCTTCTCCTCAGTATCTGCACATTAACCC
>NZ_JAQQWS010000026.1:0-12679 GCF_028610675.1 Alkalihalobacillus pseudalcaliphilus
TTGAATCTCATGATTTCTCAAAACAAGACTACAGCATTGACCAAAATGAAATCGAATTTATCCTATACGGCCAACGAGACTCAGCCGACAACTTCGCCGCAGCCATGGCCGAAATCTTCGCCTTCCGATTCGCCGTAAACTTTGTTGAGGCGTTTACGCAAACCGAAGTAAGAGCATTCGGTAAGTTTATGTGGATAGCAGCGATAGCTTATGCTTTGAAGGAAACTGTAAATGATATTGATTTTATTAGAAATGGCGAATCTGTGGAATTCTTTAATGGAGCTGGATTTAGTATGACGTATAAAGATCACTTAAGACTATTTCTCTTCATTCATCCAGAGGGAAATAAAATTGCTCGTACGATGGCGAGGATTCATCATAAAACCGATTCAGATTTAAAACAATTACCAACGTATATTCAAGGAACGGCTTCATCGAAAGTACAACTTTGGTTTTTACCAGGTGTTACATCATTATTAAGTAATGCTGGTGTTTTAAGTGGTGAAGTAAGGGATAGGGAATTTATTATTGAAAAAGAAATTTATTACTCATATTGATTCATTTGGAGGAGACTATCATGAAAAAAATAACAAAAGCATTAGGGATCACATTATTAGCCGGAAGTCTTTTAGTGGCTTGTAGTAATGATGAGGATACGGATACACCGGCAAACAATAATGATAATGGTACAAGTGATGAGCAGGTGGAAAATGATGATAATGGAGTAGATGAAGGTACTAATGATGAAGGCGAAGATGATAGCGATGAAAATACCGAAAGTGATGACGAAAGCGATACAGGAGGAGGGTTAGGAGCTGACCAAGAGTTCGGCGACCAACTAGACTTAGGAATTGGTGATACTGCACAGATTTCAAGTAACCAAGGTGCTTATGAGATTACGATTCATTCTGTGAAAAAGGAAGAGACAGTTGAGGATAATAGTTCAATGTTTGACTATTTTTTAGTTGTGGATGCAACAATTAAAAATATTGGTGATGAACCATTAGATGCAACTAACCCAGTGGGTGTGTTGGAGCAAACGTCAAGGTTATCAGGTTCAGGTTCGGGAGACTATTCTGGGGATTATGAAACGATAGATTCGGTTAGTGGTGAATTAGGTCCTGGGGATGAAATGAGTGGCCAAATATTATTCCATGCGAGAAATGGAGAAGAACAATTTATCCGAGTACAGCCTGGCTTAATTGCTGCAGATGGCGTATATAACGATGCAGTGTGGACATTCACAGAAGATGAAATGGAATAAAGAAAGTGAGTGAGAAAGGTAAACAAACCTTTCTCCACTCTACTTGAGTTAAACGATTGGGTTTAATTGAATTAGAGTGATAGACAGATTGGAGGATAGTGATATGAAAAACATTCAATTATATATCTGAACCAAGGGTTAATTGCAGCTGGTGTTATTTATAATAATGCTTACTGGAGTTTTAACGTGAGTGACATCCGCGAATAATGTATGACTCTCACAGCACCAAAGTAACAAAATAGCTGGAGTGAGGTAAAGAACGATTGGAAGAAGGAAGCCTTTAGGATTATTTATAAAAAATTGGATGATTATGGTTTTATTTGGATGAAAGAAGGGGAAATACAAATAACATGTTATGTTCCCTATGGAGTTTTGTAAGAAAGGGAGGTTTAGCTTAAATGTTTACAAAGTTTAGAAGGAGTGAGGATGGTAGCCTAACGTTAGAAGCAGCGATGGTTTTGCCTGTATTTTTGCTATTTACCGTGTTCCTGGCGATGATGATTCGAATATCGGTCGCTGATATGGCTTTAAAACAAGCTGTAAGTGAGACAACCCAAATCGTAGCGACACATGCTTATCCATTCGCTTTATTAGCTGAAGGTGGCACAAACGCTGCTGATAAATGGATTAAAAATACGACCGAGGATGAAGTTAGTCTAGACAAAATCTCCGAATTAGTTGGAGAAATCTTTGAAGCATTTGATATTGATATACATGGAATTTTGTCTGGTGTAGCTAGTACGGCCGCTAACCCATTTGTGAAAAATAACTTCGAAAGAGCAAATTCAGACGGAAGATTTGAGAAAGATGGAGTTACAGTGACTGATGTCGATGTTAGCAATCTCTCTTTCCCAGAATTCAAAGGCTATATCGGAATTACCGCTACATATGAAGTACCCATTGTAGCTCCATTTGTGAATCGAACCATTACTTTAGAACAAAGTGCTTACGAAAAAGTCTGGACCGGCTCGTAGTCTTAAACAGGGGTTAGGAGTCCTTTCAGGTGTAAAGTGTTTATCTAGCTTATAGAAACGAGGTGATTTTTTGAATCTAGAAATCTATGACTATATTGTGTTTGTGTATTTATTGGTGGCGTTGTATTTAGATGTGCGCTATCAGAAGTTGCCGAATTGGTTGACCGCAGGGGCGATGGCGGTTGGGCTTGTCTATCATCTGATTGCGAGTGGGATAGAAGGGTTAGTTTTTTCTGTATTTGGTTTACTGGTTGCTGGACTTATTTTCTTACTTTTATATGTATTTAAAGCACTAGGTGCAGGAGATGTGAAGCTTTTTGCTGGGATTGGTGCGCTGATAGGTGTCGTCAATGTTTTGAATGTGATGATGTATTCGATTATTTATGCAGGATTGATTGCGATCATCTTACTTTTATTCACAAGAACCTTCTTAAGGCGTCTTGTAACGGGTTTGTTTGCGATGATTAGTAGCTTAACATCAAAGGACTTATCACATTTAGAATCTTTTAAGGCAACAAAAGCGACTCGTTTTCCGTTTATGTATGCCGTTATCCCTGCTGTAGTCACAGCGTATATTTACTTAGGAAAGTTCTAATTGGAATTCGAGATAGGAGGAAGAAACATGGGAGAAAGCAAGACCATCTTTGGCTTACATTATGAATATATCGAAAAAAATGGCCAGTACTTAGTTGTGAAAGAAAAGCAAGAGCAAGCGTTAACGGAAGAGGATTTAATTCAACTCCAGCTACGAATGATGCAGTCGAACCAAATACCTAATCTTTTACCGCTTTCGGTTGAAGAGATTGATTTTGAACTCAAGCTCTATTATGACGTGACGTCAAAGCGTCAATTAAACGTTTATTTAAACCAATATATGTTATCCTCGCATGAGTTTTATCAATTATTTATGAACATCATTTCAACGCTTGAACAGAGCAAACTTTACATGCTGAATGAGCATCAGTACATATTACAAGAGGAGTTTATCTACCTTGGTAAAACAACACAGCAGCTGTATTTAACGTATGCGCCTGTACAAGGTTTGGAAAAAGAAACAACAACGATGGACGATTTAAAGGAGTTATTAGGCTCAATAGCTGAACGGGTTGATAGCTTACAAGGTAGTGAATTAAATACGATTCAGCAATACATTGATAATTCCTCCTTTAATTTATCAGGTCTGAAGGAGCTTTTATTAGAGCTACAACAGCTTCGACCGAATCCTTATCAAGGTGGACCGGGCTTTGTGCCTGGACAACAAAATCAACAGGGGCAAGCAAATGGAAATGGCTATCAGCAACAGGCCCCAAAACAACAAGGTGGAGAGCAGCCGAATCATGCTCAAAATGGTCAAGAATCAGACAGCCCAGCCGATTTTGATCCATTCAGGCAAGACCCTGCCAAAAAGAAAAAGGCCAGTGGGAAAAAGAAAAAAACAAAAACAACAAAAAATAAAGGTAAGGGTGAGCCCCTACCACAACGAATCAAGATTTATATAGGCGTCGGGGCAGCATTAGCGATTGCTTTAATATGGAAATTATTTGAAACGATTCCGACTCAGGCGATTTTTTATACGAGTATCGCAGCAACCGTTCTACTGATAGCGGCAGCCATTTATTTCATCTTTTTCTTCAAAGTCGGTAAAGCGGGAGCCAGTCAAGAACAAGATCAGCAAGATGAAGCGGCAGCGACTCAGGAGCAGCAAGCAGCCCAGATGCCAAATCAACAAGGTTACTATAGCTATAATCAACCAAATCAGCAGTCATTTAACCAGTTCCCACAAGCAGCTGGAATGAATCAAACTCAAGCCCATTACCAGCCGCCAGCGCCAGCTAGGCCGCAACCGGTAAAACAAGAGGCAACGGCGGCAGCACCTTCTGCGGTGGCAGTAGCGACAAAACCAGAGTCGATGCCTTCTTATAATGACGACCTGCAAGCTCCAATAGCAACGAAAGTTTCAAAAAAAGCCAAACCAAAACCAGTGCCAATGGCTTATTTAGAAGACGATCAATCGTTAATGATGGATACAGGTCTTCTTTCTGAAAGTGATGATACTGTGCTTTTAGGTGAGGATAGTGATGAGGAAGAAAATCTAGAAGTTTCGAATCCGTTTCTTGAAGTAGAGCGCGAGGACGGTTTTGAACAGATTGAGCTGGCTGAAACTCATTTTACGATTGGAAGAAATGATGAAGCAGTTGTTTATGTCGAGGACAGTGTCGGTGTATCCCGCGTTCATGCTGAATTTGTTCGAATTGAAAATAGCTATGGAGTTAAGGATTTAGGTTCAAAGAATGGTACGAAGTTAAATGGTGAAGCACTTGTACCTTATAAAATATATGCCCTACAAATCGATGATGTCGTCTCCATTGGAAAAGTCGATTATACCTTTAAATGGGAGTAGTCGGGTATGACGTTTAATCATAATTGGCAAATAGGTCTCGCCACCCATACAGGACCAGTCAAACAACGCAATGAAGATAACTATTTTTTAAAAATGACGACGGACCCAAAAGGGCATGAATTTGGTCTCTTAGCCATTGCAGATGGTATGGGTGGTTATAAGGCGGGAGCTGAAGCGAGTAAGCTCGTTGTTTTGCTTCTTGACGAATGGTGGCAGAAGCGAGTTCCAAAACTAATTAAAAAGAAGAACCTTCAGCAGCTATTATCGGTAGAATTTGAAAAGCTTTTTACGAAAATGAACGAGGAGCTTTTGAAGGTCGGTACGAAGCTCGGCACAACGCTTTCCTTAGTTGTGATGCACGCTGGTCATTATCAGCTTTACCACGTTGGTGATAGTCGGATTTACCAAATAAAAGGTAGCCAAGGCTTTCAGCGTTTCATTCATCAGCAGCAAGTAAATGGTCATGATCTGACCCCACAAGACACAGAAGAGCTTGAAGGTGAAATGGAAATGGCTCTCTTAACAGAGGACCATTCATGGGTTGAGCAGCAAGTGAAAAAAGGAAAGCTAACAAGAGAGCAAGCCCGTAATCATCAGAAGAGAAACATGCTGACACAGTGTTTGGGGATTGAAGAGGGTGTCGACCCTTTTGAGCAAGTCGGCTTTTATCATTCTAGTGATTTATTTCTTTTGTGTAGTGATGGTTTTTACTCGATGTTTTCTGATGAGGAGATTATTCGAACTTTGCAAGGCTTGGAAAAAGAATATACCGATTTGCAAATGATTGCCGACTATTTAGTTAAACTCGCAAACTTCTCAGGCACTCGCGATAATATCACCGTGCTTCTTGTTCGGAACGTATTTGCCAAAGATCAAGTGGCAGCGACCGATCATAAGAATATGTGGAAAAGTCTCCTGTCCAAGTATAAACGAGGAACCGATTAAATGGCGAAGCATGATATACATTTCCAAGCCGGTGATATTTTAAAAGGGAGATACGAAATTATTAGGCAAATCGGTTCAGGTGGAATGTCGGCGGTTTATTTAGCCAATGAGGTAGGCGATACGGCGAAAGTATGGGCGATTAAGGTTGCCGATATGCAAAAGAAAATTTCGAGGCGCCTTTTCTCGGAGGCGAAGCTACTTAGTGAGCTTCACCATCCTGGTCTACCGCAAATAGCCGATTTTTTTCCATCGGAGGATGAACGCTATTTCTTCCTTGTCCAAGAGTATGTGGCAGGTCAATCGCTATTACAGTTCTACGAAAATCAGCAAGAGCCCATGTCTGAAGAGACGGTTCTTGAAATGAGCTTGAAGCTAACCGATATTTTAAGCTATTTACATGGGCAACAGCCAGCAATTATTTATCGTGATTTAAAGCCGGGTAACATTATGCTTATGCCTACAGGAGAGATCAAGTTAATTGATTTTGGTATTGCTCGTAAGTTCGATGAGTCGAAGCTCAAGGATACGCTACAAATCGGTACAGTTGGTTTCGCTGCACCTGAGCAGTTTGAAAAACAGCAGTCGGATAGGAGGACGGATCTTTTCTCGTTAGGAGCCTTAATGTATTACTTATTAAGTGGCGGTAAATTCGTCTACATTACTCAGAAACCGATTGCTCACTTCAGGCCTCATTTATCAAAGGCAACGAAACAGCTTATTGACGACCTTGTTCAGTTAGAACCAAGCAAAAGGCCAGCCTCAGTTGTTGAGGTGAAAACGAATCTTCTCGAGGCTACCTGGCAGCTAGGGCAAGGCACAAGTGGTAAAGCTTGGCTTGTAACCAAATATGTGCTCTCGATTGCGAGCTTACTTATGGTCATCACGTATATACTATTCGATCAAATTTTATAAAAGAGGTGATTGTTCATGAATTGTCCATCATGCGGAAAAACACTAAGCCAAGAAGATAAGTTTTGTATTTATTGTGGGGCAAAGGTCGAGCAGCCGTTAAATGCCGAAGAACCGTTTACAACGAAAGAAGATATCATCGTTCCGAGCAATGAAGGCGAGGCGGGTAACAAGATTAAGCAAGAACCGCCTGTTAATCCAGGGCAAACGTCGACAGAGGAGGCGGCAGCAACGGCTGATGCAACAGGCGTTGGGGAGGCTGTTTCGTCAAATAAGCAACCGAACGAAAAGGTTGAGCAAGCGAAAAAAGCAGCGAATGATTATTTTTCATTTATATTTGGTCAGGCAAAAGCTCCTGCAGAGACAGCATTAAGATTTGAGAAATCGCACTTCATTTTTGGTTATATTAACATCGGCGTTATTGCCTTCTTTTTCGCTCTCGCCACGTATTTTCAGTATACGAACAGTACGTTAAGTAGATTTGAGAATATTAGCTTTTTCGAGGTCTTCTTTACAGGTTTGATTTCTATGGCTTTATTCCTTGTAGCCATTGCCGGACTGTTATTTATCGTCTTAAAGTCCATTTATAAAGTCGATGTCGGTTTTCATGATTTGATTAGTCAGTATGGTGTGTTTTTAAGCGTACCTGTTTATTTATCGGCGGCTTATCTCATTTCAGCGTTGGTTGATTTGAATTTCTTATTATTTTTCACTGTGATTTTATTTATTCCGATGATTTTTGCCGGTGTAGTGGCGGTTTTCTTCCATTATAAGGAGCAGCTAACAAAAGGGTTAGATAGCATTTACGGTCTGTTAATCATTTTTGTCGGAATCGGACTAATGCTTTACATTACTTCAGACTATTTATTAAATGGGCTAATTAGAGCAATCTTTTAATCTGGAGCAAGCTAACTCGCCGACCTATCGTATGCGTGGAATTTCTAGTGCGAAGGTGTCGGTGTAAGTATGGGAAAAGTGAAAAGAGGAAGGTGCTTAGAGGCTTTAGTAGGGCGACATCAGGGTAGAGACTTGTAGGTTGCCTTACGAAGCTCAAGAAACGAGCACCTTTTACTTTCTAGCTGCACTCATTTATTAAAACTATATGGCGAAGCAGATTACTTTGCCACCAACAAAGATGAGGGTAGTGTTTGGCTCTTAACTGGTGGAACTTTATTCAATTTTGATTTTTTATTTTAATTTTTTACTTGAGAATTAGCAGAAATCAAGCAGGCGAGTCATGCGAAGACTCCCGCGGGACGTAGTGGCGGAGCTGAGATTCACTGGCTGCGGCCGATTAACTCAGCGCCACCCCATAGGACGCGGAGCATGATTTTCGGTAGCGGTGAGCAAAGCTCCGCATTTGAGCATCAGCATCAACTTTCATATAAAACGCTCATGATGATTTGCAGTCACAAATCATCACCAACAAGAATGAAAGTGGTGTCTTGCATTTTAACTGGTGGAACTTCATTCAATTTGATTTTTTCTTTTTCATTTTAAAAGAATAGTGTTGGATTGTTTTTTGAACTTAAGAATTAGTGGTAACCCAGCGGACGAAAATATGCGAAGACTCCCGCGGGAGGCATTGGCGGGCTGAGATCCACTAGCGAAGCTAGTTAGTTCAGCGCCACCCAGCAGGGCGCGGAGTATAAATTTCGGTAGCGATGAGCAACGCTCCATGTTCGCACTAACTTTCATATAAAAGGAGGGGAGTTTCATGTCTAAGAAGTGGTCATTTTCCTACGGTAACATGATAATAAATGATGATACATTAATCGTTGAATTAAATAAAAACGGCACGAATGTTCAAGAAGTGGAACAATTAGATGAATTGAAGAAGCCGCATCCGTTGTTTTTCTCCTTACAAAATCGAGAAATGAACCAAGAATGGATTCGACTTACATATGAAAGAACTCCTGGTTATTTTGCATTCCACGAAATCTTATCGATTAGTCAAAAGGAAAAACAGAAACTGGCTTTGGCTCTATTAGATATTAAGCAAATTGAAGGGACTCAATTTACGACAACGATTGAGCCTCACAATGTGTTTTTTCGACAAGATGGCAAGGTGAAATTCCTCCATCGCGGAATTCGCTCTGTATTACCACCTGAGCAAGTGGAGCGTAAAACATTTTTATATCAATTGAAGTGTTTAATTGTTTCGTTGTTTTCGGGGATTGAGTTTGCTCAGCTGGTCGAACAAGGTTTTATTAAAGGTAAATCGAATTCAGAGCTAGTCGATCAATTAATCCAAGCCAAATCTCTTAGGCAATTACAGGAGGTTCTAGAAAAAGAATATCCTGAACCGAAGGCTAATGAAT
The DNA here is from genome assembly GCF_028610675.1 of Alkalihalobacillus pseudalcaliphilus. Taxonomy (NCBI): domain Bacteria; kingdom Bacillati; phylum Bacillota; class Bacilli; order Caryophanales; family Bacillaceae; genus Alkalihalobacillus; species Alkalihalobacillus pseudalcaliphilus. The sequence goes on from NZ_JAQQWS010000026.1 coordinate 8,815, forward strand.
CCATGGCTGGGACGGACGAACCTTTACAAGGAGGCCCTCATCCCGAGTCAGGCAAGGCAAAAAAACAGGTATCTGCAAATGCTGGAGCAGGCAATGCTAAAGGGAATGAAAAGGGCAAGGGCCATGTAGAAAAAGCGAAGCCAAAGCCGAATGAGAAATCGCCATCCAAGAAAGCGAAGGTCAAGCAGCAGACACAGAAGGGATCACCGCTTGTTGGACCGAGTCCAGGCATGCAACAAGAAGCTCAACCGAACCATGGCCAATCACAGCAGCCATTCCCGTCCTATAATCATGCTCCTGGTCAACAGCAGGTAACCGCTCCACGGTCAAATTATCAAGCGGTATCACAACCGAATGAGTCTAAAAAGCAAAAGGGTCAACAAGTGGAGAAGAAATCCTTCTTGCAATCTTTTAATCGGAATCAAATCGTAGCGATGGTTGGTGTTTTACTCATTGGCCTCATATTAGGGGCGCTCTTTTTCTATGTCGGCTCAGCAAGACCTGTAATGACGGCCTTTAGTGATGAAATGACAGCCAGTCAGCAAACCTATTCAGAGCTAGAGACTGAAAAAGAAGAGCTTGAAGGTGAGCTCCAAACACAAGAGCAAAAGCTATCCGCCTACCAAGTCATGGCTACTGGTGAAGTAGAACATGCGATCACCGCTTTCGAACAGCTCCCAGACAAAACCACCGCGGATAACGAAGCTCTCGCTCAACTTTATATCCGAGATAATACGGTGGACAGCTGGCTTAAGCTTTTTGCGTTAGGTCAAGAGGAGCGTGCGGTAGAAGGATTGTCTCAATTAAATAATGATGAAGCGAACGAAGCCCTCCTTGGCTTGGACTCTGAAAATCCAGTTGTGATTTTGGAACAGGCACGAATCAATGGAGAGCACGAACAAATCATTGCCTTATATGAAGGGGAATTAAGTGATCATGGTCGTGCTCAGGCTTTAGCCGGAAATAGCTATCTTCAACAAGGTGACTTAGATACAGCAAGGGAAATCGCTGTTGAACGAGAAGATACTGGCTTACAAATTCGCATATTAGAACGTGAAATTGAGTTAGTGAACGAAGATGACGATTTAGATGATGATGAAAAAGAAGATGAAATCGAAGCATTAGAAAATCAAATCGATGATTTAAGCTAATCGAATGGTCACTTCCTCTTTTGGGGGTTGTGACCTTTTTGGGTCGCGGTAGAACGTGTGGTTGACCCTGATCGTCAAGAGAGGTAATGAAGCTCATGGCGATATGAAGCTAACTGGCACATAAAGATAAGCGTCCCCACGAGAGGTTGTTTCGTTACGGTGGGTTAAGACGTAATATGTTTACTAGTAGGTTAAGGGGATTTATGTGAGAACAAAGGCTCGAAGAAACGAGTCGCATTGACCAGGCTTTGACGATATACTATAATTAGACTGTTATGCACTGGAAATTTTAATGAGGTGAAGCGTCGTGTTAGAACGTTTACAATCGGTAGAAGACCGTTATAATCGATTAAATGAATTATTAAGTGATCCTGATGTTATTAGTGATTCAAAAAAATTAAGAGAATATTCGAAAGAGCAATCAAACATAGAAGAAACAGTCCAAGTGTATCGTGAGTACAAGGAAGTCGCTGGGCAACTAAAGGATGCCAAGCAAATGCTAGAAGATAAGCTCGATAATGACATGTATGAAATGGTGAAGGAAGAAATCAGTGAATTAACTCCACGCCAAAAGGAATTAGAAGAGCGTCTTCGTATTTTACTGCTACCAAAAGACCCGAATGATGATAAGAACGTAATCGTCGAAGTCCGTGGTGCTGCTGGAGGTGACGAGGCTCAGCTTTTTGCTGGTGACCTTTATAAAATGTACTCTCGTTATGCCGAGGCACAAGGCTGGAAAACCGAGGTCATCGAGGCTACATCAACCGAGCTTGGTGGTTATAAGGAAATTATTTTTATGGTCAATGGAGCAGGAGCCTATTCGAAATTGAAGTATGAGAATGGAGCTCACCGTGTGCAACGTGTGCCACAAACTGAGTCAGGTGGCCGAATCCATACGTCAACAGCAACGGTCGCTGTTTTACCTGAAGCAGAAGAGGTTGAAGTAGAAATTCATGAAAAAGATATCCGCGTTGATACGTTTGCTTCAAGTGGACCAGGCGGACAAAGTGTTAATACGACGATGTCAGCGGTTCGTTTAACACATTTACCAACAGGTACGGTCGTATCGTGTCAAGATGAGAAGTCACAAATCAAAAACAAAGAAAAAGCGATGAAAGTTTTACGTGCCCGTGTGTATGATAAATTCCAACAAGAAGCGCAGGCTGAGTACGATGAAACAAGAAAATCAGCCGTTGGAACAGGAGACCGTTCTGAGCGTATCCGTACGTATAACTTCCCACAAAGTCGTGTCACCGATCACCGCATCGGTTTAACTTTACAAAAGCTTGACCAAATTTTACAAGGTAAACTCGATGAAATTATCGATGCCCTTATTGTAGAAGAGCAAGCAGAACAAATGAAACGAGCAGAAGATTAAGATGAAGATGACCGTAAATGGAGCCCTCCAATGGGCTTCTTCTTTTTTAGATGAACAAAAGGCCGAGTGGGAACGGCCTGCTGTGGAGTGGTTATTACGTGAACATATCGGCGTGAGTCGCTCGCACATGTTCATGATGATGCGAGATGAGATTGATGGGTCGGCATGGGTAAATTTTCAAAAGGATGTAGGCACTTACGCAACCGGCGTACCCATTCAACACATTATCGGCTACGAGGAATTTTACGGTCGCCCCTTTAATGTGACGGGGGATGTGTTAATTCCGCGCCCAGAAACCGAGGAATTAGTCGTAGCTGTTTTGCAGAAAAAAGTCGAGCTGTTTGGTGCGGACGCTGCCGTATCTGTGGTTGATGTCGGCACCGGAAGCGGAGCGATTGCCGTGAGCCTAGCTTTAGAGTTAGGGGCGGTTAGTGAGGTTGGCGTTAGAGCGGTTGATCGTGGAGGTGCTGTGGAGGGTGCTGCTGCTGGGGCTGAAGGTGAAGGTTCGGATAAGGCGGGAGACACTGCTGGGGCTGAGGTTGGAGGTGCGTTGAAGAGCGGTGCTGCTGATAGGACCGAGGTTGAATTTGATTCGCTTGGAACTGGTGGATTTTTGGAAAATAAGCACTTAGTAGGCCAAGGTAATCCAAACGTCTCAGCTCTTGATATCTCAAATAAAGCACTTGTGATAGCCAAGAGTAATGCCCAGCAATTAGGGGCGCAGGTTACTTTTACCTTGAGTGATTTGTTGGAGGTGCCAATTGCAGCTGGTGAAAAGTATGATATCGTCGTATCGAATCCACCGTATATTCCGGAGGGAGATCGTGCATCTTTAGCGGTGAATGTTCGACAGCACGAACCTGAGCTCGCTTTGTTTGCAGGGGCTGACGGCTACGATATTTACCGCCGTCTAGTGAAACAATTGCCAGATGTTATAAAAGCGGTTGGCCTTGTGGCATTTGAGGTCGGAGTAGGCCAGACCGAGGATGTAGGAAGAATGCTTGAAGAGCAATTTCCTGCAGCGACAGTCGAGCGTATCAATGATATAAATGGTAAGGACCGAATTGTATTGTGTTATGGGGATATGCGTGTGTGATGTGGTTAGTCGACATGATCATGGGCAAAAAAAGGTCGAGAACCTGTCGATGAAGGCGGTTAGTCGACATGATCATGGGCAAAAAAAGGTCGAGAACCTGTCGATGAAGGCGGTTAGTCGACATGATCATGGGCAAAAAAGGTCGAGAACCTGTCGATGAAGGCGGTTAGTCGACATGATCATGGGCAAAAAAGGTCGAGAACCTGTCGATGAGGGCGGTTAGTCGACATGATCATGGGC
>NZ_JAQQWS010000027.1:0-2969 GCF_028610675.1 Alkalihalobacillus pseudalcaliphilus
ATGGTTAAGTTAGAAAGGGCGCACGGTGAATGCCTTGGCACTAGGAGCCGAAGAAGGACGCGACGAACGGCGAAACGCCTCGTGGAGCTGTAAGTAAGCTTTGAAGCGGGGATATCCGAATGGGGGAACCCACCATCTTTAATAGGATGGTATCCATATCTGAATACATAGGATATGAGAAGGCAGACCTGGGGAACTGAAACATCTAAGTACCCAGAGGAAAAGAAAGAAATTCGATTTCCTGAGTAGCGGCGAGCGAAACGGAAAGAGCCCAAACCAAGAGGCTTGCCTCTTGGGGTTGTAGGACACTCTATACGGAGTCAAAAAGAAACGGAGTAGGTGAAGCGACCTGGAAAGGTCCGTCAGAGAGGGTAACAACCCCGTAGCCGAAACTTCGTTTCCTCCAGAGTGGATCCTGAGTACGGCGGGACACGTGAAACCCCGTCGGAATCCGGGAGGACCATCTCCCAAGGCTAAATACTACCTAGTGACCGATAGTGAACCAGTACCGTGAGGGAAAGGTGAAAAGCACCCCGGAAGGGGAGTGAAAGAGATCCTGAAACCGTGTGCCTACAACTAGTTGGAGCCCGTTAATGGGTGACAGCGTGCCTTTTGTAGAATGAACCGGCGAGTTACGATGTCGTGCAAGGTTAAGCTGAAAAAGCGGAGCCGTAGCGAAAGCGAGTCTGAATAGGGCGCATGAGTACGCCGTCGTAGACCCGAAACCGTGTGATCTACCCATGTCCAGGGTGAAGTTCAGGTAACACTGAATGGAGGCCCGAACCCACGCATGTTGAAAAATGCGGGGATGAGGTGTGGGTAGGGGTGAAATGCCAATCGAACTCGGAAATAGCTGGTTCTCCCCGAAATAGCTTTAGGGCTAGCCTCGAGGTGAGAGTATTGGAGGTAGAGCACTGATTGGACTAGGGGTCCCCACAGGATTACCGAATTCAGTCAAACTCCGAATGCCAATTACTTATCCTCGGGAGTCAGACTGCGAGTGCTAAGATCCGTAGTCAAGAGGGAAACAGCCCAGACCATCAGCTAAGGTCCCCAAGTATACGTTAAGTGGAAAAGGATGTGGAGTTGCTTAGACAACCAGGATGTTGGCTTAGAAGCAGCCACCATTTAAAGAGTGCGTAATAGCTCACTGGTCGAGTGACTCTGCGCCGAAAATGTACCGGGGCTAAACGTATCACCGAAGCTATGGATTGACACCAATAGGTGTCAGTGGTAGGGGAGCGTTCTAAATGCAGCGAAGTCAGACCGAGAGGACTGGTGGAGCGTTTAGAAGTGAGAATGCCGGTATGAGTAGCGAAAAGAGGGGTGAGAATCCCCTCCGTCGAAAGCCCAAGGTTTCCTGAGGAAGGCTCGTCCGCTCAGGGTTAGTCGGGACCTAAGCCGAGGCTGAAAAGCGTAGGCGATGGACAACAGGTTGAAATTCCTGTACCACCTCCTCACCGTTTGAGTAATGGGGGGACGCAGAAAGATAGGGTAAGCGTGCTGATGGATAGGCACGTCCAAGCAGTTAGGCTGAGAAGTAGGCAAATCCGCTTCTCACATAAGGCTGAGCTGTGATGGCGAGGGAAATTATAGTACCGAAGTTCCTGATTCTACACTGCCAAGAAAAGCCTCTAGCGAGGTGAGAGGTGCCCGTACCGCAAACCGACACAGGTAGGCGAGAAGAGAATTCTAAGACGCTCGGGAGAACTCTCGTTAAGGAACTCGGCAAAATGACCCCGTAACTTCGGGAGAAGGGGTGCTCTGGTAAGGTTTACGCCTGAGAGAGCCGCAGTGAAAAGATCCAAGCGACTGTTTAGCAAAAACACAGGTCTCTGCGAAGCCGCAAGGCGAAGTATAGGGGCTGACACCTGCCCGGTGCTGGAAGGTTAAGAGGAGGGGTTATCCGCTTACGCGGAGAAGCTCTGAATTGAAGCCCCAGTAAACGGCGGCCGTAACTATAACGGTCCTAAGGTAGCGAAATTCCTTGTCGGGTAAGTTCCGACCCGCACGAATGGTGTAACGATTTGGATACTGTCTCAACGAGAGACCCGGTGAAATTATAGTACCTGTGAAGATGCAGGTTACCCGCGACAGGACGGAAAGACCCCATGGAGCTTTACTGTAGCTTGATATTGGATGTTGGTACAGTTTGTACAGGATAGGTAGGAGCCTTGGAAGCCGGAGCGCTAGCTTCGGTGGAGGCGTCGGTGGGATACTACCCTGACTGTGCTGACATTCTAACCTCGGACCGTGATCCGGTTCAGGGACAGTGTCAGGTGGGCAGTTTGACTGGGGCGGTCGCCTCCTAAACAGTAACGGAGGCGCCCAAAGGTTCCCTCAGAATGGTTGGAAATCATTCGTAGAGTGCAAAGGCAAAAGGGAGCTTGACTGCGAGACCTACAAGTCGAGCAGGGACGAAAGTCGGGCTTAGTGATCCGGTGGTTCCGCATGGAAGGGCCATCGCTCAACGGATAAAAGCTACCCTGGGGATAACAGGCTTATCTCCCCCAAGAGTCCACATCGACGGGGAGGTTTGGCACCTCGATGTCGGCTCATCGCATCCTGGGGCTGAAGTAGGTCCCAAGGGTTGGGCTGTTCGCCCATTAAAGCGGTACGCGAGCTGGGTTCAGAACGTCGTGAGACAGTTCGGTCCCTATCCGTCGCGGGCGCAGGAAATTTGAGAGGAGCTGTCCTTAGTACGAGAGGACCGGGATGGACACACCGCTGGTGTACCAGTTGTTCCGCCAGGAGCATCGCTGGGTAGCTACGTGTGGACGGGATAAGTGCTGAAAGCATCTAAGCATGAAGCCCCCCTCAAGATGAGATTTCCCATGGAGTTAATCCAGTAAGACCCCTTAGAGATGATGAGGTTGATAGGTCTGGTGTGGAAGCGTGGCGACACGTGGAGCTGACAGATACTAATCGGTCGAGGACTTATCCATTACTTTTTCTTGACACATGTTTTC
>NZ_JAQQWS010000028.1:0-1884 GCF_028610675.1 Alkalihalobacillus pseudalcaliphilus
ATGGTGTGCCCGGCATGGGTGCAGGCTCTAGGGTGAAAGTCCCGAACTGTGAAGGCAGTAGTAACAGTAGCTCAAGGCAAGGGTAATCAAGGTGACTTGATTACCTGAAGGAAGCCGGCGGCAAACTTCTGCCCCGAGGAACACGAATCTCATACAAGGCTAGGTGATGTTGGATGAGTCTGCCATTCAAGACAAAGTCCTTACTGCCAAAGGGATTACTTAGTAAATGAGGCGGGGACATGGAAGGAAAGTCTGTACGCTTACCCGGGGAGAACCTGTTGGTACGCCTTACCCATAAGGTAACCGTACTCGAAACGGGTACGCTGAACAACAGGCGTCAGCTGAGGTCATAGTACCTTGTCGCTTAAGAGACAAGGGAAGGACCGAACCATTTAAGAAGAGGAACACCTTGGCGTTCACCTTATTTGATGAAGCAGAAAATGAAAACCTACTTAGAAGGAGGAAGAGGTGAATCCTCGGGGGACTTTGAAGAGGGCGGAAAATCAAGGTGGCACAAGAAGGAACGTTTCTCACGTAGGAGGTCAAATCGAATGTTGAAATCGGTCTTAAGAAGGGATAATTTAATGTACGCTCTGAAACGAGTGGAAAAGAACAAGGGGAGCCATGGAGTCGACGAAATGCCTGTACAAAACCTACGAGCGCATATCGCTCTCCATTGGACTTCCATTCGGAAAGAACTCCTTGAGGGAACCTATCAACCCCAACCAGTCCGACGCGTCGAAATCCCGAAAGCGAACGGTGGAAAAAGGAAGCTAGGAATCCCGACCGTCTTAGACCGACTAATTCAACAAGCGATTGCCCAGGAATTAACATCGATATATCATGTCACCTTTTCTCGGTATAGTTTCGGATTCAGACCGAAAAGACGAGCACATGATGCCGTCTTATTCGCTCAAGAATATATAGAGGAAGGGTATAGATGGGTAGTCGATATGGATTTGGAGAACTTCTTTGACAAAGTCAACCATGACCGTCTTATGAGCAAACTATCGGAGCGGATTGAGGATCAATCATTACTTAAACTCATCCGAAAATACCTTCAAGCAGGAGTAATGGAAGGAGGATTAGTGAGTCAAAGCCTCGAGGGTACACCTCAAGGCGGGCCACTTAGTCCATTACTTTCAAATATTGTCTTGGATGAACTCGATAAAGAACTCGAGAAAAGAGGACATCGATTTGTCCGATATGCGGATGACTGTAACATCTATGTGAAGTCGAAGCGTGCGGGAGAACGAGTCATGAATGACATGACCTTATTCATTGAAAAGAAATTAAAATTAAAAGTGAATCGAGAGAAAAGTGCCGTTGACCGACCGTGGAAACGAAAATTTCTAGGGTTTAGTTTCACGCCACATAAGAAGCCTAAGATTCGAATCTCAAAGGAAGCACAAAAGAGGTTTAAAACAAAGGTAAGGGAACTAACGAGTAGGAAATATTCGATTCCGATGGAGATGAGAATCAAAAAGCTGAACCAATTCTTAGTAGGATGGGTCAATTATTATCAACTCGCTGAAACAAGGTCGGTCTTTAAAGGCATTGAAGAATGGCTAAGAAGAAGACTCCGAATGATACGGTGGAAGGAATGGAAACAACCAAGAACCAGAGTAGCCAATTTAAAGAAACTGAAAGTTTCAAAACAAAAGGCGCACGAATGGGGTAACTCTCGAAAAGGATACTGGAGAGTCTCGAAAAGTCCAATCCTACACAAAACCCTTGATAATGCCTATTGGCATCATCAAGGGCTAAAGAGTATCACTGAAAGATATGATAATCTGCGTCAGACTTAAATGGAACCGCCGTATACGGAACCGTACGTACGGTGGTGTGGGGGGTGGAGGTTAGTCGCCTCCTTCTATCCCGATT
>NZ_JAQQWS010000029.1:0-1842 GCF_028610675.1 Alkalihalobacillus pseudalcaliphilus
AAAAGAGGCTGGGACAAAACCCACCTCTGAATTGAAAAAGCCGGTGAAATTTTACAACGAGTAAAATTTCACCGGCTTTGATTATTTTTGAATAAAAAAGAAGGACCACTTCTGATAAAATAAAGTTACGACACAAAATTCATCAGAAAGAAGGGTCCTTATGTTTAAAAATTATACCATGAATCAAGTGATTTTACCCCTAGATTTAGAAAGAAAACTCCAAAATCATGATATCGCTTATGCCGTCCATCATTTAGTAGAAAGTATCCCCGATGAAGCCTTTCATGAATTTTTTCGTGAAACCGGGCGTCCGTCCTATCATCCACGCATGATGTTGAAAATTATTTTATGTGGCTACACACAATCCACTTTCTCTGGTAGAAAGATCGAAGCACTTGTCAAAGATAGTGTGCGTATGATGTGGCTTGCACAAGGAGAAGAACCAAGCTACCGTTCCATTAACCGTTTTCGTGTTCATCCCAAGGTAAGTGGATTAATCCGTCAGTGCTTTGTTCAGTTTCGCTGCCAATTAGTCGAAGGGAAACTTATTGAAGAAGAAGCAATTTTTATCGATGGAACAAAGATTGAAGCCTATGCCAATAAATTCACGTTTGTTTGGCGAAAATCCATTGACCGATTTAGTCAAAAGCTCATTGAAAAGTCCTTGAAAATGTATGAAGAACTGCTCGAAAAGCGAGTTATTCCAGAAATAAAGCGGGAAAGTGCCGATGAATTAACCTTCGAAGAGTTAGAAGAAATCGTCCAATCCTTAGACGAAAAAGTGGAAACCTTTGATCAACAAATTGAAGCGAGTGACGTTGTCAGTGAGCGAAAATCGTTGCGTTCGGAGCGTAAATTACCGAAACAGTATCGCAAACAATTCCGTGATTTTGTCTTGAGAAAACGAAAATACGAACAGGATCAACGCTTATTTGGTGAGCGAAATAGTTATTCAAAAACGGATCACGATGCAACCTTCATGCGGATGAAAGACGATTATATGAAAAATGGACAGCTCAAAGCCGGATACAATGTACAAGTGGCAACAGAAGGCCAATATACCTTAGCTTATGATCTATTTCCAAACCCAACGGATACCCGTACGCTCATTCCTTTTTTAGATAAAATAGAAGAAAGTTTCTTTAAACTACCCGAATACATTGTCGCCGATGCAGGATATGGAAGTGAACAAAACTATGAAAATATTATGGAGCGACGAAAACGAACACCTCTAATGACCTATAATTCATACCGAAAAGAGAAAAAGAAAAAACACAAGAAGAATCGTTTCCACGCTGACAATTGGGGGTATAACGAGAAAGAAGATGCTTTTACATGTCCGAACGATCGACAAGTAACCTTTCAATATGAGTCCAAACGCAAAGATAAAACAGGCTTCCAGCGAACGTTCCATGTGTATGAGTGTGAAGATTGTTCCGAATGCCCATTTCGATCGACGTGTACAACAGCCAAAGAAGGAAACAACCGAAAGATCTACCGTAATAAGAAGTGGGAAAACCAAAAAGCCTATATCAACGAACTGCTTTCAAATGAAAAAACAGGTGAAATCTATGGTAAGCGTAAAATAGATGTAGAGCCAGTTTTTGGGAATTTGAAGGCTAATTTGCGTTTCACTCGTTTTTCAGTGAGAGGCAAAGCCAAAGTCCATAACGAACTCGGCATTGTCCTCATGGCGGTGAACTTAAGGAAGTTCACCGCTCATTCACCTCAGCACAGGGGTTCCAAAGGAACATTAAACCGAAAAACGAGTCCAATGAACATATTTTTTGTTCGTCGGACTCGTTTTCTACTTTCTATAGTCAGTTATGTCCCAGCCTCTTT
>NZ_JAQQWS010000003.1:0-354789 GCF_028610675.1 Alkalihalobacillus pseudalcaliphilus
AGTTTTTCGTCGTTGAAACTATTGTAACAGGAGTTTAATGATGTCTTTTCTTTTTACACAATTATATGGACTTAATCCTTTTTTCAGCTCTCAACCCCGTGATTCTGCGTTTGCTCGGGCTTTCTCCTGCTTTTTTCGCCCGCAACCCCGAGATTCCGCTTTTGCTCGGGCTTTCTCCCTCTTATTCAGCTCACAACCCCGAGATTCTGCTTTTGCTCGGGCTTTCTCCTACTTTTTCAGCTCACAACCCCGAGATTCTGCGTTTGCTCGGGCTTTATCCCTCTTTTTCAGCTCACAACCCCGAGATTCCGCTTTTGCTCGGGCTTTCTCCTGCTTTTTTCACCCGCAACCCCGAGATTCCGCTTTTGCTCGGGCTTTCTCCCTCTTTTTCAGCTCACAACCCCGAGATTCCGCTTTTGCTCGGGTTTTTTGCCTGTATGTTTAATGATATAACCGATATTTGGTCGTTTGTTTTTTAAACTGAGTACTTTGTTCCTTGGCTTGAGCTAAAAATGTTTCGGTTGTACCTTGGAGGATCATTTGTTGCATCGACTTCGTTCCAATTAATAGGTCGAACATATATCGCCCATTTGGATGTTGAACAAAGTGAAAATCATTTGGGTAAAGCTTATTAATTGTTTCTAAGAGCTTTACTCCAGTCTCAAATGAATGAAAATCCTGCCTAGAAGTTACATGTAACTGAATACCGCTACAAACTTGCCCCTCAAACTTTTGATAAGTTGGCACAAAAGAGGTCGGCCTTGCCAATACTCCAGCTAACCCTATCGAATTAAATTCCTTAGCCAATTGATAGCCATCAATAAATGGGGCCCCGACATACTCGAAAGGTTTTGCTGTTCCTCTTCCTTCAGATACATTTGTTCCTTCTAATAAACAAGTACCTGGATATAAAATAGCCATATCTAATGTTGGGGCATTGGGGGAAGGTGGCACCCAAAAAAGTGACGTATCATCAAAGTAATCGGAGCGCTCCCAATCTTCCATTTCAATGACGGTCAGGTCACAGTCATAGCCAAATTCATACTTAAATAAAAGTGCTAATTCACCAACCGTTAATCCGTGACGGTTCGGTATTGGCAAAAGTCCTACAAATGAACGAACATCTTCTTCAACTAGATTTCCCTCTATCTTTTCTCCCCCAATAGGATTAGGGCGGTCTAAGACAATAAAATGTTTCTCATATTGCTGGCAAGCTTCCATCATATAAGCCATTGTGTAAATAAACGTATAATATCTAGAACCGAGATCTTGTAAATCAAAAACAACGACGTCGACGTCAGCTAACATCCTAGCAGATGGCTTTTTACTTTTGCCGTATAAACTAAAAACGGGTAGCCCTGTTTGAGTGTCCTTTGAAGACTCTACCTTTTCCCCTTCTTTTGCATCACCACGAATTCCATGTTCTGGAGCAAATAATGCCACAAGATTAATACCTTGATGATTCGCAAACAAATCAATTGCTGGAACGAGGTCTTGATTAACACCAGTCAGATTCGTTACAAGACCAATTCTTTTATCCTGAAAAGCTTCGTATCCCGATGCCAAAAACCGTTCTAATCCTAATCTCACATCCGTTACCCCCAAGCTATGATCAATTTAGTATTCAAGTGTCACAGGTGCTTTTCCAGTTGCTTTTGTATGACCAAACAAAATGGAACCTGCCGCAACTAGAGCCGGATAGCTAAACTCATACGTATTTAAATAGGTTTTCACTTTGGCTGGCATGACTTGAATATCATATGGACTACGCATTCCGATAACACTAACTTCTTTCCCTAACGAAATTAGCTTTTCGACAACTTCAACTTGCTTCGGATCCTGTGATGCCGAAACTAATCCTACAATGATTTTTTGATGATTTTTCGTTAATGCCTCTATACCGTCCAATGTTTTTGGAAACGGTTGAATTTCGAGTGAGCTTGAAAATGATTGCAAGGCCTTTCCTAAAGCTAAATGAGCATTTAACGCATCCTCTGCTACAGTTAATTGTGGATTTCTCGGCTCCAATACTAAGAATCTCTCTTCTTTACTTAAAGGTAGTGCTTCCCCTTTTTCAACCGTGACACTTTTTTGATAAACTTCCTCTGCTGTTTGCTGATGTGATTTTGTCGATCCTTGCGTGCTCGTAGATTCGAGTGCTTCAAAAGTAAAGTATTTACGTTTTAACTGCATAACTCGTTCGAAAGCAGCATCAATGACCTCTTCAGTTAATTCTCCAACTGCTAATGCACGTTTTACCTCTTCAATCGCTCCTACTTGTCTCGTAAGACGGTGTGAAATCATGACGAGGTCTATGCCAGCCTGTAGTGCCGCAACAGCTCCTTTTTCAGTTCCGATCGTTTTAGAAATAGCATCCATTTCCATACAATCTGTCGTCACAACACCGTCAAAACCTAATTTCTCTCTTAACAAGCCTGTAATAACATTTTTTGATAAAGTGGCAGGAGTATCTACATTTTTCTCTAAGGCTGGAAAATGAATATGAGCAGACATCACTGTATCTGCACCTGCTTCAATACATGCTTTGAATGGGACAAGTTCTACCTTTTCTAAACGTTCAAGCGAATGAGGAATAGTCGGCAAACCTAAATGAGAGTCTACATTAGTATCACCGTGACCAGGGAAGTGTTTTAAAGTAGTTACCATACCACCTGCTTGCAAACCTAACATGGACTTCTTTCCTAATTCCGCCACTTTGGCTGGGTTTTCACCGAATGAACGAACACCAATAACCGGATTGTCAGCATTATTATTTACATCTAATACAGGTGCTAAGTTCCAATTAATTCCGAGCTCCATAAGCTCTTTCCCACAAATTTTCCCTAATTCAAATGCATAATCACTCTCATTCGTTGCTGCAGTAGCCATCGCACCAGGCAATAACGTTGTGCCATCACTTAACCTACGAACAATTCCATTTTCCTGATCAACACAAATTAGTAAAGGTCTCTCTTGTTGTTGACTGGCAGCTACCTGCTGCAGTTCTGTTGTTAATGCCTTCACTTCTTCCGGTGTACCGAGATTACGGGAAAATAAAATAATATTCCCGACATGATATTTCTCTATAAATTCTTTCATCTCTTTCGGCACTGTTTTACCATCGAATCCAACAACAAACAGTTGACCTAGTTTCTCTTCTAACGTTACAGTTCTCATCTTTCTCCCACCTTTTTATAAATTCGTTCGAATCAAATTATGTAACCGCGGCCGCAATCGGATTATGGGGTCCTTTCGTCCAAAATGAACTCGATTCGTTAATAAAATCACCCTTAAATCAATTTCGGGATCAAACCAAATGCTCGTTCCTGTAAACCCAGTATGACCAAAGCTACTTTCTGAAAATAAATCCCCGCATGAGGAGAAATATGGACTTTTTAAAATCCAACCTAACCCACGATACTCAGAATCAAACGGCGTATAATTCTTTTTAGACAGGTCTAATAACTGCTCTGACACGATTCTCTTGCCACGAAAATATCCACCTTGTTCGATCATTTCCGCAAAATTAGTTAGGTCTGTTACCGTTGAAAATAACCCAGCATGACCACTAATCCCACCCATACTTTCTGTGTTATCATCATGCACAATACCTTGCTTATACTCCCTTAACTCATCACTGTATTCTGTTGCCGCATACCTCCATTTTTCATAGCCTAAATGAAATCCGGTTTCATTCATTTCTAATGGAAGTAAAAGTTCTTCATGGACAAATTGCTCAAAAGGAACCCCTGATATTTTCTCGATAATTTGATAGAGCGTAATGAAACCCAAATCACTATAAATCACTTGCTTTCCTAATGGTGCAACAAGCTCCTCGGCATAAATACTTTCCATAATCTGAGCCACTTGAAGTTTATTCTCATAATAACGTCTATGTGCAGGAAGACCAGAAGTATGAGTCAATAAATGTTTTATGCGAATATCCTCCTTACCCCCTCCTTCAAATTGCGGAAGGAAAAAAGACACTCTGTCATCTAAATGAAGCTCTCCTTGCTCAATAAGCTTTAAGATTAAAGGTAATGTCGCAATAACTTTGGTTAAAGAAGCTAAATCAAATACGGTTGACATTCTCATTGATTCTTCTTTAGGAAACACCCTTTGAAATCCTAGAGCCTCTTGCATGACCACTTTTCCATGTTGGGCAATATGAATCGTAGCACCCGGGATATGCTTTAATTGTATTTCTTTTTCTAGAAAATTTCGAACTTTTTCAAACAAGTTCTTTCACCTCCATATTCTTATGAACAATACGATAGCTTTTCCATGGCTTGAAGCCTAGCTTTTCATAAAAAGTGACTAAACCTGTCCAGTCTATGACAATCGATTCCACACCACGTTCACGTAAAAAATAGACGGCAGCTTCTACAACAGCTAAACCATAGCCATATTTCCGCTCTTCCTTCGCCACACCTAAAGGGCCAATTCCTCCAAGCTCTCGCTCAAATAAGTTACTCCAGTATACATTCTGAGCGATCATAGGTGAGTGGTAATCATTAATCCGGCAAAAGCCTATGATGTTGCCTCTTTTCTTCACAACAACAAATTCTCGACCAACTCCTCCCATTTCAAAATATTTATGAGCTTCGTACTGCCACCTTCCCGGAAAGTTTTGCTTCATAAAGTGTAGAAAGAGTTCTTTTTCTTGTAACTTTAATAATGAGAAAGAGATACCTTCTATATTCGGTCGTTGCACTTCCTCTTGTTCTTTAAAATTTCTAACCATGTCATAATCGCGACCATAAGGCTCATTAATCTCGTATCCTCTCTTTTCAAACCATAGGATCGTTTGTTCATAGTCTGCAGGGATCCCCGGAAAATAATGAAAAGGATCACGACCGAGTAATATTTCTTTTATATGTTGATGTTGAAAAGCTCTTTCTGCTTTTATTAATAAATCAGAGCCAATCCCTTGATTTCGATAATTTTGGTGAACGACTAAAACTTGAATCCACCCAACATTTTGACTGAGACTTACTTCGGTAATTTCTTGGAAAAATTTCGAGATAATGAATCCGACAAGTTCATCTTGCTCGTTCATAACGATATACGAGCCTTCATGGAATAAATTATGATCGGAGAAACTATTTTGAATTAGTAATCTTTCAGACATAGGAAAATCTGTGCCAATTTCTTGGTTCCACAGTTTAACGATATCTTGTACTTTTGTACGCTGAAGTGATTGATAGTGGAGCTTCATGTTTGTAGCTAACCTCCTTCTCTTCTAAAGCTACTTGTTCAAATTTCGTTCTAGTTTTAATTGATTTTATATGAAAGTTACTTTTGGACGAGAGTTTGTGCCGTGAAGTTATCTCGTCATCCATCTCGTGATTTATGACCTTAGCAGGACAGTGCTCCCTGTTTGTTCAGCCGACTCTTGATGGTGTTCGAGTTGTAAACGGGCCAACAGTTTGAACAGTCGCCACTACTTTCATCTTTGTTGGTGGCGAAGTGAATGGGGCTTGTTTTCGATATCAAATTATCTCTATTTTTCACTTGTGCCGCATTGGTGGTCAGTTTTCACAGTTCTTTGCCGCGTATTCTGACTTGCTCCGCATTGTCGGTCAGTTTTATCGCTACTTTGCTTTGCTATGTATTCTTATTTATTCCGTATTACCGGCCATTTTTAGCACTTCTTTGCCGTAAAACCAACTTGCATGATAGTTGATGGTGCCTAATTGTGCGTGTGTACACTGAATCTTTTTAGAATAGCTCATACAGCTATTCCAAAAAACGACGGTGTTACAGCTGAACGTGAAAAATCTCCAAATCGATGATGAATGAATAGCTACCAGTTACAGAGTGAAATCATTCTTTTTAGTTTCTTTTATGGTATAAAGGAAAAAACTGAGTCATTCGTATCAACTCAGTTTTTAAAAGAAGGGAAAGCTATTTTGCCCATGGACACTTTCTTTTTTGCTCCTGTTGCTGAAGGGGTGTTGTTTGGTTGCTGTTTTAAAAATTCATTACCTAATACGGCAAAAGCAATTGCTTCCTTGGCGTCACTTGAAAAGGCTAAAGCCTCCATATTCTTTACAGGACGATTTAATCGTTTAGACAGTTGCTTCATCATATATAAATTATGAACACCACCACCACCAACATAGAACTCATCCAGCTGTATATGCGGGTCAAGCTGTTCTTTTACAGTGATCGCAATGGCTTCAACTGTGTAGTTTGTCACAGTTGCTACAATATCACTAAAAGATAAACCCCTTTTTATACCTTCTGCCCAAAACGTTCTCGCCAATTCTCGGTGATAATATTCGCGTCCTGTACTTTTCGGGTACGACTTATGCAAGAATCGATCAGAGGCCAAAATTTCCTTTAGCCACTCATTATCTACTCTTCCAGTTGAAGCTAATTGACCTCCTTCATCAAAATGACTCGTTCCGTTAGAACCAATTCGAATGACTTCATCGATCAGCACATTTCCAGGTCCCGTATCAAAAGCGATAACCGCGCTCTCTAAACTTTTAGGTAAAACGGTTAGATTAGCCATACCTCCAATGTTGATTAAGCAACGACCTTTTATTGTGCTTCTAAATAATAAATCATCCACAAAGGGAACCAATGGGGCACCTTGGCCACCAACGGCTAAATCAGTCGGTCTGAAATCGCCAACGGTTAATGTATTTGTACGTTCAGCAATAACTGCCAATTCTCCAATTTGCATCGTGGCAAATTCTTCAGGCAAATGATGGAGTGTTTGCCCATGCGAGCTGACAAAGTCTAAGTCTGAAAGCTGAACAGTTGTATTTTTTAAAACAAGTAAAACTGCTTCGGCCATCTTCTCGGCTAACTCTACATTTAGACGACAAATTTCATCGACACGTGCCGTTTCAATATCGCAGGCTGCGAATATTCTTTGTTTTAATGAATGTTCATATGCTAGGGTTTCAAAGGCTAGTAATGTTACCTTCGTGTCATAGCTAGAGTTTTCAATTTCAACAAGTGCGGCGTCGACACCGTCCCCTGATGTTCCAGACATTAATCCTACTGCCAATACTTTTTCTTTTTGTAGAGGTAATGATATAATTGACACTTTTTATGTACCTCCTTTTTTTGTATGAAAGTTGGTGCGAACATGGAGTGTTACTCGTCGCTACTGAAAATTATGCTCCGCGTCCTGCGGGGTGGCACCGAACTAACTAGCTTCGCTAGTGGATTTCGGCTTTGCCACTACTTCCTGCCGGAGTCTCCTCATATTTTCGTCCGCTGAGTTACAGTAATTCTTTAGTTCAAAAATACAATCCAACACTATTCTTTTAAAATGAAAAAGAACAAAATCAACTTGAATGAAGTTCCACCAGTTAAAGATTGAAACCCTACTTATATATTTGGAGAGGACTAGTTGTAAACGTATCTACAGGTTAAGAAGTCGTCACTATCCATGAAGAATGGCCTTTGTGCAATTACTCCAAGGTTTGACCTCAGCATCTCCACATTAACACTCTTTGTGCAGTTACCCCAAGGTTTTGCCCCAGTATCTTCACATTAACCGCCTCTTTGTGCAGTTACCCCAAGGTTTTGCCCCAGTATCTGCACAAACCTTCATGAGCCTTAAGGTGGCGATAGATGACTTTCATCTTTGTTAGTGGCAAAGTGAGTTGGGCTTCGCCATATGCGTTTTTATGAAAGTGAAATCTATGGTCGTTAGCTGGCGTATTTTGCATCTCTTGAGAAAGTTCATCGTAGTGATGGTGTGTGATGCCATCCTCACAATTAATGACGAAAGTTATGATTCATTTTGGCTACTAGATATCGTCACCGGTAATTTCCCCTGGACTTCGCTTAATCCATAAATGACTCGTGCTGCGATTTGTAAGGCCGTTGTATGAAACTCATAGGTTGCTAGAAAAGCATCTACATATGGAAATAATGAGCGATCATAAGGAACACGACAAGCAACGGCGACGATTTTTTTATTTAACGCAGAAAGTGCCTCAATATATCGCTGTTGCTGGGGCGATAAACTAGCAGAGACTGTTGCTATAATTAAAATGTCAGCCTGATTAGCTTGTTCTAGCAATCTGTCCAAAGCCTTCTCTGATTCTTCGATTGGAATCATAAAAGATTGAGCATTATCATCGATTTTTTGAATTTCTTCACTAAAGGCATGCATCTTAAAACGCCTGTCCTCGACCATTGTTAAGTAAGAATTCTCAGGGTAAACAACAAGCACACGTTCATTGCTACCAGCAGATAAAGGAAGTAATTGCTTATTTTCTACTAAAGTAATCCCTTGTTTCATAGCATGTATGGCCTTTTCCTGATGTTGCCTTGAACCAACAACGCTGGGGACTTCTAGTTGATTAACATTTTGTTCAGCCCACTTTAAATAACCATTCTTTAAAGATAAAACCCGTTGGTAGCTAGATTCAATCATGTCCTCGGTTAATTCACCCTGATCAAAAGCATGGTAGATTTCTTCGATTGCTTCATATTGAAGCTCTGGTAAATTCGAAATCATAATTAAATCAACACCCGCTTTAATCGCTTCAACAGCTCCACGGGCTGTACCAGTCGTCTTTGAGATCGCATCCATTTCAAGGCAATCGGTCGTTGTTACACCTCGAAAACCTAACTGATTACGCAAAAGCTCCGTCATCACACTATACGATAAAGTTGCAGGGGTATGAGCTTTACTTTCTAATACTGGAAAATGAATATGTGAGGTCATAACAATATCTGCACCAGCATTTATGCACACTTGAAATGGTTTTAGCTCTAATTCCGTTAACCGTTCCATCGTATGATTAATAGTTGGTAAAGCAAGATGTGAATCTACGATTGTATCACCATGTCCTGGGAAATGCTTAAGGGTTGAAATGACACCTGCTTTTTGTAAACCTTTCATCCATGAACGACTTAGCTGACTGACACGGCAAGCATCTTCCCCAAAAGAGCGAACACCAATAACAGGATTGTTAGGGTTATTATTTACATCAACTGTTGGTGCTAAATTCCAATTAATCCCTAGTGCCTTTAACTCTTTCCCTGTTAAGAAACCAATCTCTTCGGCTAGTCCCTCATCATCTGCTGCACCTAATAACATCGCACCTGGAAAAACAGTCGTTCCTTCACCAAGACGCCTAACCGCCCCATTCTCTTGATCCGTACAAATAAATAATGGCTGCTGATGATTACATTGCTTAGCCCAAGCTTGTAACTTAGCCGTTAGAGCAAGAACCTCCTTTGGCCTTCCTATATTCCTACCAAATAAAATAACACCACCAATATGATATTCCTTAATAAGATCGGTGATTGCCGGAGAAAGTGATGATGTTTGGTCTGCTTTAAAACCAAACACCATCATTTGTCCAATCTTGTATTTCCACTCTTTTGAAGGCATTATTCCTTCACTCCTCCAAGTGTTAATCCTTTAATAAAGTAACGTTGGAAAATTAAGAAGAAAATAATAATCGGTACTGCTGCCACCGTCGCCCCGGTCATAAGGAACTTAAAGCTTGTTAAATTGGCATCCTGTAATGTTTTTAAACCTGCTGGAAGTGTCATTAAGTCAACATCATTAATGACAATAATTGGCCATAGGAATGCGTTCCAAACCATTACAAAAGTAAAGATACCTAAGGTTACCATCGCTGGAATCGCCAGTGGCATAACAATTTTGAAAAATATCTTCCACTCGCTTGCCCCGTCAATTGTCGCCGCCTCTATGAGCTCATCTGGTATCGACAGAAGGAATTGCCGCATCAAAAATACACCAAAAGCTGCCGCAAGATTCGGTAAAATTAAAGCTAAATGCGAGTCAAACAATTGTAAGTTTTGTACTATGATAAAAGTAGGTACTAAGGTTACTTGCTCTGGTATCATCATTGTCGCAATAATAATCCAAAATATAATCCATTTCCCAGGAAAATTCTTTTTGGCAAACACATACCCCGCCATCGTATCAAAGAGAACAATTAAGGCGGTCGTCACCACCGCTATATATATACTATTAAAGAGCCATTTCATAATAGGCGTTGTGGTAAAGAGTCGTGTAAATGAACTAAATGTTTTCTCAACCACTTCATCCATTAAATCTGCATGGACTTGAGCCTGCTCCATATCGCCTGCTTGTTCAGCAGCTCTTTTTTTCTGCCACTGTGAGTAATACTCCGTAATACCAACCGGATACAGTTTTGGAGGTGTTGATTCTACATACGAAATAGGGCGGTCCATTTCCTCATTTTGATAACTAGGTAATTGTAAAGCAGTCGTAAAAACCCAATATAGTGGTAAGAGGGAGATGACCGCTATGATAGATAAGATGAAAATACTAAATGGTTTTTTTAATTTTGACAGCATACTGATCCCCCCTCTCTATTTATCCTTCATGAGTCTAAATTGAGCGATAGCAAAGCCCATTAAGATGAAAAATAAAATCACCGATTGAGCTGAAGCTAAGCCGAAATTAAAGTCTCTGAAAGCTGTTTTATAAATAATGTGGACAATCGTTTCCGTGGCATTACCCGGACCTCCACCTGTCATCATAATAATTTGCGTAAATACTTGGAACGAACCGATCGTACTGATAATGATTAAATATAGTGTCGTTGGTTTTAACATCGGTAAGGTAATACGCATAAATTTTTGATAAGGGGTAGCCCCGTCAATATCAGCTGCTTCATATAATGAAGGATTAATATTATTCATAGCCGCCAAATATATGATAATCCCTGAACCTGGAGGTATAAGTATCGACATAATCATTAATGCTGGTAACGCCGTCGAGGATTGAGCTAACCAGTTCACCGGCTCAAATCCAAAAAACTCTATTATGTAGTTAAATATACCGAAACGATAGTTATACATCCAACGCCAAACCATCGCAATAATAACCATGGACGTAACCGTTGGCAAGTAAAAGGCAGAACGGAAAAATGTTTGTGAAATCCTACCTAATGGATGAATCATCGCAGCAATTACGAGTGCCGTAATAATAAAAGCCGGAACCGTTACTACCGTATATAATAAGGTGTTCATGACAGCTTTACGGAAAACCTCACTTTGAAAGGCATCGATGTAATGCTTGAAGCCAACATAATCAATATTAAAAACGCCACGATCCTGAAACGAAATAACAAAAGCCCAAACAATTGGAATAAACATAAAAACAGTAAAAAATATCAGCTTAGGCATTAAAAATAGATAAGCTATTTTGTTCTTTTTGATTCGCTCCCATAACGATTTCTTCGGAACGATTATTTTTTCAGATGTATTGATTTGAGGTTGATTTTCCATCTCGTTCCTCAACTCCTAACTACATTTAATAAGTAAAAGCTCTTCCCTCCTTTTTTGGAAAGAAGAGCTTCAATTTCATAAAACCCTTTAGACTTAAGCGTTCAATTAATCCATAATACTCTCAACTTGTGATCTTGCATCTTCTAAAGCTTGTTGAGCAGTTTTTTCTCCATTAGCCGCTAGCTGTAACTGTCCTTGAATCACTTCATCAATTCTTGCCCAGTCAGGATGACGAGGAACTGGTACAACTTGTTCAGTTAATTCTTGTGCAGCTGCCATACCCGGATTGTCTGCAAAAGGATCCATATCAGCTGCTGAAATCCGTGCTGGGAATGTACCATAATTTTGAGCTGTAACATATTGCTCATCTGTACTAGATACATGCTTTAAGAATTCACCAACCATTTTCTTCTTTGCTTCATCTTCACCTTGGTTAAACATAACATATCCACCGACTCCACCGATTGTGACAGGCTCACCTGTATCACCTGTTGGATATTCAGCAACCATAAAATTCATTTCATATTCCTCTGTTTGTATTGAATTAATAGCCCATGTTGCCCACGGTTGAACAGCAACCGTTCTTTGAGCTAAGTTAGCAAATGCTTGGAATGTACCTCCAACGTCATTACTACCCATCTCAACTGGAGCTGCTTCATATTCAAACTTTAAATCAAGTAACTTCTGTAAACCACTAATAGCTTCTGGAGAATCAAACGTATACTCGGTTAAATCCTCATTTAATGGATAACCACCGTCCATAAATAAGAATGGCCACGCTTCATAGTATCCAGGCATAATATATGTGGAGAACCCATAGACGCCATCACCCGTTAACGCTTCCATTTTTTCTACAAACTCATCGTATGTCCACCGGCCATCAACTGGTGGTTCAACACCTTTTTCTTCAAAGATATCTAAGTTTAATAGAAGTGTTTGCACACTAATGGAAGTTGGCACGCCATAAATGTGACCATCATGCTCATAGGCTTCTACCGCATTTGGTAAAAAGTCTGCCCACTCCTCTTCGGTAAAAAGATCATCTGTGCTTTCGATGACACCATCTTCAATATGGTTCAAACTAATTGTTCCACCACTAATATCGATTGGAGCAATATCAGGCCAGTTCTTTCCAGCAATTGCTACACTCAAACTATCCCCGAGTTCTGCCCACGGCTGTTGAACGAGTTCAACCTCCACGCCTGGGTACTTCTCTTCAAATTCCGCCACTTTCTCTTCCATCCAATGGAATTTGTTTTCACTCTCATCTTCCCAACGGGGACCATCCCAAACCGTAATCTTACCTTCCCACTCTTCCCAATTGTCAACATCTGTTGAAGAAGAGTTATTTCCCCCACAAGCTGTTAACGCTGTTAGACCTACAATAACAGCACCTGCAATAATTGACTTTTTAAATCTTTTCACAAGAATCCCCCTTACTTGCTTCATGATTATATTTAATTCCAATAGAAGAAATTCTACTGGAAGTAATACCATTAATGATGTGCTTGAGCACGTTCGATTGCTTTCCTAACAAACCCTTCACTCTGCTGTAATAATAGTAATGCTTGCTGATAGTCAACATTGCCTTTTATCATAACAATCGCTGCTTTTACATCGCTATTCGCTTGATTAAGACTTGTTTCAGCCACTTCTTCTCGTGCTCCTGTCACACTCATGACAATGTTTTTAGCTCGCTCTTTTAACTTTACATTACTTGCATTTAAATCAACCATTAAATTTTCATAGACCTTACCAAGCTTAATCATCGTTGTTGTTGATAACATATTGAGAACCATCTTATGAGCAGATGCCGCTTTTAACCTTGTTGAACCTGTTAATACTTCCGGCCCTACCAACACCTCAATTGCAATCTGAGCGATGTCACCTAATTCAGAATTTTGATTAGCTGTTAGAGCTATCGTTGTTGCACCTAAGGAATTAGCATATTCAATCCCACCATATACATAAGGCGTACGACCACTTGCTGCAATACCTACTAGTGCGTCCCCTTTTTGAAAGTTTGCTTTTTTTAAATCATTCTTACCTTCAAAAGGATTATCCTCTACGCCTTCTACAGCGGTGATGATTGCTTTAGTTCCACCTGCCATAATTCCTTGCACTAGACTTGGCTCCGTCCGAAATGTCGGTGGACATTCTGACGCATCAATGACACCAAGCCGACCGCTCGTTCCAGCACCAAGGTAAAATAATCGCCCGCCGTTTTTCAAAGCTTGATAGATTTCATTCGTCGCTTGTTCGATTTCAGGCAAACACTTTTGAACAGCTAAAGCAACACCTTGGTCTTCCTTATTCATTAGTTGAATAATTTCCAAGGTTGAAAGCTGATCAATATTAACCGTTTGTTCATTCCTCTTTTCTGTCATTAAAGCGGAAAGGTCAAGTTCCATATAATCACCAAATTTCTGTAGATGTGTAATGAAATTTCATTTTTATTTTATATTATATTTTTTGAAACGAGATTTCAATACCATTTTCGAATTTTTTTGATTTTTTTCAAATATTTTTGATCAAGTGTATCAATTTGTCGAAAAAAATCTTTGATAACTAGAACTATGTCGTTAGTTCTACTTTCATGGATACTCATATAGGACTAAAATAATATTTTGTAAAAATTGCGTATTTTATGAAATATTGTGTTGAAAATTCCAAATTGTCAACTTATAATGAGTTCCAATCGGACAGAAAGGGGGATGTGTATTACTTAGGTCAATAAACTATAATTAAAGGAGGATTTAAATGATTAAGAAAGCGTTAACAAAATTAATGTATGGATTTCTTATTTTTGTTTTATTATTTGCCCATATGCCCCACGCTTTTGCAAGTGAACCTTCTTCAGATAACAACACTACGAATGATTATCAAGAAAAAATCATGTCAAGAGATTCGAATAAGTTAGAATTAGAATTACAAGGAAAGCTATCCCTTGCCTCAGATTATACCGTTTTTCGAATTAAAAACGGACAACCCCAAACAGCCTCCTATTCTGAAGTACGCGTAGGAGCTGAAAACGTCGTAGTCACAGTCAATACTCAAAGAGAGATTGAGACAATTAAGATTTACGGTGATACTCCTATTGAAAACATCCGAGTCGGTATACATAATACAGGTTTTGTTTCACTCGATCATGACCAATTTCAAGCTAACTCTTCAGCCGGTTTGAAAGTCAGTGATAAAAAAGGGAATGAAAGTTTTGACATTCCCGCTAATGAAAACGTAACGATTCAACGTAATGGTGCAAAATTAACCGTACTTCAAGGTGATGAAACAATCTATGAAACTGAAAATCGGTTGTATGTTCATTCCCTTGATGAAGAAGCAAAAGTTACGGTAGCTTCACACCAAAGAAATTATGGTGCACCTAGTTATCGTGGATTCTTTGAAATAACTGCTTCCACAAATGATAATAAGCTCCGCGTCCTTAATGATGTTAATTTTGAGCAGTATTTATACCAAGTAGTACCGAGTGAAATGCCTGCTAGTTTTGGTGAAGAGGCTTTAAAAGCACAAGCCGTTGCTGCTCGTACCTACGCATTAAATAATTTCTTCTCAACTTCCCATGTAGCAAATGGTTATCAAGTGGTAGATAGTGTTTTGAGCCAAGTGTATAACAATGTCAATGAAAATGAAATAACTACCCGAGCCGTTGATGCGACTAAAGGTGAGGTCATGCGAAGTAATGGTCAATTAATTGATGCTCGCTTTTATTCAACTTCAAGCGGATATAGTCAAACCAAACACGAAACATGGGCAGAAGGTGATGGTACTTACCCAAGTGCTATTGTCCCTTATTTAATGGCAGAGACTCAT
The DNA here is from genome assembly GCF_028610675.1 of Alkalihalobacillus pseudalcaliphilus. Classification (NCBI taxonomy): domain Bacteria; kingdom Bacillati; phylum Bacillota; class Bacilli; order Caryophanales; family Bacillaceae; genus Alkalihalobacillus; species Alkalihalobacillus pseudalcaliphilus. The sequence continues at coordinate 15,100 of NZ_JAQQWS010000003.1, forward strand.
ATCTATGATCCTGAGACGATGGAACCGATTGAATTTGACACATCCAATGATGAAGAAATGGAACAATTTTTCCGTGATTTATCTTTACGTGGATATGGGGATGACTCTCCTTTACATCGTTGGAAAATAGAACTAACAGCAGAAGAATTAACGAACACTTATAATAGCAATTTAGCAACACGTTATCATGCTGATCCTAAGTTCGTATTGACGTTGGATGAAAATGACGAATTTGTATCCAAACCAATACCAGCGGAAGGGATTGGAGAGCTATTAAGCTTAGTGGTTGCTAAACGTGGTGATGGTGGTGCAGCGACAGAACTTATTATTGAAGGTACAACAGGCACCTATAAGCTAATTAAAGAATTTAATATTCGTTTCACTACTAGCTTAACTGCCGCACACTTAGGAACTGAAAATGCCACGATACACCTAGCACCAGGAGGCAGTGAAGATTACAGCTCTACACGGAATAATCTTGGTACACTCCCTTCCTCTTCCTTTGTGTTAGAGCACACTTTCACGGATGATAACGAACTAGAAACGATCACATTTTACGGTGGTGGTTTTGGTCACGGGGTTGGTATGAGTCAATACGGAGCTGGTGACTTAGGGAAAAGGCTTGGCTGGAGTTATCAAGAAATTCTAGAACTCTATTATCAAGATATCGATTTGGATTATATCTATGATGCCGTTATAGAAGAACCTCCAACCGTACCACCCGTCGAAGAACCTGTTGAAACTAGTTTTCAAGAAAGAATTATGTCCAAAACTAGTTCTTCGCTTGAGTTAGAGCAGCAAGGAACACTTCAACTCGCTTCTGACCTTCAAGTAATACGTATTGTTAAAGATACAGAAGTGCCGGCGACTTATGCGGATGCTCGTGTTGGTGCTGAAAATGTAACTGTTCATATTAATGATGCTGGTGAGATATTCTTAATAGAAATAGACGGACCTACTCCTGTTGAAAATATGCGTGTCGGAATTATGAATCAAGGCTTCGCTTCCATTGATCATGATATATTCAGTGTCCATTCTGAACAAGGATTGATTCTTACAGATAAAAAAGGTGAGGAATCCCTTTCTATTCCTGCCGATCAAGAAGTAACGTTTACCGTTTCTGATCATACGATTTCGGTTGAATCTGGTGGACAAGTCCTATACGAAAGTCAAGAACGCTTATATGTTGAAGCACATTCAGAGCAAGAAGAGGCACATATCCTTCAATCTAGTGAACCTACACTTACAGTAACGTCCTTCACTAGAGCACAAGGCATTCCTCATTATCGCGGTATTTTTGAAATAACTGCATCACCGACAGGTGGCAAACTACGAGTGATCAACGATGTTAATTTTGAAGAATATCTCTTTCAAGTTTTACCAAGTGAAATGCCTGAATTTTTCGGATTAAATGCTTTAAAAGCTCAAGCAGTAGCTGCGAGAACTTATGCCTTAAGTGATTATTTCAGCAATCGCTTCACAGCTGATGGTTACTTTGTTAATGATAGTGTTTTAAGCCAAGTCTATAACAATAGTGCAGAAAATTCGACTTCTACACAAGCCGTCTTAGAAACAAGCGGTATTGTGATGGTAGATGAAAACGAGCGATTGGTTGATGCCCGCTATTATTCTACATCTAGCGGTTTTGGTGCTTCTAAACATCAAGTTTGGTCTGAGGCAGATGGCTCATTCCCTGGTGTAGTCACTCCATATTTAATCTCACAAAGCCATACATTTGACCCAGATAATCCAGGTCAAATGTTAGAGATTGATACGTTAGATGAGGAAGTCCTTAATGCGTTTTATAAAGATTTATCTTATGAGTCTTATGATGGTGAATCTTGGTACTTCCGTTGGATGGTCGGTCTTTCTCATGAAGAGCTAGCTAATACAATTAATGCTAATATATTCGAAAGGTATGACGCACAAAAAGATTTTATTTTAACATTAGATGAAAATGAAGAGTTCGTTTCAAAACCTATCCCCGAAGAAGGTATTGGTGAGTTTGTAAATATGTACGTTTCAGAGCGTGGCGATGGCGGTGTCGCTATGAGTCTCATTATAGAGGGAACAACGGGAACGTACCAAATTTTAAAAGAATATAATATTCGCTTTTTAATTAGACCGCGCTCAGTAGATACTGGTGGTGAAACAGTCACTCTATATCGTGCTAAACAAGGTGAAAGTGAATACGGAATGCCGCTCGTCGATTTTACGATTTTACCTTCTGGATTTTTCAGCTTTGATATTGAAGATGATGGCGTTACTTTCTATGGTGGTGGATACGGACATGGCGTTGGTATGAGTCAATTTGGTGCCTACCAACTTGGTGAATTCAATGGCTGGGAATACTCAAGTATTCTAAACACCTATTACCCGAATATGACATTAATTCATTGGGAAGATGGAACCGTGATTGATGTGCCGGGTGACGGTGAACCGGGTGACGGTGAACCCGGTGACGGTGAACCCGGTGATGGTGAACCCGGTGATGGTGAACCCGGTGACGGTGAACCCGGTGATGGTGAACCGGGTGACGGTGAACCCGGTGACGGTGAACCCGGTGACGGTGAACCCGGTGACGGTGAACCCGGTGATGGTGAACCCGGTGATGGTGAACCCGGTGATGGTGAACCCGGTGATGGTGAACCCGGTGATGGTGAACCCGGTGACGATAAAAATAACCAATTACCAGACACCGCAACCTCTTATTATAATTATCTCTTAATCGGTTTGATCTTACTAATTGTTTCATTGAGTGTATTATTCCTTAATAAACGATTAAGAAAAAGCTCCGTATAAATACCCACTAGAAAAACGGAGGGTGAAATAGGCCCCCCGTTTTTTTGTTTACTTTCTCTTTTTCCAGACGAACTTCCCTAAAAGAATCCCTGCACCTACAAATATTGCTACTCCACTTGCTTTTAATGCTTTTCCAATATGCTCTTTTTCTTTTTCAGCTTCTTGCATATCATCACGATCATATTCTTCAGTTAACTGTTGATCTTCATCAAATATTTCCATTTCTCTTTGAGGATTAACTAACCTTTCTTTTTGTGGTCTTACTTTTTCCTCGTCCTCTTGCTCCATACCAATTCCTTTCACAAGAGTCAGTAAAATATTTAAACCTTCAATAACCTCTGGGTCTTTCAGTGAGCGTAATAAAGAGAGATAACCACCGCCCGCCTTATTTTTATGCTCATATTCACCGACTTTAGAGATTCCATTATTCACCTTTAAAACAACAGGCTCCAATTCATCGACGTTGATTTTCCCAAGTGTTTCAAATAAAAGCATTGAATTTTTTAATGACTTAGTTGCATTTGGATTATCAACTGCTGTCACAATTCGATGTAAGACTTCATCACCGCGCTCAACGGTTGCGTTCACCATTTCAAATAGCTTGCGTTCGTTAAATAATTGTAACCCTTTGGATAACTGAGTAATTGCTTCTTTATTATTTACTAAGAGATCTTCTAATTCCCGTAACTCTTTCTCCCTTTGTTTCTTAGGATCGACTTCTTGTTTAAGAATCGTAGTGGTTGCCTTAGCCATTTGAGTTCACCCCACTTTTTCGTACCAAGTCACCCGGGAAGATGTAATCGTCTCGCTTCCACTTATCTTCTACACGGACACCAATTTGTGGTTTAGGGTTACCATAACGTGAATTAAATGAAGGTAAAGGACTTTCACCTTTCGGTTCTAATATTTCCATTTTTGCTGAAACCTCTTTATACGCAGGTGTATCTGTATCCTTATCTGAATGGGAGCTAGTTAAATAGTTAATGGATGCTTCCCCATTCGTGTTCATCGGTAAATAAACTTCCTTCCCTTTCACGCGATCCGTTACAAGACATTTCACCTTTACTTGACCGTATGGTGAAGTGAGTTTGACCTTTGTTCCATCTTCAATTCCACGTTCCATTGCAAGTTCTTTTGAAACCTCTAAGAAAGCATCTGGCACCTTTTTAGAAATCGCTTTAGACTGATAGGTCATATTACCTTCATGAAAATGCTCTAATAATCGGCCATTATTGACATGGATATCATATTCCTCATCAAATTGTAACGGTTTTGTCCATTGAACTGGCCATAATCTTGCTTTTCCATCAGGAAGGGGAAATTCCTTTTCAAATAGAAGGGGTGTATCCGTCCCATCCTCTGCCACAGGCCATTGTAAGCTCTGGTATCCTTCAAGTCTATCGTAGGTAACACCTGCAAATAATGGAGCAAGACGCGCTGCCTCAGCCATAATTTCACTAGGGTGTTGATAATTCCAATTAGCTCCCATTTGATTAGCCACTTCTTGAATAATGAACCAGTCGGGCTTAGAGTCACCTAGTGGCTCTAATGCTTGATATAACCGTTGAAAACGACGTTCTGTATTTGTAAAAGTCCCATCCTTTTCTAAGCTTGGACTTGCAGGTAATACAACATCAGCAAATTGAGCAGTTTTTGAGAAGAATACATCTTGCACAACAAAGAAATCTAACTTCTCGAACGCTTCTTGAACATAGTTAATATTAGCATCAACGATCCCCATATCCTCACCTTTTAAATAAAGACTATTTAATTTCCCTTCGTGAATCGCATCCACCATTTCATGATTATTTAAGCCTGGTTCAGCTGATAAAGATGCTCCCCATGCCTTCTCATAACGTTTTCGTACCTCATCATCGGTTACATACTCATAGCCAGGAAACCGATCAGGCATACTTCCAAAATCACTAGCCCCCTGAACATTGTTGTGACCTCTTAATGGATAAGCACCTGCTCCATTTTTCATATAGTTACCTGTCATTAATAAAAGGTTGGAAATAGCTGTACTCGTATCACTACCACCACCGTGCTGGGTAACGCCCATCGCCCACAGAATAGAAGTTGTTTTCGATTCATGAATAGCTTCGGCGATTTGAATTATTTCGTCTTTGGTAAGATGAGTTACTTGTGAGGCATAATCCAAAGTGTAATTGTCTAAACTAGCCAGATATTCATCAACGTCATTTACATGATTTTTTAAAAACTGCACATCATGCCACCCCTGCTCAACGATATATTTCGTAACAGCTGATAACCAGACGAGGTCACTCCCTGGTGCTGGTTGGACAAATAAATCAGCCCGGTCGGCTAATTCATGTTTTCTAATGTCTACAACAATGACCTTTTGCCCGTATAATTTTTGAGCTCTTTTCACACGTGTAGCAAGTACTGGATGAGATTCAACCGTATTTGAACCAATTGAAATAATGAGCTCTGCTTCAGCAATATCTTGAATACTACCAGAATCACCGCCATAACCTACCGTTCTCCATAAACCCATAGTTGCAGGAGATTGACAATACCTCGAGCAGTTATCAATATTATTTGTCCCTATGACACCACGAGCTAATTTCTGCATTAAGTACGATTCTTCATTTGTACACTTGGACGAAGAAATAAAAGCAAGCGAATCTGCTCCTTTTTCTTTTTTTATTTTTTTGAAATTTGTTTCCATAACTTGCAGTGCTTCTTCCCACTCCACTTCACGAAATGCTTCTCCATCTCGTACAAGCGGTTTTGTTAATCGTTCTTCACTATTAACGTAATCCCAGCCAAATTTCCCTTTCACACAAGTTGAAATTCCATTAGCTGGTGCTTCTTGTTGAGGCTCCACTTTTAAGATTTGGCGGTCTTTCGTCCAAACATCAAAGCTACAACCGACTCCACAATATGTACAAACTGTTTTTGTTTTTTCAATACGGGCTTCACGCATTTCTGCTTCAATATCTGAAATTGCCATTAAGGACCCGTAACCAGTTTCGACGTTCTTTGTAATATTAACCATTGGAGACATCGTTTTCTCTTGAATGCCTGTTAGAAATCCAGCCTCTCCTTCCATACCTACTTCCATCATCGCATTACACGGACAAACCGTTGAACAATGTCCGCAGTTTACACAGGAAGAATCCTCAATCGGTGTATCATGATCCCAAATAACACGAGGTTGTTCTAATTCCCAATCGATCGTTAGTGTTTCTGTTACTTGCACATCTTGACAAGCTTCGACACAGCGCCCACATAAGATACATTGATCGGGATCATAGCGATAAAAATCATTCCGCTGAACTTCTACATTTTTCGTCGTAAAAGGTGTACTTTGATGTGTAATTTTCATCTCTTTTACGGCATTATGTATTTCACAGCTGCCATTGTTATAATCACAGACCGTACAATATAATTCATGATTACCCAGCATACGATCCATGGCAATTAATTGGGCTTCATGTACTTCAGAACCCGTCGTTTGAATCTGATCATCCTCCTGTATAAAAGTAGAACAGGCTCGTACAAACTCTCCATTAACCTTAACGATACAGGAATCACATGTTTCAATAGGACCTAAGCTTGGATGATAGCATAAACTAGGAACATTAATTTCCTTTTCCCCCAATATACTCAATACGGTTTTATCACTCTCACTTATTACTTCTTTACCATTTAATTGAATCGACATTTTATTTGACATCCAATCACCTACCCTTTTTTTACATGTGCTTCCCTCTCGAATCTTTGATTAAACCACCAATCTGAATATCTCCTTTTTCCTGATTAGCTTTTTTGTATTTCGGGTAGAGCGTACTATATTCCTTTCATTTACAGAGGAGGTTGCTTATGTATAAAGAAACCATACATAATTTGAATGACCAAGCCGTTGAAAAATATCGTTTTTTTAATAAAGCCCCTTTTCGTTATTTACTAGTATCGATTATTGCTGGGGCTTATGTTGGAATTGGGAGTATTATGTTATTTGCTATTGGAGAACCCTTGTATCATACTAATTCTCCTTTTATTGATCTCCTGACTGGAGCGACATTCGGAGTAGCATTAGCTCTTGTTATATTTGCTGGTTCAGAATTATTTACAGGGAATAATATGGTTTTTACAAGTAGTACATTGTCGAAAGTTACAACATGGGGACAAACCTTCAAACTATGGGGCTGGTGTTATCTCGGAAATTTAATAGGTTCCATCTTATTAGCGATACTTGTTTTTGCTGCTGGAGTATTTAAAGACATCGGGGCTGCTCATTATATGTTTTCCATTGCCGAGACTAAAATGAATACCCCTATTCACCAGCTATTTTTCCAAGGAATATTATGTAATTGGATCGTTTGTTTAGCTATTTGGGTTTCTCTAAGAGTGAAAGAAGATATCGCTAAAATGTTTATGATTTTTGTTTTGATCCTTGCTTTTATTGCAGCTGGGTTTGAACATAGTGTCGCAAATATGTCGATATTGGGCATAGCTCTTTTACACAGTAGTTCTGAAATGTTCACACTTGGAGGCTTTTTCTATAACTTAATTCCCGTTACACTAGGAAATATAATAGGTGGTGGGGTCTTTGTTGCAGGCTTATATTTCGCTGTTAGTTTTAACAAAGGGGAGATACACCAAGAAAAAAAGAAGCGTTTAGAAGGGTAATACTCTAGTTATGAAACCTACCTTTTTATCAAAACGTAGACATAGGGAGACATTCTTTTTGAAGGAGGTATAATTCTGTTTACTTCTATTCGCCGTTGGAAACATTCCAAAAAGCTAAAGAAAGTGAAAGAGGGGGATGGCCATCCTTTAAAGCCCTATCGTTTTTGGCATATTTTTTCACGTTCGGTATTCTATTTAAAATTAGGAAATAAAGACGCTGAAAGTGCGGAATACGCCGTAGAATTCAATTATTGGGCAGAAGATTCTACGGCCGAATTATACCTAAATGGGAAACATACCGCGTCGTCTAAGCTTCCAGCCGCTTTCCCTGTACAAGATGGGATCGTTGAAGCGTCGGTGGGCAGCTATGGTATCAGTCGTATCCACTATGTAAAGAATAAACATTCATATCCACTCCAACCCGACAAACATTCTCTGAGAGGGCTTCGATTAGGTTTACACAAGCACTTTCCAAAGACCAGTAAATGGATAGAACGAATTTCTGCCACTATTTTGCTTGTGGCCCTATTCCTAAGTCTTCCGCAATTAATAGAATTACTTAGTCAAATTCCTTGGGTTTCAGAACATATTGGTCAATTTGAGTCGCCGATTCAACTCCCTGCCACGGTCAATACCACACTTCTCATTGGAGGCTTTATCGCTGGGGTAGAAAGAACTCTTATGCTTCGCAGTCACTGGTTGATTGACATGGAAACAAATTATTGGGATCATTAAATCCAAAATTTTAGACAAGCCCTAACATTCCTTCAAAAGGAAAATTTGAAAATAAAATATCACTTATGAATATAGGCTTAAAAAGATTATTAGTCCAACTCACTTATGGGGTGGACAAGATATTCTAACCACTCATATATGAATATCTATCATAGAAGTGTTTGCTAGTTATGAAAAAAAGCGATCTACCTTATGGCGATCGCTTTACTCTAATTCTCTATTCTGCTTTTTTGAAGATACCAAAAGGCTTACCATTCGGCACAACGACTTTACCAAAATGAGTATTTAACACAATGGCTGCCGCACCATAAAAGGATAATAGTGCAATCATTAACTCAGAGATAGCAGCAAGCATTGATGTAAATTCATACATAATACCAAATGAACTTAAAGCTAAACCAATGAATAAGAAATCAATACAAACAAAGATAAAAAATAAAACTTTATTCGTTTCTAATGCTCCCACTGTCATAAACAAACTGAAAATAAGATAACCGATAAAGGCAACACCCAACTGTCTTGAATCCGCATACTGTAAAAGTGTCTCACCAAAAACACCCATTTGAATAAGCCACGTTGTCCCAACACCAAACCAGAATAAACCAAAAGCACCAAATGCCGTTGTCCCAAATATATTGTTATGCTTAGCATCTAACCAAGCTGCCATTAATTGTGCAATTCCTCCCAAAAAGAATGCCCACGGTAATACTAAAGATAATCCATCGGTAAGACCAAGCTTTTGAGATGACGCTACGAGTGTAACCATTGCAAGACCAAATAAACCTAATGCAGAAGGATCTGCCGTTGTAATTTTCACATCTGACTGAACACGAGTATCCATTTTATTCTCCCCTTTTTTAAAACATACTCTCGTAATCTATCGAAATCATACTTTATTGTCAATACTTTTTCCCTGCTTTTGGAAAACCCGAATAAAATACTATTATTCTGAAAGATGTTATTAGTATAATAATAATCGTATTATTTTTTGGATTTTATTCCTTTTTATGTTTGAAAAGGAATAAAAAGAGGTAGATACACAAAAAACAAAAGTGAGGAAGAAACAAATGAAGAAAATGATTCTATTTCTAATCGCAGTTTTATTTCTATTTGCATGTGCTGATAGGGACGTACAAGATGATATTATTAATTACTACAATGAAGAAATGCCTGCCATTGAACCAGCTGAAACACAGGTTCTTAATGACTTTGATCAACTATTGGCAAGTAATCTTCTTGATGAAGAAGTTCAAAATGGGATAACTGAAGACATCATTCCAAGATACGAATCTGTTGTTGAGGATTTTCGTAATTTGCCTATTGAAACAGAACCATTACAAGAGGTACATGATCTTTATATAGAATTTTCCGAAACTCAACTTGCAGCTATAGGATTAACTGCAGATGCTTATAAAGGGCAAGATGCCTCAATTATCGAGGAAGTGAATTCATTATTAGATGAAGCACTTACATTAAATCAGCAATTTCAAGAAGAGTTAGAAAAGTTATTTGATGAATATAATATTGAGATTGAAGAAGTGGAATAAACATTAACAATAAATAAAATGAGCCGCGGACATGTAACTGAATGTCTACGGCTTTATTTTTGTTTCCGTTTCTATCAATACGAATGGCCATAATATACGTAACACGAATGATATGGTTATTATTGATTGATTTTGATTGTTTTTGAATGTATGATAAAAATAACATCCATAAAGGTGGTTTCGATATGTTAACACTAGAAAGAAAAGAACTAATTTTATCTTTATTAAAAAGCCAAGAAATCATAAGCACACATGAAATAATTGATATTACAAAAGCATCTGAATCAACTATTCGCAGAGACTTAACCGAGCTAGAGCAAGAGAAGAAATTAAAGCGGATTCATGGAGGTGCTACTCATTATACGAGTAAAAGAGCAGAACCGACAATGCAACAAAAAACACTCAAAAACCGTCAAGAGAAGGTGAAAATTGCTGAAAAAGCAGCTTCTTTTATACAAGATGGTGATTGTATCTTCCTTGATGCTGGAAGTACAACATTTGAAATGATTCCCTTTTTAAAAGGCAAAAAGGTTGAAGTCGTTACAAATGGCTTGTCAAACATTTCCTCTTTACTTGCTGCCGACATTCCAACCCATGTACTCGGTGGGTATGTAAAAAAAGGAACTCATGCATTTATAGGTCGTCATGCCTTAGAAACACTTGAATACTTTAATTTTGACCTTGCCTTTCTTGGGGCAAATGGTATTACAGTCCCAGATGGTGTGACAACGCCAGATCCAGAGGAGGCTTATATTAAGGACAAAGCCATTGCCTCAAGTCGACAAGCCTTCATTTTAGCCGATCACACTAAATTTGGTGATGTCACCTTTTCTAAAATTACAAATGTAAATCGCGTCCGTATCATAACAAGTGATCTATTAGAAAAACAAAATGCTGATTTAATTCAAGAGTTACGCACTCACACAACGTTGGAGGTTACACCTGTATGATTTATACCGTCACTTTAAACCCTGCCTTAGATTACTTTGTTACGACACCATCTATTCAAGTAGGTAGCTTAAACAGGGCTCAAGCTGATCACAAAGAACCCGGCGGTAAAGGGATAAATGTATCCACCGTACTGACATCTCTCCAAACGGATAATGTAGCTTTAGGGTTTATCGGCGGCTTTACTGGTGATTTCATTCAGTCTACTTTAAAACAACGCGGTATTCCAACAGATTTTATTAAAATCAAAGCGGATAGTCGATTAAACGTCAAAGTAAAAAGTGAAGCCGAAACAGAAATTAATGGTGTTGCACCGACAATTATGCCGAGCGATCTTGAAAAGCTAACCGCTCAACTAGCAAAATTAACAAATGAAGATGTCGTCGTTTTATCTGGAAGTGTTCCACCCACTCTTGAACCAACAATCTACCAAATGTGGATGTCTATTCTCAAAAATCAAGGGGTGAATGTATTCCTTGATACGAGCGGGCTCCCACTCACATTTGCTCTTCAGGAAAAACCGACTTTTATTAAGCCAAATCATCACGAATTATCTGAGCTAATTGGTAAACCCATTCATTCCATTGAAGACGCTATTGAACCTGCTAAACAATTGGTTCAACGTGGTGTCGAATATGTTATGGTCACCTTCGCTGGTGACGGTGCTCTTTTAGTTAGCGAAGACCAGACTTTCATTGCCTCACCACCTTCAGGCATATTAGTAAATTCTATTGGAGCAGGTGACTCTACCGTTGCTGGATTCATTTATGGTTATCAACAAAATTGGTGTCTAGCTGACTGTTTCCAATTTGCTATCGCTGCCGGAAGTGCTACTGCTTTTTCGAAAAGCCTAGCAAGAAAACAGGACATCCAATTACTCGTAGATAAAACGTATATACGACAAGTATAAAAAGGAGCGTACATAATGAGAATTTCTGATTTACTCAAAAAAGAAACGATGATTCTTGATTTACATTCAATCTCAAAAGCAGACGTACTTAATGAATTGATCGAAAAGCTCGAGCAAGCTAACCGTTTGAACGATAAGCAAGCGTTTAAAGAAGCTATTCTAAAACGTGAAGAACAAAGTACCACAGGTCTTGGAGAAGGTATTGCTATCCCACATGCCAAAACATCTGCTGTAAAAACACCAGCGATTGCTTTTGGTCGTTCGCAAGCAGGTATTGATTTCGAAGCATTAGACAACCAGCCAAGTCATTTATTCTTTATGATTGCAGCTTCTGAAGGGGCTAATAATGAACATTTAGCTACCCTTTCAAAACTATCAACCTATTTAATGGATGAGAATTTTAGACAACATTTGTTGAAGGCTCAGTCTGTTGATGAAATATTACAAGTTATTGATACAAAAGAAAATGAAGAATTAGAGCAAGAAGAAGCGCCCCAAGAATATAGCCAAGACCAAGTTTTCATTCTCGGCGTTACGGGATGCCCGACAGGAATCGCTCACACCTTTATGGCTGCTGATGCATTAAAAAAAGAAGCTAAAGAGCGAGGATACCACATTAAAGTTGAAACGAATGGTTCTGCTGGAGTTAAGGATAAGTTAACAAATGAAGATATCGAAAAAGCTGATGGCATCATTGTGGCCGCTGACACCAAGGTGGATATGGAGCGCTTCCATGGAAGACGTATTGTCGTTGCTCCAGTGTCTGATGGTGTAAGAAAACCAGCCCAATTATTAGAACGGTCTTTATCAGGAAATGAACCGATTTACAGAGGGACTGAACGGCAAGAAGAAAGCCAAGAAAGTCAAGAATCATCCTCTTTTGGAGCAAGCATATATAAGCATTTAATGAACGGTGTTTCTAATATGCTACCATTTGTCATCGGTGGTGGTATTCTCATCGCTTTGAGCTTTGTTTTTGAGACGATCTTTGGAGAAGATAATTTTATTCGAGAATTATTAATGACAATCGGTAGCGATAATGCCTTTGCCTTATTTATTCCTGTTCTTGCTGCTTTTATTGCGATGAGTATTGCCGATCGCCCTGGATTTGCCCCTGGTTTAATTGCCGGATATATGGCCTTTACTAATGAAGCAGGCTTTTTAGGTGGATTAATTGCTGGTTTCCTTGCCGGTTATATAGCTTTATTAGTGCGTCACTTATTAGCAAATTTTCCGCAAAGCTTAGATGGGTTACGTACCATTCTATTTACCCCTATATTAAATATCTTATTTACGGGTACACTCATGTATTTCTTAGTCAGTCCGCTCGCGACTGTTAATTTAGGATTACAGAATTGGTTAGGCAATTTAGGTACAGGTAATATGATCATTTTAGGCGTTATTCTTGGAGTGATGATGGCGATTGACATGGGCGGTCCTGTTAATAAAGCGGCTTATACATTCGGTATCGCCATGCTTGATGCTGGTAATCTTGGCCCTCAAGCTGCAGTTATGGCAGCTGGAATGGTTCCTCCACTCGGTATCGCGATGGCAACAACCATTTGGAAACATAAATTTACGCAACAGCAACGTCAATCTGGAAAGACGAATTATGTATTAGGTGCTTCATTTATTACAGAAGGTGCCATTCCTTTTGCTGCTGCTGATCCGGTCCGTGTCATTAGTGCAAGTGTGATAGGTGCCGCTGTCGCAGGAGGCCTAACTGGCCTATTCCAAATAGCTCTCCCCGCTCCACATGGAGGAGTTTTTACGATGTTTCTTGTCAATGGCTCTAATTTTAGCTCTATCGGATTATATGCCCTGGCTATTATCATCGGCTCTTTAATCACAGCTGTTATTTATGGGCTAATTAAACAACCATTAACAGAAAAAAACTAATTAAAATCACCTCAACTCACTTTAAAAGAGTTGAGGTGATTCCCCTAATCAAATTGATTTTGAGGTTGAGATAAAATTGGCAAAGCTGAGAGCGATCGTTGTAAACGATTAGCTCAGCACCACATGATTTTTGAGAAACGACAAGTAAAACTCCACATACCTCTTTTATTACTCTCCCTTACATATACAGATCATTTGTACTCCTTCACAAACGACTTTGACACGCTTCGTTAAACTACCCATTTAATTTATGATAATTTCATGTTAAAATTCATACGCACAAAAAATGTGAATACCTAATGCTAGCAAGAATAATGAACAGCATCGAGCAAAGCAAAGGAGAACAACCATGGTTTGGGAGACATTAAATATAATCGGTACAATTGCTTTTGCAATAAGCGGAGCCATTGTCGCCATAGAAGAAAAATATGATATTTTAGGTGTACTTGTCTTAGGATTTGTAACTGCTTTTGGTGGTGGTGCCATTCGAAACCTATTAATTGGTGCCCCTGTATCCTTACTTTGGGATCAAGCCTTACTCTTTACACTAGCTTTAGCTTCCATCGTCATTGTATTTCTTTCAAAGGAATTATGGCTTGACTATTTTAGAAGAATCGTCATTTTTGACGCAATGGGGTTAGCCGCCTTTGCGATACAAGGTGCCATGCTCGCTAGTGATAACGGACTTCCATTAGTGGCGGTTGCTACCGCAGCTGTTCTAACAGGTTCAGGAGGAGGAATGGTTCGGGACGTATTAGCCGGACGTAAACCGGTTATATTCCGAGATGAAATTTATGCCTTATGGGCCTTACTTGCAGGTTTAATGATTGGCCTCGGTTTATTAACCTCTGCCTATATGTATTATGTATTATTTGTCATCATCGTTGCATTAAGAATGCTATCTGTACAATACAACTGGACGTTACCGAAATATAGTGATGTACAAAATCTATATAAATAGAACAAAAAACCTCCACTAAAGGAGGTTTTTTGGGATATCTTTATCCCCTTCTCTGGCCGTATCTCGATTCCCCTTTTCAAGTTGGTTAAGTCCTTGCCAAATACTAATACCCGCGTATAAAAGTAACGCGACACCTGGTAATATTAAAAGCAATGCCGCTCCTTCTTTCGATTGAGAAAACTTCCCGACATACCCAAGGTAAGGAATCGTCACACCTGAATAATGAGCAACGACATTTTCTGACATTACCAATGTACTATCAGGAGCATTATTATTGTCACCCTTTGTCTCATACATGATATTTCCCCCAGTATGAACAATATCGATAACTCTATGCGTAATCAACTTATCTTGGTTTTCCATAAAAGTGATAATATCGCCTTTTTGAAAACGAGTCATATCTCCACCTGGTTCCACTACTATTACTGAACCTGTTTTAAACTCTGGCTCCATCGAACCTGATAGGACAGTCTTAAGTTGATAGCCAAATAACTCAGGCTCGTCACCCGAAGCTTTTGTTGAAATAACTAAAAATGCCATTCCAATTAACAGAACGAACAAACTGAAGCTTATTAATTGACTGCCCCATTTCAAAATAGTTTTCATTTATTCCTCACCTTCCTTAGTGCCGTTATTTGTGCTACCAACTGAATCCACTTTTACACTTTGCTCTTCTTTCCGATCGTTCGAGTTCTACTCTCGCGACCTTGGCTCTTCATCTGATGGTTCAGTCAGTTCTTCAGTTACCTCATTATCTGTCGTTTTATTAATTTTTGCTTCGTCCGTTATGTTCCCTTCTACTACTTCTTCCTTATTTACCACCTTTTCTTCCACTTGCTCTTCACTTGTCTCGATTTCTTCATTTGACGGTTCTTCATTTTGATTTTCACTTACATCTTCTACATGTTCCTCACCATGTTCTTTTTCATTGACATGATGACAATCGTCTATAAAGATTTTCTCGCTCCAAATAACTGCTTGACTCTCATAATTATTTTGGTAACCTACACTTTGATTCACCTTTAACATATAAGCTCCTGGTTTCATGTTCCCAAAAACCAGTTTCTCGACTCCACCTTGATATATCACTTCAATCATACCGCTCTCTAGCTTTGCCCCATGTTCATTTGGAATCCTTGACTCTGAATAGAATAATTCAAATTTAGTTGACTCCGTCATATTAAAGCCTTCATTTTTAATCGTAAAATAGAGCTCATCTGCTTCACACCAAGTTCCTACATTCTTATTCATAATCACTAAGTCACTTCCATCCCACCAATTACCTGTTTGAATAGATATACTTACTTTTTCTGAATCACCAAAAAAAGCAAGTGTATCTGAGGTTAAAAAGGCAACACCTACTACCATTAAGTACACAATTACGAGGAACTGACAGAGTGGGAGTAATTTTTTATGATTATGTTTCATTCTCGAAAGCTTCATTAAGGTACCCTCCAATTATTTCCTTAGGATTAGGTTATCTAATTGTATCTGCCGCTTAATGGGCCAAAAAATCCCATTTACGTGTTTATTTTCGACTCATTTAAATTCTCTATAGAATTTATAGTCATTGCATTCGTTCTTAATAAAGAATACACCTGTAGTATAGCTGATTTTTTTATTTTTTTAAACTCAATAACAACCACAAACGTTCTTGTTAAAGAACAAATTACTCCGAATTACTCTTAATCACTGTTATTTGCTCACTATTTTAATTTTCTTCACTTTATGAAGAACAAAAAATTGAAATGCCTTACTCATTTTCTTCACTCGTTGATTTTTGCTATACTTTGTAGGAATGAGAAGAAACTAGGTGAATGTAATGTTCGAATTATTACTTATTATGTTAGAGCGACTTGGGTTAATTGTGATGTTAGCTTTTATCGCAACAAGACTTCATTTTTTTAAAGATATGCTAATCTACCCCACACAACTGAGTCAAAGACAACAAATGAAAGCGATCCTCTTTTTTAGCGTTTTTGGTATTATTGGTACCTATTCAGGAGTTGCTTTTGGCTCTCATAACTCAGAACTCGTTGTTTATTTTACTGAGCTTTCTGAAGAAGAAGCCATTGCCAACTTTCGCGTAATTGGTGTTGTTCTTGCAGGCTTATTCGGAGGTTATAAAGTCGGTATAGCTTCTGGTCTAATTGCTGGTGGTCACCGAATGCTACTAGGTGGTTTTACTGGATTTGCTTGTGGAATAGCTACTATATTTGCCGGAGTCATATCTGCTTATTATGCAAAAAGAAATCCAAAAGCGACCTCTCAGCCTAGAACGATTTTTCTGTTAGGAGCTTTTGCTGAAACCACGCAGATGGCATTAATTGTTATTCTTGCTCATCCAACAACATTAGCTATTGAACTTGTAAAAGTTATTGGTGTTCCTATGATTGTCGCAAATGGAATCGGATGTATGTTATTTTTCCTCATTATACGTAATGTCCAACATACCGAGCAAAAGCTTGGTGCTTTGCAAGCACAAAAAAGCTTAAGAATTGCCAAACAAACATTAGCCTTTCTTAAAGATGGACTCAATCATCATTCATCTGCAGAAGTCTGTACTATTATCTATAATGAATTAAAAGTAGCCGGTGTAGCAATGACAGACCACCATAAAATTCTCGCACATATTGGTCTTGCTAGTGATCACCATAAAGCGAACCTCCCCATACAAACACAAATTACCTGGGAGGCGATCCGTAGAAAAGAAATGGTCATTGCTAACGATAAAAGTATTCATTGTAATGAATCAAACTGTCCATTAGGTGCTGCGGTTATTGCTCCCCTTTTTATTCGAAATGAGGTAGCTGGCACACTGAAGTTCTATTTTCATTCTGAAAAAGAAATCACCCCTCTTGAGACAGAAATGCTTGCAGGATTAACGAATTTATTGAGCAGTCAGCTTGAGCTTGCTGAGGCCGACCGTTCCTATCAACTTGCAAAAGAAGCTGAGATTAATGCCTTACAAGCACAGATTAGCCCTCATTTTCTTTTTAATACTTTAAATACGGTCATTTCACTAATTAGGATGAACCCTAATAAAGCAAGGCAAATGTTACACCACCTTTCTTTATTCTTACGGCAGAACGTTACATCTACCACAACCAACCTTCATTCAATTGAAGATGAACTTAATCATGTGAAGTCATATTTATCTATTGAAGAAACCCGATTTGAGGATAGGTTCACGATAACCTATGATATTGATTCGAGTTGTTTGTTAACGAAAATCCCTCCTCTTACGTTACAACCAATTGTTGAAAATTCGGTTAAGCACGGCTTTAAAGATAAAGAGGGAGATTGCTATTTGCGTATTTCAATCAAGGATCAGGGGAAAACTGTTCAATTAACCGTTTCAGACAACGGTAAAGGATTTGCGATGATAGAGAAAAATTGGCTAGGAAAGAAAATAGCTGAAGAAACAACAGGTACAGGCATTGGATTATTTAATATAAATAAGCGATTACAAATGCAATTTGGAGAAAAAGCGTCGTTACAAATTAATTCAGATGTTCATCAAGGAACAACGATCGCTTTCACTATTCCAAAAAAGAAAGAAAGGGATTAAACGATGACAATCCAACAAATCCAAACATTAATCGTTGATGATGAAAAATACAGTCGTGAAGAACTAATATTCTTACTAGACTCTTATCCTGAAATTACCATTGTTGGCCAAGCTTCCACGGGACAAGAAGCAGTCGCAAAAATTATGGAATTAAAGCCTGATTTACTTTTTTTAGATATTGAAATGCCGGGTATGACAGGAACAGAAGTTGCGTCTGTATTAAAAGAAATGCAAACACCACCCATTGTCATATTCGCCACGGCCTACCCACAATTTGCAATTGAAGCTTTTCAAGTGCAGGCAAAGGGTTATTTGTTAAAACCCGTTGATGAAAAACAATTGGCTGAAACGATTCAACATATCAAGGCTTTAATTAATATGACACAAACTCAAGAGAACCCTGAATCAACCAATGGGAAGCTGGCATTAGAAGCAGAAGGAACTATTCAATTTCTAGAGCCAAAAAAGGTCTTGTATGTATATCGGGATGACAAAAATACAAAAGTCGTTACGAGTGAGCAATTGTTTGAAACAAAACTTACGTTAAAAGAGCTTGAAGCACGTTTAACCTCTTTTTCATTCTTTCGTGTTCATAAAAGCTATCTGGTCAACACCCATTATATTACCGAAATGGATGCTTGGTTTAATGGTGCTTATCAGCTCTCGATTGCTGGTACAGAAGAAAAAATCCCGGTAAGTCGCAATTATGTCAAACCTTTACGTGCCAAAATAGAACTATAGATTTCTGAATTCAATCATTTAAAATCCGCATCTTATGACGAAAATTCAACATCTTATACACGATATTTTACATCTTACGACAAAATCCCTCACAAATATGTCTTCTTTATGTACACTCAGTTTATGAAAACGCATACGAAAATTTGAGGGGGATTACACTTATGATTACTTTTTTAGTAGCAATTGCTATTTTAATTATAGGTTATTTTACTTACGGTAAATTTGTTGAAAAAGTATTTCAACCAAAAGAAGACCGTGTCACACCAGCTTATTCGAAGGGTGACGGCGTCGACTATTTACCAATGCACAAAAATAAAAACTTACTAATTCAGCTAATTAGTATTGCCGGGGTTGGACCAATTTTCGGACCAATCATGGGTGCTTTATATGGTCCTGTTGCTTTTATCTGGATTGTATTTGGAGCGATTTTTGCTGGGGCGGTTCACGATTACTTAACAGGGATGATTTCTATCCGAAACGGTGGTGCTCACTTACCTGAGCTTGCTGGACGTTTCTTAGGTAAGGTAATGAAACACATTGTAAATGCTTTCTCAATTTTATTACTTTTACTTGTAGGTACAGTCTTTGTTGCTTCACCAGCCGATTTATTATTTGATTTAACGAATGGTGTTGTGCCAGTTATTGTATTCGTTATTTTAATCTTTATTTACTTCTTATTAGCAACAGTGTTACCGATTAACAAAATTATCGGGAACATCTATCCATACTTAGGAGCGATTCTATTAGTTAGTACAATTGGGGTTGGAGCTGCTCTTGTTATCCAAGGTGCACCAATTCCTGAGTTATCTTTTGAAAACACACACCCAGCTGGGGCAGCGATTTTCCCATTATTATTCTTAACGATTTCTTGTGGTGCTTTATCTGGGTTCCATGCTACTCAATCACCAATCATTTCACGTACGACACAAAAAGAAAGTCAAGGTCGCCGTATTTTCTACGGTGCTATGATTGCTGAAGCGGTTATTGCGATGATTTGGGCAGCCGCTGCGATGAGTTTATTTGATGGACCAATGACATTAAGCGAATTAATCAATACAATCGGTACTGGTGGTATTGTAAACTTAATTTCTACTGAGTTATTAGGTGCTGTATTTGGAACAATTGCTGTACTAGGTGTAATCTTATTACCAATCACATCTGGTGATACGGCATTCCGAAGTGCTCGTATGATTATTGCTGATTACATTAAAGTACCACAAAAGAAAATCATGAACCGTATGTTAATTGCAACACCATTATTTGTAACATCTATTATTCTTACAACAGTTGACTTCTCTATGCTTTGGCAGTACTTTAACTGGGCAAATCAATCAACAGCTGTTATTGCTTTATGGGTTGGTGCAATGTTCTTATTCGTTAGAAAGCGTAATTACTGGATTGCGGTAGCACCTGCATTATTTATGACCATGGTTGTTACTACGTATATTGCCAATGCTTCTATCGGATTTGGATTATCGATGAATATCTCGTTAACATTTGGAGTCATTGCAACGACTCTTATCACAGTTATATTCTTTATTTTCGCGAAGAAGAATCGTGAGAAACAAATTCCAACTGAAGACGATGTATCTAACTGGAAGCCTGATGTAGCTTAATGATTTCTCTATAACGAGGAAGGGCAAACACTAACTCTGAATTTAAAAAGCCGTTAACATTGAAATGTTAACGGCTTTGATTTTTGCAGAAAATACTAAAATGAGAACCAACTTATACTTTAATTTTGTTTTTGAACGCTCGAGTTCGACTGTACCATCTGAGTTTGATATATGAGGAGATGAATTCTGTGAGGAACATTCTCCAACTAATAACAGTATCTGATATGGATTGCATAAAAAAGAATGTGTTGTACACCCCCTTTTATCCAAAATACTTGTATTAATCACTATTCTTTTTAATAGCTTCTCTTTTCTTGATTGTAGTTGTTTTGGCAATGTGATTAATTTAGTTCAGTTGAGTAACGATAATTTCTCAAGTAAATGGCCCTTTTGTTTTTTCTTACTAAAATAAAACCTTCTTTCACATAGGTATTCATATATACACTTTTGTCACAAATTGAATAAGGTAATAGGACCGATCATTTTAAGCTTATACCTATTATTATATTCATTAAGGAGTGTCAGGTATGAAATTTAAACAAAAATGTACGAACTGTAATCGAGGACCAAATCGCTGCATTTGTTCTCCTGGACTTTCTGGACCTCAAGGGTTACCTGGAGTCGCTGGGCCGCCTGGACCGACGGGGATTGCTGGTGCTACGGGGGTTACCGGGCCTACGGGGGCAGGGGTTACTGGACCGACTGGTTCTACGGGGGTAACAGGGACTACTGGGCCGACTGGGATTACAGGACCGACTGGCGCGGGGGCTACTGGACCTACGGGGGCTACAGGGATTACGGGGCTGACTGGACCGACTGGAATTACAGGACCGACTGGAATTACAGGACCGACTGGCGCAGGGGTTACTGGGGTTACTGGACCTACGGGAGTTACTGGACCTACGGGAGTAACAGGGGCTACTGGGGCTACTGGTATCACAGGTATAACAGGTCCTACGGGAGTTACTGGCGTTACCGGACCGACTGGACCAGGTGGTGGTGGCTTAATCAATTATGGAGCTTTGTTTGGGACATCACCTATTCTAATCACCCCTGCAGACATAGGCACTTTTGTAACATTTGATAGTGCTGGACCAACCTCAGGTGTTACACCTGACTCGGGAAATGGTTCGTTAACTGTAAACGCAACAGGAGTTTATGAAATCAATGCCAATTTAAATTCCAATACGGGTGGCATGAGTTTTGTGATTACTGTAAATGGAATTCCAATACCACAATCTGCTATTATACTAGGAACCGCACAACAAGATGATGGGAGTACTTCATTTTTAATTGACTTAACAGCAAATGATATAATTCAATTACAAATTACCGATGTAACTTTAGCTACTACCGAAATTGACCAAAGAAATTTAACAGTAAAACAAATTGCTTAGAAGAGGTCTAAAGTAATGGAAAGAAATCCTGTGCCATTATACATTTTTATACATGGCACAGGATTTTTCCTGTTATCTTGAACTATGCACAATTCATTGGTACCGCAAACGTTCTGAGTTACTTACTATACTTGAAATACTGATTATACGTCATTCGAATTAGGAGTACATTAAACTAATATTACCCAGAGCGTTAATGTGACTAAAATAGTCACTACCCCTTGCAGTAAAGTTGCCATCGTTTGTGCTTTATATGCGTCGTTGACTTTCATCCCAGTAAATTGAGTAACAACCCAGAAATAACTATCGTTAACATGACTCACTGTCATCGCACCTGCACCGATAGCCATAACAACTAAGGCAAGGGGAATAGCACCTTCAATACCCAAAACAGGTAACATTGGTGCAATTAACGATGATGTAATAACAAGTGATGTTGTGGAAGAGCCTTGTGCTGTTTTAAGTGCCGCAGCAATAATGAATGGTATTACTAAGAATAAGGCTCCTGTAAAAATACCTGTGATATCCCAGCCTTGAATGATGGCTTCTACACCAGAATTTCTGATAACGGTTCCAAAAGCACCACCAGCACCTGTAATGAGAAGGATTGGGGCCGCATCGGTTAAACCTTTCCCCATCCAACCCGTTAAGGTTTCTTCATCAAACTTCGGCAATAATGGTAGGGCTGCAATTACACCTAATAATAATGCCATGACTGGTTTCCCTAAAAATATTAATAGTTCAGCCACGAAACCTTCCCATCCTGCTAATGAGATAAAAGAACCTAATCCAATTAAAACAATCGGTAACGCGATAGGTAAAAATGCTTGAAATGTAGATGGCATTTTTCCAAAAGAAGCGACGACTTTATCATAATCGAACTCTTCACCACTCGCTAGAATATCTTCTGGCACTTCTATTTTCGTTGCAACCTTGAGCGACCATAGGTAACCAACTAATGTTGCTGGCACCGCTACCACTAGACCAATTAATATGACAGTGCCCAAGTAGGCATCTGCTCCAATATTTCCAGCCGCAGCTATCGGACCTGGCGTTGGTGGAACAAGGGTGTGTGTTGCAAATAACCCTGTTGCTAGAGCAACCGACATCGAAGCCATTGTGACCTTCGCTCTTTTTGCTAATGCTTTTCTTAAACTATTTAAAATAATGAAACCTGAATCACAAAAAACGGGAATTGATACAATAAATCCGATAATACTCATCGCTAACTGGGGATGGTTGGGGCCGATAATTCTAAGGACCACTTCTGCCATCCTATAAGCAGCACCTGCCTTTTCAAGA
The DNA here is from genome assembly GCF_028610675.1 of Alkalihalobacillus pseudalcaliphilus. NCBI lineage: Bacteria > Bacillati > Bacillota > Bacilli > Caryophanales > Bacillaceae > Alkalihalobacillus > Alkalihalobacillus pseudalcaliphilus. The sequence goes on from NZ_JAQQWS010000003.1 coordinate 38,188, forward strand.
ATAACCCCAATAATAGTACCAAAAACAATGACAAGTCCGATGCTAGTCATTAAGCTACCGAAACCACCATTTATGCTTTCAATAATTAAGTCAAATGGCATCCCCGTTGCAAATGCAACAAATAAAGTTCCGAGTAATAAAGATAAGAACGGATGAACTTTAAACTTACTCGTTGCAACAACAATTAATAAGACCCCTAACGCAATGATTACAAATAACATCTCAAATCCTCCCTTTTCACTTTAGTTTTTATTTATAGCCAAATAAGTACGAATAATCTGCTCAACTGTAAACGTTACATATTCACGGCAATGACTGATCGCTTGTTTTAGATTCATCGGTGCATTTACAATACTGTATACACTTGTTATGCCATATTGATAAAGCTCTTCAATGCCCTCACCGACTGAACCAGCAACGACAATCACCGGGATGTTATGTTTTTTGGCTAATTCCGAAACACCCATTGCTGTTTTCCCTGAAGCCGTTTGATAATCAATTTGTCCTTCACCAGTAAAAACTAAATCGGCACCTGCTAATTTTTCTTCTAAGCTTGTATACTCAATGACAATATCAATCCCGCGCCGCATTTGTGAGGGGAAAAACGCTTGAAAAGCGCCTCCAATTCCACCAGCAGCTCCTGCTCCTGACTTTTCATGTACACGTATGCCTGTTTCCTTTTCAATGATATCTGCCCACCTCAATAAAGAATGGTCAAGCTCTTTAACCATTTCTAGTGTAGCTCCTTTTTGTGGGCCAAATACATAAGAAGCACCATTTGGACCTACGAAAGGGTTTTGTACATCAGAAGCAATAATAAACGAAGACTCCATAATTCTCGGATCAAACTGAGCCCGATCAATACTCGTAATCCGGCTAAGCTCTTTCCCACCAAATCCGATTAATTGATGCTCTTTATCAAATAACTTCATCCCTAATGCCTGCAACATCCCTACGCCACCATCATTAGTAGCACTACCACCAATTGCCAGAATAAAGTTGCGATACCCTTGTTCTAAAGCAGCTTTTATTAATTCTCCTGTGCCGTAAGTTGATGTCAGTAAAGGGTTACGTTCACTAGGGTGGATTAACGTTAAACCCGAAGCACTCGCCATTTCAACGACACAAGTTTGATTGTCACCAAGAACTCCATAAGCTGCTTTAACTGGTTGCATTAACGGACCTTTTACCATTTGCTCAATAATTTTTCCATCTGTTGCTGCAACCAAGCTTTCCATCGTTCCTTCACCACCATCCGCAACAGGAACTAAAACGCTTTCAATTTTTGTATCCGCTTTCTTTATTCCTTTTTCGATTTGGACCGCCACTTCTTTTGCAGAAAGTGATCCTTTGAAGGAATCTGGAGCAATAACTATTTTCATGTTGTATACACCTACCATTATTTCTTATAATCTATATTATAAATTCAGACAACTTGAGAATACATCGTGTACAGCGACCAAAAAACAAACAAATTATTGCTCATTTTTTATATATTATTCACAAAAGAGGAATTACTATGAAAAACAATTCAAGTAAGGAGGCATCATGTCATGTTAACTCAAGAACTGGCTCAAGATATCGTGACTCAAACAATTTTACGCTTAAATAGAAATATTAATATAATGGATGAGTCTGGCACGATCATTGCCTCAGCCAATCCCGAACGGCTAAACCAAATCCACCATGGAGCAGTTGAAGTCTTACGATCTGGGCAGACTGTGTTCATTTCCGAACAAAATCACAAAAGATGGGGACGTGCTTTACCTGGTGTTAATTTACCGATTGAATTTAAAGGAAAAATTGTCGGAGTGATTGGTATCACCGGTAAGCCTGAAGAAGTAATCGAATTTGGTGAACTTGTAAAAATGAATACAGAAATTATGCTGAATCAAGCTTACTTAATGGAGCAAATGGAGTGGAAACAACGTCTAAAAGATGAAATATTTCATTCCATTATTAAGAGTCCTACCCATTTTAGTAGCCATACAGATAAATTAGAGCTCTTAAAAATGACTGTGAAACCACCTTATCAAGTTGTAATACTCGATCTTTATTCGTCCACCTTAAGGAGAAATCAACTTATGGACTTATTAGAACCCATTTTTCCGAGTAGTCAAACATTCATCGGCTTTATTTCTATGAGTCAAATTTATATACTTACTACTGGACTAGAACAGCCTGCTACCAACAGTAAAATTAACCAAGCCATAGAACGATTTACCCGCAAGGACATCTCGATTCGAATTGGTATCGGACGATATTATCACGATGAACATAATATTCGCTCATCTTATCACGAAGCATTGGCCGCACTTAAGTTAGGCGATAAGAACCTTTCTATTATCTCCTTTTCTCAGGTTATGACACAATCATTACTTAGTCAGATCAAAGAAAATAAGCGTCAAACTTATTATGAGCATATACTAGCTGGACTTAATGATAAGCTTATTGAAACCTTATACGTTTATTTTAAAAATAATTTAAGCATTAGTAAGACATCGGCAAGTATGTATATTCACCGTAATTCTCTGATTTATCGCCTTAGAAAAATTGAAACCATTACCGGCTATAACCCGCAAACATTCCAAGATGCAACCATTTTACAAGTAGCCATCTGGATGAAAAGAATAGCCAACCACTAAAAAGCACCTCTGGATAACCATTATCCATAAGGTGCCTTCATACTATTACTTTTTTATCAATATTGGTTCATCTAATTGGGGCAATAATCCTTGATTTATGATCGCCTCCAAAATGGCTTGAAGTACATAAACAGGCACACTATTACCGAACTGTTTCCAAGCTTGTCCATCACTAACTGGTATCTGAAATGAATCAGGAAAACCTTGAATTCTGGCACATTCTCTCGGTGCTAACTTTCGGACATAATCATTGATTAAATAGCAACCTGTTTTACTTCCAGGCCCTCCGCCTTGTGCAGAAAGCGTAATAGCATGACCAAATTCACTATATATGCGCTCTCCTTGTCCACCTTTATTAAAGGTACCAACACGTAAAGGTCGTAGATGTTCTACCTGCCAGTGTGGTCCTACTGGTACCTTTTCAAGATGGAGCAATTGATCATCACGATGAATCCGATAAGGGGCCGTTTCTTCATCAGATAAAATGAGATCATGTAAAATGACTCTTTGATAGGTAGGGCTTGGAAATGTAAATGCTTGTACATTCAGGTCCTGACGAAAAGCAATCATATAAATACGTTCACGATTTTGCGGTAAACCAAAGTGACTAGCATTTAAAACTTGATGAAACAATGTATAACCTAGTTCATCCAATGTTTCTTTCACGGTTATTAACGTATTGCCATTGTCATGTGTAGCAAAGTTACGAACATTTTCCATGAACAACAGTTTGGGCTGGTGAGTCCGTACAATACGAGCCACATCAAAAAACAAAGTCCCTCTTGTATCATCAAACCCATGCCTTTTTCCAGAAATACTAAAAGGCTGACAAGGGAATCCCGCACATAATATATCATGCATAGGAATATCATTGGCATCAATCTTTGTTATGTCCCCGACAGGCTCTAATTGATAGTTCATTTGATACGTTTTTTGAGCATGCTTATCCCATTCTGAAGCAAAGACACATTCCGCTCCAAAGGAAGCTAAAGCCGTATGGAACCCCCCTATGCCTGCAAATAAGTCAATGAAGGATAACCCTTTTAATGAATGCTGTTTATTTTTCAAATCGTTCATTGCTAAGCCTCTCTCTATTCTACTTATTTTCATAGTTTACCATAGTATTCAACTCCTATATATGGACTTCTTTAGCCTCTACCTTTTTCCTTCGTATAAAAGTTGCTTGGGTAATAGATTCTAATTCTACTGGATTACTACTCTCTCTTTTTTATTGGTGGTGGCTAGTTGTGCGGTGTGCTGAATCTTTTTGAGCAAGCTCGTGCGGGCAGCTACGGCAAAGTGTGAGAACCCTCGAAACCGTATGAAAGTGGACTTAGGGGCGATAGTTTGTGCCTTGAAGTTAGCTAATCATCTTGATGGGTTACTACTCTTTCTTTTTTGGTTAGTGGTGGCTGGTTGTGTCGTGTGCTGAATCTTTTTGTAATGGCTGATGCGGGCAATATCCAAAAAAGTGGATTGGTTCCTTCCAAACATGATCATCCTCAGAATCGTTTATGAATGGAAAGCCACCAGTAAAAGTGCAAAACATCACCTTCACCTTTTTGTGGCATTCTCGAAACACAAAAAAACTAAGTCCGTTATTAATGGTTGGACCTAGTTTTTATATGTAGATTGTTCTGCTTAAGAAAATGTTTTCTGCTTAATCATTTCATTTAAACCTAAAATACGTACTCTCTGATAGGTGGCGTAATAAGAACGATGTAATAAATTGCTTGCCTCGCGAACCGTTAAGTCATTTGAATACTTTTCTAAAAAACGATCCTCGATGTCGGTCCACCTTCTACCTATATCAGGCGTTTTCTGGTCATATAACTTTAAATCATAAGCCTTTTGTAAAAATTCACTTAATGTAAACGAACCTGTGCGCATCCATTCACCAATAGAGATTTTTCCCCAATTCATTATAAATTGATGATTATCCATAGTCTCCACCTCATTTTATTCAAATTTAAAGGTAAAATGTAGAAAGGATCAACAGTTATAATACAGGTAACTTTATATTTATATATTATATCACAGTTTTCCTCCTGTAATTAAGACAACTTTATGAACCTATAAAGTCCTGAGCATTTATTTAGTGCCCTTCATTTTTTGTTACACATCTATAATAATAAGTCGCAAATTGAGAGAAACTACACACGAAGGAATGTCCTTTCTACATATACATTTACTATAATTTATGTTAAATTAAAAGCATATAAGGGAAATATTCATATACTTTTAACAAAATCGTACACACGATAAAGACATTTGTTTCTTTTGAGGAAATTTAAACTAAAATAGGGAGCTGATCATATGTCGAGTCATACTTTAGACAATTTTTTATCAAAAAATCTACAAGAATTAAAAGAAAAAGGTCTGTATAACACGATTGATTCTTTAGAAAGTGCTAATGGTCCCGTTATTCAAATAAATGGTAGAGAGTTGATTAACTTATCTTCTAACAACTACTTAGGCCTTGCTACAGATGAGCGCTTAAAAGAAGCTGCCAACCAAGCAATTGAAGAATTTGGCGTAGGTGCTGGTGCTGTTCGTACTATTAATGGAACACTTCAGTTACATGACCAATTAGAAGAAAAACTTGCCACATTCAAACATACTGAGGCTGCTATCGCTTATCAATCTGGTTTTAACTGTAATATGGCTGCTATTTCTGCGGTAATGGATAAAAATGACGCCATTCTTTCAGATGAATTAAACCACGCTTCTATTATTGATGGTTGCCGTTTATCAAGAGCAAAAATTATTCGCTTTAACCATTCAGATATGGAAGATTTGCGTCAAAAGGCAAAAGAAGCCACTGAATCTGGGCTTTACAATAAAGTCATGGTTATTACAGATGGTGTCTTTTCAATGGATGGTGATATTGCAAAATTACCAGAAATCGTGAAAATTGCTGAGGAATTTGACTTAATCACTTATGTTGATGATGCACATGGTTCAGGTGTTCTTGGTCAAGGTGCCGGTACGGTCAAACACTTTGGCTTATCTGACAAAGTTGACTTCCAAATAGGAACATTATCAAAAGCGATTGGTGTTGTTGGTGGTTATGTTGCGGGTAAAAAAGATCTTATTGACTGGCTCAAAGTTCGTAGTCGTCCATTCCTCTTTTCAACCGCTTTGACCCCTGCTGATGTTGCAGCATGTACAAAGGCAATTGAAGTTCTTTCAAATAGCACAGAGCTACAAGAAAAGCTTTGGTCAAACGGAGACTACTTAAAGAAAGGCTTAAAGGAGCTTGGATTTGATATTGGAGAAAGTGAAACACCTATTACTCCCGTTATTATCGGTGACGAGGTCAAAACACAGGAGTTCAGTAAGCGTCTGAATGAAGAAGGCGTTTATGCGAAATCGATCGTATTCCCTACAGTGCCTCAAGGAACAGGACGCGTTCGCAATATGCCAACGGCTGCCCATACAGAGGAAATGCTTGATCAAACGATTACGATATACAAAAAAGTTGGTCAAGAACTTAATATCATTTAATATACCTTGATGGTATGTTTCATAGACGGAGGTATACAATGAAAAAAATACTAATTACTGGAGCGTTAGGACAAATTGGTTCAGAGTTAACGATGACGCTTAGGGAACGTTACGGTGCTGAAAATGTCATTGCTACCGATATTAATAAAAATGAGAGTAATGTTGTTTACAGTGGTCCTTTTGAACATCTTGACGTAACCAATGACCGTGACTTTTTTAACATTGCCAAAAAACATAAGGTTGATACGGTTATTCATTTAGCGGCACTACTATCTGCGACTGCTGAGCAAAAGCCACTTCTTGCTTGGAATTTAAATATGGGCGGACTTGTCAATGCTTTGGAAGTATCTAGAGAGTTAGATTTACAATTTTTCACACCTAGTTCGATTGGTGCTTTCGGTCCTTCGACACCAAAAGCTCAGACTCCACAGGACACAATTCAACAACCGACTACAATGTATGGTGTAAATAAAGTATCTGGTGAACTTTTATGTAATTACTATTTTAATAAATTTGGTGTTGATACAAGAGGGCTTCGCTTCCCCGGTTTAATCTCATATGTTGCACCTCCAGGTGGTGGAACGACTGATTATGCGGTTGAGATTTATTATAAAGCCATCAAACAAGGACACTATACGTCTTATATTGATCAAGGTACCTATATGGATATGATGTATATGCCCGATGCTTTAAATGCCATTATCGGTTTAATGGAAGCAGATCCTACTAAACTCGTTCACCGTAATTCATTCAACGTGAGTGCGATGAGTATTGCTCCCGAGGATGTTGAAGCTGCGATCAAAAAACATATCCCAACTTTTACGATGGATTATCAAGTCGATCCTGTTCGCCAGCAAATTGCACAGAGCTGGCCAGATGCGATTGATTCAACTTGTGCTGTAGATGAGTGGGGCTTCAAAGTTCAATATGACTTAGCGAAGATGACGGAAGATATGCTTTGGCACTTAAACAAAAAATGGCTCGGAGAAAAGGTAGAAAAAGGAGCCATTTAAGGCACCATTCGATAATTTTAGAACAGTATCAGTTGTATGGTACTGTTCTTTTTGTATGAAAGTGGACTAAAGTGCAAGTGGATCTCAGCCTGCCCTCTTCTCCTGCAGGTGTCAGCCTCCCCATTCCCTCCGCTCGGGTTGGTGCAGGCTTCTTAGTTCGTACACTTCTCATACAAAATATATGAATGCAGCTAACAAACGAGAAGCAAAGGCATGTGAACAAAGTGCCACCAGTTAAAGGCGAACGCCACTTCCATGTTTGTTGGTGGCGAGGTGAAACAGGCTTCGACATGAGCGTTTTTGTATGAAAGTTTACTTGGGGGCGATGGTTTGTGCCTTGAAGTTAACTGGTCATCCATCTGGCGATTATGACTTAACAGGTCACTGCTCCCTTTTTGTACGTGCGACTCCTCATGGTGATGGAGTTGTATGAGGGCCAACTGTTTAAATTGTCGCCACTACTTTGATTTTTGTTGGTGGCGAAGTGACTCGGGCTTCGCCATGTGGGTTTTGTATGGTAGTTGACTAACACTGGAATGTGGAGTTCTACTTGTCGCTACCTAAAATCATGCAGTAATGTAATACCACCACATAAAAATTAAGCAATACCCTTTTGAAAAAACTACAATTGAGAAATCAAAAATCAATTTGAATGAAATTCCAACAGTTTATGTAGTTCCCATTACTTTGCTCGGTCTTCCTTCCTCTTTTTCCGTTCGTAACGCCACGATTACAGCTTTTCTCCACTAATGTTGCTACTATACGGTTTTTCCTTACAACAACTTGGCCTTTTTCACTCGATGGGTTGTTACTTCTCGCCTTTTCCTACAACACTAGGGCCTTTTTCCACGGCTTATGTTGTTACTTCCACGCATTCCCTACAACACGAGAGCCTTTTTCCGCGGCTTATGTTGCTACTTCCACGCTTTCCCGCCATCCAATTCCCTTCTCCCTAATAGGACACGCTCAATTAGACACAAAAAAACCAAGCATAAAAGTTGTCCATTCTTCTTTCGTGCTTGGCCTTTTACTTCTATTTACTTACATAGCTGTCAATCCGCCATCTACAACAAATTCAGAACCAGTTGAGTAACTTGATTCATCAGATGCAAGGAACAGTACTAAATGCGAAACTTCTTCTGGCTTTGCGACTCTTTGAATTGGGATATGTTTTGCAAATTCTTTAATTTGCTCGACGGCATCACCTTGACTAACCATCGGCGTTTCAATAACACCAGGGTGTACAGAGTTAACACGAATACCTAAGCCTGACAATTGAAGTGCAGCAGCTTTTGTTATACCCCGAACGGCAAATTTTGTATCTGTATATCCTACCGCTCCACCAACCAAACCATTAATGGACGAAATATTTACGATTGACCCACTACCAGCTTTTTGCATGCTTGCTGCAACAGCTTTTATCCCTAAGAATACAGAAACTTGATTAATATCAACGATTTTACGGTAATCCTCTTCGGTCATTTCTAATAAAGGTTTGCTCATACTAATTCCAGCATTATTGATTAAAATATGAGGTGGTCCAAATATTTTCTCCGTTTCTTCTATAACAACACCCCAGTCTGCTGATTTTGTTACATCCTGTTTGACAAAATGAACATGTTCACCTAATTCATGGGCTAAAGCTTGTCCACCCGCTTCATTTAAATCCGTGAAAACCACTTTAGCTCCTTCTTTCACAAACAAACGGACATGGGCTTCTCCCATCCCTCGTGCACCACCTGTAATAATCGCTATTTTATTTTCTAACCTTCCCATCATTCTACCTCCATTCAAAATATAACATCACTATTATATGCAAAAACATCCTTACTATTTATTGTAACCGTTAGCATTAGTAAGTGGGTGACATATTCGTTACAACAAAGCGAATAATTAGTTAATTCTCTTCAACAAAAAACATATGTATCTTTTCACAAAAAATAATATGTGTAAAAAAGGATTTCCAGCAAATATATTGAAATAGTAAATAAGCGAACACATCCAGTTTAACTTCATAAAACACAAAACAGGCATCATTTAATCCATTGGAAAGGAATTGGTGATCTAAAATGAGTAAAAACGTGTTAATTGTTACTGGAGATGCAGTAGAAGCTTTAGAAGTATTTTACCCCTATTATCGTTGTCTAGAGGAGAATATCCCTTGCACAATCGCCTCCCCTACTAAGAAAAAACTTCAGACAGTTGTTCATGACTTTTTAGAACTTGAAACATTTACCGAAAAACAAGCTTATCTCATTGAATCCCATACATCTGTTGATGATATTAATCCAGCAGACTATGACAGCCTCATTATTCCTGGAGGACGAGCACCTGAATATATTCGTATGAATCCAAAAGTCCAAGAAATTGCTGCCCATTTTCTCAAAGAGAATAAACCACTTGGGGTTATTTGTCATGGACAGTTAGTTCTAACCACAGTTAGAGAATTTATACAAGGACGGGAAATGACTGCCTATTCCGCCTGCCAACCTGAAGTAGAGGCGGCCGGTGCTACGTATATTCATGAACCTCTTCATGTTGATAATAATATTGTATCTGGTCATGCCTGGCCCGATCTACCGGGATTTATGAAAGAGTTTTTTAAACTTTTAAAGGTTAAAAAAACAGCCTCTCTTTAACTAAAACCAACTCAACTATTGAAATACACTCATTAAAGTTAACTAAAATACACTTTTAGAAATCACATCCATACGGATAACATTATGCAATAAAATCACTGGTAGATAATCTGACAATTAGCTGATTCATCCCAAATATAATCTAAAACAGATAAGGAGATTCATTATGGAAAAAATCATCCCTAAACATTTAATGCCCTTTGTGGCACATCAATATTACCATTGTTATAGTCCAATTGATCATGCGGTTTGGCGCTATGTCATGAGGCAAAACCATCACTTTCTTGAGGATATAGCTCATGAAGCATTCACTAGCGGATTAAAATCTTCAGGAATTGGCATTGAGTCTATTCCTAAAGTAAGTGAAATGAATGAAAAATTAACCAAAATTGACTGGGGAGCTGTAATTGTTGATGGGTTAATTCCTGGCACTGCCTTTTTTGATTTTCAAGCACATGGTATACTTCCTGTTGCCACAGAAATTAGGCAAAAAACAAATATTGAATATACACCAGCTCCAGATATTGTCCACGAAGCAGCGGGACATGCACCCATTTTATTTGATGAGACCTACTCAGAGTTTGTAAAGCTAATTGGTAGTATTGGTGCTAATGCTTTTGCCACGAGCGAAGAGCACGAGGTATTTGAAGCAACACGAAATTTATCGATCGTTATGGAAAAACCATTCTCCACAAAAGAAGAAATAGACGCAGCAAAGCAACTTTTAATTGAAAAACAGCAAGCTGTTAAAGGTTTATCAGAAGCTGAACAAATTTCTCGAATCTTCTGGTGGACGGTTGAATTTGGATTAATTGGCGACCTCGACAATCCCAAAATCTTTGGCGCTGGGCTCTTATCATCCGTTGGAGAAAGTAAGCATTGCCTCTCAAATGCTGTTCAAAAAAGGCGATTTACGATTGAAGATGCAAAGTCAACAAGTTATGATGTGACCTCGATGCAAACACAATTATTTGTTTGTGAAAGCTTTGAACAGCTCATTGAAGAAGTCAATAAATTTGGCGATACGATGGCTTTTCGAACTGGTGGTACTCAAGCACTTGATAAAGCCACAGCTTCAGGTCAAGTTGCACATATCGAATTTAACAGTGGCATTCAGTTAACAGGATTATTTACTGAGGTTATCAAGAACGAACAAGAAGAAGCCATATATCTGAAATCTTCAAGTCCCTCCACACTATCTATAAAAAATATAGAAATAACCGGCCATGGCATCAAGACACATACCGATGGTTTTGGTGTTCCTATTGGACGTCTAGCCACTCACACCGCCCTAGAGGAGCTATCGCCCGAGGTACTTAAATCACTTGGAATTATATTGGGAGCTCATGTCGATTTTCAATATGAGAGCGGCATTCAAGTTACAGGTACAATTACGGACATGAAATTTAATCAAGACAAGCTCGCACTTCTAAGTCTTACAGAATGCAAGGTTTGGCACGAAGATCAAGTTTTATTCGATCCGAGTTGGGGACAATATGATTTAATTATAGCGAGTAAGGTTATCTCAGCAAGACCAGGTGCCGCAGATTATGTCTCTTATTATGGCGAACCACCATTACTTACACCTGATGATAAAGAAAAGGACGAGGACACTCCTTTAGAAAGCTTATATAGTGAAGTTCGCTCCCTACGAGAGAATCATATTGTTGACCAAGACAAATGGATACAAATAACTGAAAATACGTTAAAAGATTACCCTGAAGAATGGTTGCTACTATTAGAAATACTAGAAATCATTGAGGTGCATTCTATTCAAACCGATTACAAACGAATACTCCTTGATCATTTAAAAACATTATGTGCAGATGATCGTTATGTACGCTTGATTAAGAATGGACTGGAAGTTGTTTATGGTAAAAAGGATGTGCTTATATAATGAGACTGTCGGAAAATGCGATTAGCGAGCAACTTACTATGCTTCCTAAGTGGAAACTAAAAGACGTTAAATGGATAGAGCGAAGTTATCGTTTCCAGGACTTTTTGCAAGCGATTTCATTTGTTAATAGAGTTGCAACTTATGCAGAAAATATAAATCACCACCCTTTTATAAACATCCAATATAAAATGGTGATCATTCGTTTAAATTCATGGAATGAAAAAGGGCTGACAGAGCTCGATTTTACAATGGCTCGACAAATGGATCAAATTTACGATACTAATTACCGTTGATTTGTTTTATTAAACTCACTGCCACTCTATTATAACGATGCCCACCCTTAACATAGGTGGGCTTTTTTATTGCTATTTTAAAGATGTTAGTCATACATAGATAATTAATTTACTAGCAATGACTGCAACAGCGGCAACTACAAGTATTTAAATGACGTCTATTAAAATGTCCGAGATGACCATTTCCTGGACTACAACTAGCGTGTCCAGTTTGATGACATCCGCATCCGCATCCGCATCCACAAGCACAAGCACATGAGCATCTGTTGGGCTTATGGCAACAACCGCATTCTTTATGCTTTTTATGATAACTACATATTTCGTACCTTTTGTTGCAGCTACATTCTTCATGCTTTTTGTTGCAGCCGCATTCTTCATGCTTTTTGTTGCAGCCGCATTTTTCCTGCTTTTTTCGGCAGTCGCATTTTTCCTGCTTTTTTCGGCAGTCGCATTCTTTGTGTTTACCGTCACGATCATGTTCATCAATGCAAACTCTATACATTAAAAACCCTCCTTTCACTGTGATAATTTATACTATTTAGTAAAGACACTGTATGTATAGACGTATTGGAAAAGTTTTGAAACAAAACAATCCATTTTTCGAATGAATTGTTTGTTTTACCCAACCCTTTTAATTAATTGGTACATATCTTATATGTATAGTACCGAAAGGAGAGTCAATGTCCGTGAAATCAGTAAATTTGCAGAAAACGAATGAAGGAAGAAAATCGAATCAGATAGAAGGAACATTATGTAATGTTGGAATTGATTTTGTAGATATTTTATTAAAAAATGATACTGTTGTAACAGTACTAAGGAATCACATTTATAAAATTAAATGGCCTGATCGTAAATGTAATCCTTGTGAGTGTAGGGACTCATGTCATGGAGGGCATTCCTGTAATTGCGGACATTCCTGTAATTGCGGACATTCCTGTAATTGCGGGCATTCCTGTAATTGCGGGCATTTACAGCACTCCAATACATGTAACTGCTGTAATAGAGATCTTTCTTCTCATACAGTTATTCCTGCATGCCACAACAGAGTATCCCTTCGGTTAGCGGGGTTAACCGATCGTTTAACTTTTAACCTATTTAAACAGATCGGATGCAGAGTCATTATTGAATGCTCTGCATAATGAAAAAAGGTGAGAAAAGTCTCACCTTTTTTATTTGATTTTAATAAAACAAATCTCCTCTACATTTACTGAATCAACTTGATCTTTCTGTTCGATAAATAACTGTCCTTCATCCGTATCTACTAATTTCCCAACAATATTATCATTTTCTTCATTATTTGGTTCTTCAATCTCTACGACGATTCGAATCGAACAACCAATAAATGATAATAAATACACTTCTAAACTTAATCCATAAAATAAGTTTAAAAGAAAAGGACTTTGTGAAACAAATTCACCAAAATTAAGGACAAGTTGCCTTCTCATACACGTATCTATATTGATTAATTCTTGATGATGACCTTCATGTCCCGCTCCATGTTCACCATGTGCAGATTCATGTTGAATGAAACAGATTTTTGAGAAAGGAATAAAAATCTTATGGTCAAAATCATTTATTAGAATAAAATTACTTCCTACATCTTTTAACAAACCTTTTATTTTTGTTTCTTCATCACCACACTTTATTGAAACGTTAACGAATGAGTCGATTAGCTGCCGTAAATGATGCCGTAATTGGATTTGAAGTTCTTCATCTGGTTCATTTGCCAATGTTAACAACAATTGATTAATTTCACCCATACATCTAATCAATTCTTCAAATTCTTCATCTGTAAGACTTGTCGTCGGAGAGGAAAATCGTGGTGTTGCGATCCTTGTCGGGCAGGCAAATGGCGTACAAAAATAATCTTCATCAAATTCATGTCGAGACATACATTCCGGACAATGAAAAGACTTTTCTGTGTTATGGTCAACAGAACCCACCCGATGCTGATTACTATGAATTTTCATCACAATCCTCTCCTTTTATTTGCTTTAACGGTGCCAAGTAAGGATTAATTTCGTCCAAAACTCTAAAAATCCCCCAAACACCAAGTTCAATATCCCAGCGAATATTACCAGAACGATACATATAATCGCCAGGTAGATTGGCAAAACTTCCTGCACCATAACGGAGTTGGAATGTCTCCTGTGTTCCGACTGTACTCTGACCTCGCACACTGGTTATATCCGAATTAACATCATCAGTGCTACGGTTCCAACGATGACCATGGAGAACAAAAGTATGAGCTCTCGGTTTATCTGCAGGAAAAACAAACCGAATCGTCGTTGGGTCTCCAGGATAAGATAAAAATATCGGTGTTGCAGGGTCACCATGAACTTTTGAACTAAATACTTTGGCTATGTCAGGATTTTGTCTTAGACGATGCGAAAAGCGTTCTGCACGATAATTAAAGCCACGTGAACCTTGGTCTTCAAAATCTTCTACTTCTTCAGGATCCACTCCGATTGGCTCAGGGTCAATGATCACATTTCCATTTTTATCTACAAGACGTACTCCATCGTGCATCAAAATCGCAAACTCTCGGTACTCTCCTAAGAGGGGGTTTGAAATAATCACTTGATTACCTGTATCGGTTACTTCTCGAGTAACAGGATCAAGATAAACTGATCCTTTAGGTTCCGTTATAAACATCCCAAACGCTCCATGGTGTCGATGGTTTCGAAGATCCGCCATATCCCATAAATTACAAGCACCAACTTCTTTATCAACGTACCAACGATACGTAATGCTCTCACCAGGGCAGATGGTTTGATCAGGGTTGAACCCTACGGTTGCTCCGTCAGATCCTCTTACATCATAAGCAAGTAACTGAGCATGTAAGGAAATTCTTAATGAAGGAGGAAAAGGTGCTTCAACTGGTACATTTGGATATCCATGGATGTCACCATGGTGAAACTTATCTACAAGCCTATTGTGAAGAATAATTTCGACACAATCACCAACATTTGCCCTCAAAATAAGAGGTTCAGGATTTTGTTTCCCATTTAGAATCGCTTCTTCATCTTTAGCTAACACAAATATAATTCCAAACGGATCATGGTCTCCCTCTTTGTTATAGTGAATATTTGTCTGGAGTGCTACAACTTCATAACACCTTGTTGGAGCCTGAGATGGGCACGGATGACCAGGTGTTAGTACTTTCGGGGGAAGGTTTCCAGTAACACATGGCAACGTTGTTGACCTCGGAGGAGGGCACGCTCGATCTGGTAAAGGTAATAATTGTGTGACTTCTTTTTCAAAAGTTCGTATTAACCCCCAACCCCCTAACCAAATATCATCGATGCCGCCATAATGATAAAGCATGTCAAAATCTCCTTTACCCTCGATGGCAAACTCTGCTGTAAATGCCTCTGAAATTCCTAAATGCTGTTGTTGTGTGATTTCTGAGTCTAAATCACCCCGTTCACGATTCCAGCGTTGACGATGAAGGTTAAAACTATGAGATTCTTCTTGAGCCCCTTGGAATAAACGAAGTCGAACAGGATCACCATTATAAGTCTCTAATATTGGAGTAACAGGATCGCCATTTACATAGGAGCTGAACACAAAAGCTGGGTCACATTCTGGCTCCTTAAGTCGGAATTGAAGAGGTTCATTTTTATAATTGACCGCCATGACTCCTGGGTCTTCATGCGAAGATGGGAATGGAGGTGGATTCAACGGGCAACCTTCTTTATCAAACAAAAGAGTAAAATCATGCACAAATAGTGACATTTCTCGGAAATCAGGAATAATTGGGTTTGTAATCAAAGCTTGGGTTCCTGCTCTAATTTCCTCACCTGTTTGATTGTCAAGAAATTTAGAACCCTTTGCCTCAATATTGATACCCCCAAACAACCCATGCTGTTGATGAGCGTTTGCGAATAAATGATCGTGGAAAAATGTTCCTTTTAATTCAACATCTGCATACCATTGATAACGAATTGTTTGACCTGATAAGACACCCGAATCATAGTTCCAACCAACATTTGCCCCATCAGAAGATAATGGATCAAATTTAACGAAATGAATGTGTGTTGACGCTTCATATGTTCGATTTATAAGTTGAAAAGCATTACAGCCTAATGTTTCAGGAAGTTTGTTGGTGAAAGTAATTTTAACGCAATCACCCGCATTCGCACGAATAACTAGGGGCTCTGGCTCTTTCCTTCCTGCTAGAACATCCTCTTCATCCTCAGCTAATACATATAGCCGAGCTTCTGGATCATGCCATCCATTTCTGTTATAAATAAGAGGCATTTGAATAGCAATAATATGATACTCTCTCACCGGATTGACGCCCTCAATACACGGATTCACAAATACAGCTCCTGGTGCCGCATTCGAGGCAAACTGATTGACTTCCAATTCTGTTGGTTCCCGTGACCCTCTTCCTTCTTCTATACCCAGTGGAGGCCTAGGTGCTTTACAACCAACTATTCCAGGAATAAAATTTGGGAATCCTGGACATTCTGGGGATGGTTCAGGCAGTAATGGTCGATCTGGTAAAGGTTGCAGCTGTTTTATCGGAACACCGTTGGGATAGCATTGACTACCATCCTGTAATGTATTAAAAATACGCTGCATTCCCCACATGCCATCCATAAAATGGGGATAGAGGTGACAGTGAATGATAATATCACCAAAAGCCCCTTGTAGACTTCCTGCACCATATAAAGGAGACACCGTATATGCGTTTTGTGGAGAAATAGCTTGTGCGTCGATAATTTCAGAATCCTGGTCCCTTGATTCAAATAACCATTGATGAACGTGGTAATGAAAGACGTGGGTTTCTTTAACACCACCATGGATTATTCTTATCTTCACTGGATCACCTACATATGCGCGTAAAATCGGTGTAGCTGGATCACCAAATGTCCATGAATCATGATGGACCTCCTCCCCTGCACAGTCTGGACAAACGACGCCCTCATGAATGAGTTTCATCCGATTTCTTTCTGGCTCTCCTCGATAATTAATTGTATGAGTGCTACCTGGTTGATTGAAATGTGGGTCAATTGGAGTTTGACCTAGAAGATCATCGATTTCCATTTCATCATGGAAAAACCACGCATATTCTCGAAATGAAGGAAGTAATGGGTTATGAATATCGGCATACACTCCACTATTTATTTCCTTACCTGTAATTGGATCTGTCCACCAAGAGCCTTTCGGTTGAACGAGTAAAGCTCCAAATAACCCGTGGACATTACTACCCAGCTCACTTGATAGCGTATTTCCTAAATCTGAAAAGGAATGAATTCCTTCACCTGCTACTCTCCATTTATAAAGTTGAGTCCCTCCTGGTGGACATGGTGGAGCGGTTGAATTTTCATTACAACCAACAAATGAGCCGTCGGACGTTTGTACATCATAATCAGCTCGTTGTATGTGGATAGATGTTGAAAAATCTAGCTTGTTTTCAAATAGAACTTCGATCTCATCCCCTGCATTGGCTCGAATGGTTAATGGCTGTACAAGCTCTGTAGGCATAAAGGGGTGACACCTAACTTGTTCTTTTACTTTTTCTTCATTTTCCTTTAAGACATACATCATCCCATTCGGATCATGATCGCCAAAATTATTAACAACAATCCTAATCGGGATTGCTACAATATGGAAAAACCTCAGCAATTTAAGTTACCTCCTCTCCTACAACAAATTCGTTAACATATTTGTGGTATACGTGGGCCATTCATCTCAATATAAAAAGTCTGGACATCATCAAGATGTACACGTATTACCCTTCCTTCAATCTCGGAAATATGTGTCGTTTCAACACATATAAAAACAAAATCACCAATTACCTCTTCTATTTCACCTATAATAAGAAATGGAAATTCTTCAATTAATATAAGTGCTCGCCTACCAATTGCTTCTTCAAATGCTTCAGTTACAACCGCGTAGCGAATATCATTAATGGAAAGTCTCTCTGTATGATTCATATTTGAATCCTCCTGTCATATTAAGGGATTGGGAATTGCAGATCAGCATCAAATGGAACAAAGGTTGCGATACGCTCAATTGGGAAACTTAATGGTGTTGGAAAACGATGGAACGGTGCATTACTCATTTTCATAATCGCCGGATCTAAGGTTATAAAACCATTTGTAACCTCAACGACTTTCCCAGTAAAAATAGGTCTAAATGTCTGGCCTAACAAATTCAACTGGGTTGCTTGCATCGTTAATAATATTTCTTTACCGAGAATATCCAAAAATAACTGATTCTCTGGTAAAATGCCTTTAGATGTTTGTGTTAGTCTTTTATCCCTTTTCTCTCTTTTAGATAAATCCCCCTCCTGAATTTCTCCTTGTCCTCGTTCTTCACTTATTACTTCGTCTTTTTCACTTTTTTTAGACCTTCGATTTCCTGAATAAAAGAATTTTTGATTGTTCATTAGTACCTCCTTAAATCAAATAGTTATTCACCTACCTACAAATTTAATTTATGAAAAAAGTTATTAATGGTTACATACTTTTAGATTTTTGCATATAAAAAGGAGTGTTCCAAAAGATGTCTTTTCATGACTCCCTTGGGACAACCCCTGCTTCTCTCATATTTTTTGCTCTATTAGTCTATATTCACATCTAACCGTCTTTTTCTCCAATACATCATACTGCCACCCGTTAAAATCAAAATAACTCCTGCTACAATCCAATAATAATAATTCGTAGCTGTATTCGGTAGTGAATCGCCTTCTTTATCTTGTCCTAGTATATCCTTTTCGTTATTTTGATTACCTTGTCCAGTACGATCGCTATCCTCATCTCCAACTTTTTCCGCTGGTGCTTTAGGTATAGTCATTCCTTCATCAGTTCCCTTTTGGTCTGTGTCACTTTCTTCTTCAACATCATCGGTTTCAGGTAGTTCCGTATCATTTTCCTGTTCCCCAGTTCCTGGCGACTTTGAAAAATGTACTTTTCCTTTTAGTTGATAATGCTCACCCACTACTAAGCTTCTTTCTTGTTCATCAACCGAAACATTATCGACAATACGGACAAACACTTTATTATCAAAAAAACCAATGTTTTGTGCAACATCCAGTAGTTGTGTTGCCCAATGACCTCCCCAAGAATAACCATTTCGCCGTTCTTCCTCAATTTCTAAGATGTCATATTTAATTATGCCATCTCTTCCTGAGAAAATACCACGATCTGTGCCAATTTCATAGAAGCGATACCAAGCTGTTGAGTTAGAATCCTCATGAAAATAAATGCTCTCAGGATCACCACTCACATAACGTGTATTTTCAAGCTTCACTCGGTCAAACCATTCGAGTGCTCCTAGTGTCGCTCGTTTTATTTCATCTATTTGTGGACGCGACATTAAAAAGCGAATGATACCGACTGATTCGTTTCCTGAATTGGATGGATGCTCATAAGCTCGGCCTTCACGTGGTTGATACGTATAGGGGTCATGCTGGGCACTCCAAACATTTAATATACCATCCACTTGAATTTGAGCTTTTAAAATATAATCGACAGCCAACTCCATCGAATCCTCAAGCTGTGCATAATAAGTCTCGCTAACAAGGTCGCCACCAAATGGATATCTTTTTTCTAATACATCATCTAACATTTCTAATACGTTAATCATAGCCTCATCATTAAAGGTGACATAATCTGAATAATTCCCTCGGGCTGGGTAGACTTGAGCAAAGCCTCCTGTTTCATATTGAAGCTTGAATAGGAAATCAAAGCCTTTCTCAATACTCTCTTTATAGCGCTCATCTTTTGTCTCTTGATAAATCTGGGCGAGGAGCAAAATTTCACTTATTGTCGCATCATTATCAATTGTTCCTAATTCTACACCATTGTTCACCCATTCCGAACGGGGTTCCTGACCATCCCATGGTCTCGTATAAATTTGTGGGAAGTTTTTTGTCCAACCTCCATGTTCCATCTGCCATGTTAATAGATTATCAGCTTCTTGAATCGCTCGGTTTAAATCACCTGAAAACCGCGTCTCTTCTAATTCTAACTCCATCTCACCATATTCATCCCATTCATCTAAGCTGTTTAACACTATTACTGTTTGACCAAATTGATTGACAGTTTGAGCTGCTTTATCGATATTTAGAGTTGTAAATCCAGGCGTTAATAAGGACCAGGTCCTTGTAGGAGCGACCACTTCAAGATCCTCTATTTGAAAGTCTTCCACATATCCATTCAAAGTAACAGCCATAAGGTGGGAATTAAGGACATGGACTCCAACAATTCCAAGCTGCTCAATATCTGATTGTTCAACCAAATCAATGAGCTCCTTCGCTTCACCTCGTGTTAAAATATTTCTATTTGTTGACGGAGTAATTTGATCGTCAAGTTTTGATAAAGCATGCTCTGCTTCTTGAATGGTTATTTGTTGAGTAGGCAGTATTTGACTGTTCACAACTAAATCATCCATATAACCTTGTTGCAATGCTGTAGCTGCCACATAATAGTACCAATCTTCCTCAGTAATCTCCCATGCTATCGAATCTAAGCTTAGATTCTTGAATTGCTCTTTCTTCACGAAGCCTAATTTTTCATTAACAAGAGCCATAAACTCTAGACGAGTTAGCTTTTTGGAATCATTGATAGAACCTTGTTCAGCAATCATCCCACTGTTTTGTAAATCCTTTAAGAGAGCTTCACTCAAGATTTCTTCAAGTAAAACTTTTTCAGACTCAATAGGTGTTTCACTATCACCTTCTTGTTGCTTATAAATTCTTAAATGGTCAACATTCGCACCACCACTCGGAGCATTTCCAACAGCCTTTATCGTGTTAGTTCCTTCTTTTAAAAACGAGCTCATTGTGGCATATTCCCAAATATTCCATGCCCCAGTAGGATCAAAAGCTAACTCTTCTTCCATTCTCTCTCCGTTAATGATTATTTCTTTTGGGCGTAAATCTGTTCCTCCATGGGCATAACGAAACCCTAGGAAATAATCGCCTTCAGCGGGAACTTCAACAGTCCACTCTATCCATCCTCCTGGAGCATTCGGTACATAATCGACAAAACCTGTTCCGGTATAGCCTGCATGTTTATTATCAATAATTGAGGTATCATTAAAATCTGCCTCTTCTGCTTCAAAAATTTGGTCAAAGCCAAAGTTAACTTTAAGATGGTCTACATTTGCACCACCACTTGGTGCTATTCCTATTGCTCGAACCGTATTTTCACCAGCTTCAAGATTAGCTGTCAAACTTGTATACGCCCAAATTGTAAATCCGCCTGTAGGCTCGAATGCTAAGCCTTCATCAACGACCTCACCATTAATGACAATTTCCTTCGGACGTAAATCGGTCCCTCCATGAGCATAACGAAAGTCAAGTTCATACTCACCAGCAACAGGTACATCAATGGTCCACTCTATCCATCCCCCTGGGGCATTTGGTACGTAATCGACAAAACCTGTCCCTGTAAAACCATTATGCTTATTGTCAACAATCGCGTGGTGGAGTTCTGCAAATTCCGCCTCATAAATGCCATTAACCCCATCCTCGATCGGAATTTCTGGCTCAGGAGGTTCTACCTCAGTTGGTATTTGCCCAGTCATTTTAAAATCATCAACATAATGTCCATGCATCGATGAATTCGGTGTGAAGGATTCAACAAAATTCAAATAAGACATCGGTTGATCAAACGCAGCTTCCTCCAGGACGATCTCATCATTAATCAAAATATCTAGTGTTTGTTTCTCGATATTGAGAAGAAGTTGAATATGGTACCATTCCCCTGCTTCTGCTTCGATTAAAGGTTGAAAGCCTGCTCCCGTTCGAAAATTGATAGCTCCTCCGTTTGTCTCAATCGTCGCAGCCGTTCCATCTCCTTTTACTCTCATAACCTTTGTGGCACTCGTATAAGTAGGTTGCATAAATCTCATTTCAACGGAAACATCACCTACAAGGCGAGGGGTTGATTTCGTTAAAGCCACATGGGTTTGTTCACTTGTATCATCCAAAAACACAAGTTGATTTTCTTCCTTACTGGGTTCTTGAACAATACGTACCGTTCCCCCTGCTTCACTCACATCCATATGAGAGGGCACCTCACCAAGCTGGTCAGATTCAAAATCTGTATGAAAGTCATAAAATTCTTCACGTTCTAGTTCCTCGGCACTAACTGTCATTGCTGCTCCAAGCGAACCAAATAAACTCGAAAACACAAGAATAAATACTAGAAATAAATGACTGCAAGCTTTAGTCTTTTTATTCATTCATTTTTCTCCCTTCTTTTATATGAAAGTTGATGCTGATGCTGATATGCGGAGCTTTGCTTGCCGCTACCGAAAATCATGATCCACGACAACCGCGTGGCGCTGAACTAACTGGCACACCAGTGGATTTCAGCCCGCCACTACGTCCCACGGGGGTCTCAACATGTTTTCGTCCGCTGGGTTACTACCGTCATGTACTCACCTCCCAATTAAAACGCAATATGTAAACGTTTACATTCGGAAGTGTAACATAAAGTTTTCTGAAAAATGTATCGAATTTATAATTACATGAGCGAATTCATCGTTTTCTACTAACTTCTAAGGAAATGATTATCACTGAAATGCATCGTTTTAACACAAGTAATTATCCAAAGAAATACTCAATATTACTCATGATTTGTTAAGGTATCTTCGTTTTTTTATATGATTCATTTATAAACTTTATATAATATTCCTACTTTCTTATAAATGGATGTATCATTTGAATAGGCTTACCTTTTTTATAGGTCTTTTTTGATAGTGTTAGTTTTTGTTCAAGACCAAAAAAGCCACAGGGATTTCCTGTTGCTTTTTTATGAAAGTTATTTAATGCTGATGTACGAATCTCAATAAAAGGAAAGTGCCTATTTCCATGTTTTGATAGTGTGAATTAAGCTCTGCCATGTGGGTTTACAGTAACACGTTCATGAAGTATTTATTCTCTATTACCTAAAACATACTGTTCGTACGATCGGTTGGATTTATTACTTGACCATACCTTGTACTCGCTACCTTTATCAGTTAACTAGTTATAAATTCATTTTGTGCTTATACATACTATCTTTTTACAGGCAGTCATTGCTTCGAACCGCTTACATTGTAATCCAAGTTACTTATTATGTGACTTCAATTGCTTCAAGATGCGAGACGGCATCATACAGATCGTTTACCGTAATAGTTGGTTTTATCGATACTGGATGAGTTTGTTTCGTTCGATTCACCCAAATCGTTTTCATTCCTATATCAATGGCTCCTGCAACATCAATGGTTAATGTATCGCCAATATAGACAACTTCTTCTTTTTTGCATTGAGTTAATTGAAGTGCTTCTTCATAGATTTTACCTTTTGGTTTATAAGAGAGCACATCTTCACTCGTCACGACACCATCTACTTCAAGTCCGTGGTAATCAAGAGCCTCCATAATTTCAACTCGATCAATGTTTGAGACAATAAATATGGGCAGCTTTACTTTATTTAGGAAATAAATAGCATCTTGATAAATGGCTGGCCTACGCCATTGTTCAAACATTTTTTCCCCTAAAGATTGTGCATCTAACGGAGCTTGAAAATGGATCAATGTTCTCCTTAACGATTCTATTTCAATTTCTCTTTGCGTCTGAAACTGGATACCCGTACACTTGTTAAATAAATGGTAGAATTGATTCCACCAATATAGAGACACTTCCTCAACACTTACTGATTGAATGGGAGTCGCGCTCTTAATTTCCAAGCTCACCTCATGAATAACTAAACCTACATCATGTACAATTGTACCGTAAAAATCAACTAAACACGCTTTAAGGTTCAAACATGATCCCCCTTCATAAAATCTTTTAAGTCATAATATAAGTTTTTTAATATTTCTTTGTCATAATTAATTCGTCACTTCTTCTATAAATCCTTTTATCATTTATCTTACATTTAAGATATTAGGTAATCAGCAGATCAAAAA
The DNA here is from genome assembly GCF_028610675.1 of Alkalihalobacillus pseudalcaliphilus. Lineage (NCBI taxonomy): Bacteria > Bacillati > Bacillota > Bacilli > Caryophanales > Bacillaceae > Alkalihalobacillus > Alkalihalobacillus pseudalcaliphilus. Next base: position 62,100 of record NZ_JAQQWS010000003.1, read on the forward strand.
ATGACGAAGCAACAAGATGCTCCGTCATCTTAAAGGTAAACTATGCCCTTTTTATGAGAGCTTTTTTTACCTCCCTTATCTCCTCTGAGAAAGCTTCACCGCTTACTCTCAGATTCTATTACAATAAACTCATGTTTGACAGATCTATAATTCAGTAATTTCTGAATTTTGGAGCCGGTCATTCATCCTCAAAAACCGATGCTAAAACGTCGCAATCTAACGCATGTAAGACCTACTACATTAATCCCTTTTCCACCAGGTTCATCATGGGTTTTAAGTTGAATTTAAAAAAAATAGATTTAAGAGCATCGCAACGAAAAGTGATGCCTCATTTACTAAAAAAAGGAGTTGTATTAAACTCCTTTTTTCCTTTTACCTTTAAAACTATCTAATGTTTTCCTTGTGCGATCTAAAAATTGAATCGTTTCGTCATACTCTTTGGAGGCGTAGCACATAAACAGAATATCAATCATATGAAGCTGAGCAATTCTTGACGCTGTTGCTCCACTCCGAAACGTTGACTCATTACCTGCGGTTATATAAAGATTGATGTCAGCTAAGTTCGTGATCGAAGAATTACCATACTTTGAAATACTAATTGTTTGACAGTGGTTCTCTTTAGCAATTTCCAATAGTTTAGTAACCTCTTGTGTGTTTCCGGAAAACGAAATACCGACAATCACATCCTCAGGGCCTTTATTAGCAATGGCTGTGGCTGCAACATGAACATCAGAATAAGAATTGACTTGCTTATTAATTCGCATAAATTTTTGTTCGGCATCTTGTGCGGCAAGATTAGAAGCACCAAAACCAACAAATATGATGGACTTGGCATGAATTAATACCCTCACTGCTTCTTCTAATTGTTCAAACTTCATAATATCGACCGTTTCTTTTAGAGTTTGTAACGTATTTGCATTAACTTTTGATACGATATTTCTAAAATCCTCATCACGCTCGATATCCCGATTACCTTCCACCGAATCAACCTGTAGGTCACCAGCAATTCTTAATTTCAATTCTTGAAATCCACTAAATCCTAGTGACTTACATAATCGAATTACAGCGGCACTGCTAGTCTCACTTTTCTCCCCTAAGGTCATAGCTGTCATTAAAATGGACTCTTCCGGATTTTTAATTATAAACTGAGCTAGCCTCTGCTCAGATGGCGGTAGACCACTTAACGTATCCTTTAAAATAACTAATCCGCCTTTCATATGACTCATCACAATCCCCCTCATTTTAGCTTCGTCAATTCATATGCATTCGCTTCATAAGTTGTTATAACAATTATTTTATCATGAAATAAGGAGATAGTCCTATGATTGTCTTGATTAAATGCGGATATTATCAAATTTATAATAGTGATGTTTAATGCAGTGACAGTTACCCTAAAGGCGATGTGCGGAGCACTGCTCGTCGCTCTCGAAAATCATGCTCCTCACACTTTCTTCTTTGTTAGTGACGAAGTGTTCCGAGCTTCGCCATGTGGATTTTGTATGAAAGTGTAACTTAGGAACGTTGGGTTGTGCCTTTAAATTTGCTCGTCATTTTGCTTCCTTACGAATTCATTCGACTATTAGGTCATTTCGTTTTCAAAAATGGACCAAATACAAAGACCAAATAGTATATTCCCCTTGAGAAATGAGTTGCCCCATTGACTTTCACACAATACAGAACTCAGCACCTACCCTTTTATAGAACCTGAAGTTGCACTGTTAATAAAGTGCTTCTGCAAGAGAAGGAAGACAATTAAAATCGGAATAAGAGCAATAATCGATCCTGCCGCAACCTCTCGAGTGCTTGCCTCAAATGCTCCTTCTAACCGATACAACCCTAATGTCAAAGGATACATCGATTGATCCCTTAATATAATCAATGGCCATAAAAAGCTATTCCAAGCAGCAATGAAACTTAAAATGCCAAGAGTTGCCATCATTGGTTTGACCATCGGCAACAAAATGTTGAACCATATTTGAAAAACATGGGCTCCATCAATGACAGCAGATTCCTCGATTTCTCTTGGAATCGATAAAAACGCTTGTCTCATTAAAAATATACCAAAAGCATTCACGGCTGTCGGAAAAATAACCCCTGCAAATGTTCCGACTAAGTTCAGTTCATTAAGTATTAAATAAATAGGAATCATCGTCGCTTCAGTCGGAATCATCATTGTAGCAATGATGATAATAAAGACCAATTTCTTCCCTCTAAAATTCATTCGAGCCAATGGAAAACCAGCTAACGTAGCGATAACAATAGGTAACAATACACCAAATGATGTAATGATGACACTATTCCACAAATAAAGAGGAATCGGTAATGTAGTCCACACTTGTATGAAGTTATTAAATGTAAAGTCACTTGGAATAAAAGAAGGAGGCATCGTAAATAAAGACTCATTAGGTCCTTTAAATGCCGTCGAAACCGTCCATACAAATGGAATAATCGTAAACAACGCGATACAGGTTAATAAAAAATAAGACACAACATGACGTTTAAAATGTAACTTCTGATAAAATCTAGTTTTTTTATGAAGGTCTTTACTTAATTTTGGCTCCACTAAACTCGTCCCTCCCCTTTTTTGTCCTGAATTTTCATATTCACTAACGTGATTAGTAAAATAATCACAAACAATACCGTTGCAATCGCACTAGCATAACCGAAATTAATCTGCTCAAATGCTTCTTGGAAGACTAAATAAACAAGTGTCGTAGTCGCATTCACGGGTCCGCCTCCGGTCATAACAAGCATTAAAGTAAATTCCTTAAATGCTCCCATCGTTGAAATGACACTGACAAAAAAGATAATCGGTTTCATAGCTGGAATCGTAATACTCCACTGCTTCCTCCCAAAGCCCGCTCCGTCCATTTCTGCGGCCTCATATAACTCATTCGAAACAGATTGTAACCCAGCTAAATAAATCAACATGTAATACCCTAAGCCTTGCCAAACTGTAACGATAGCGACCGAAATCATTGCCATACTAGAGCTCGTTAACCAACTGACCGGTCCAACACCAATTAAGCTGAATAAAAAGTTAAAAATGCCATCTGTTGCAAACATCCACTTCCATAGTAGAGCCGTAATAACAACGGAAACAAGCACAGGGAAATAAAAAGAAAGCCGATAAAGTTTAATACCTACTAGTTTTTGATTAACAAGAACGGCTAAAAATAAAGAAAAAATCGTAATAGCCGGTGTTACTAATATCCAATATAAAAATGTATTTTTTAAAGCCGTCCAAAATTTACTATCACCAAATAGAGCTTGAAAATTTTCTATCCCTACCCATTGCGGTGGACTAAATACGTTATAATCAGTAAAGCCAAGATAGATGACCCAAAATATTGGAATAATACTAAATACAAGCAACAATAATAATGCAGGTAATAAAAATAGCCATGCATGCCATGCTCTGTAAATCATATTCGCACCTCAAATCCCCTAAAATATAGAAAAGGTCAGAGTATGCACAAGAGTATGCCTCATACTCTTATACATAGCCGACCTTTTCGCACTGATTTCATTAGTTTAAAATATCGTTCACACGTGCCTCAGCATCGTCTAATGCTTGTTGTGGGTCTTTACCGTTGATTAGCATTTCCACGTACTCTTCATTCAAAATCGTATTAATTTGATTCGCATTTTCAATCGGAGGTGCCATATCCACGGCTTGATCCATAGATAATGCCGATAAATAACGACCTTTTTCTTCTGGATCATCAGAATCCTCTCCCGCAAAGAAGAATTCATCTTCAGCTGCCTCAGCGTTACCAGGTAAAATCGCAGCTAACGTCGCAAATTCAAGTTGGTTTTTAGGATTTGTAATAAATTCAACAAAGGCTACCGCCACATCTTTGTGGTCACTCTGATTAGATATAACTAGATTTTGAATAGCTGAGTACATCGTTCCGGCATCACCTATAAATCCAGGTGCGGCTTCAGAAATCTCGTAAATGGCTGGGGCTGAATCCTCAATTTGACGATAAAGCTGAGGACCTGAAGACCACCAAGCTAATCGACCATCTGCATACCATTCACGAGCCAAACTATTATCTAATAAAATATCATCTGGGATTAATCCTTTTTCATGATAAGCTTTACGTTCTTCCAGTAACTCTAATGCACGAGGCGTGTTAAATGCAGCTTCACTACCGTCTTCTGTCACTAAATCGATACCCATGGTTGGAAATAGTATCCATAAATCTTGCCATGCAGTTGTTGTATAAGCCCCACCAATTGCTCCTGTTTTCTCATAAATAACTTCTGACATTTCCCAAGCCTCTTCTATCGTCGCCGGTGGTTCCTTAAAGCCAGCCTCAGCTAAGATTTCTTGATTGTACAAGACTCCACCAGAAGTATAATACCAAGGAACCGCATAGGAAGTGCCTAACACTTCACCAGAACTCCACAATCCTTCAGGATAAGTGCTTTTAAAATCAGCAGCTGCTTCATCCATGTCTAATAAAGCTCCGACTCCTGCTAATTTCTTCGTGAAGCGCGGATTTAAGTTCACGACATCAGCCATATTGCCACCAGATGCCTCCGTTAACGTTTTTTGTTCAATTTGGGCTGCTGGGACATCCTCCCATCTCACTGTTGCATGTGGGTGTTCCTTCTCAAATTCTTCAATCATCCCCATAATGTAATCGTCAAATGTTGGGCTTAGTTCCATCGTATTAAAGACGATCTCACCTGAGAGTTCTCCATCACTCCCCCCATCATCTGAACTATCGGTACTACAGGCTACCATTGCTGTAAATGAAATAAGTGTAACAAAACCAATTATTAGCTTTTTCACAGTAAAACCTCCTCCTAATCCCTAAAAAATAGTTTGTAAAAATTATGTAAATGTTCAAAATATAATTTCATCATATATATTAAAGTTTTAAAAATCAACACTATTGTAAAATTTTATTTCAACAAATTCAAAAAATATATTACTATCTTCTTGTCCATATAACGATATCAACAGTTACTTACATAATAAAATCTAAATTAATTAAAATAATATTTTAAAATGAACTGACCCATATTACTTCTTTATCTACTAAATATAAAGATTTTTCTTGTGATATAGTTATAATAAATCTTATAACAAGAAATGAGGAGATTGATATATGCCCCTATATTTTGCCTATGGAAGTTGCATGGATGTTCAAGATATCGCTCGAGATGTAGAGAAAGCTAGATTCGTAGGACCCGCCAAGTTAGAGAACTACCGACTTGCTTTTACAAAATATTCTAAAAATAGGCAAGGTGGTGTAGCCGATATCGTTAAATCTGAAGGTGGCTCTTTAGAGGGTGTTGTCTTTGAGGTTCCTAATTTTATCGCCCTTGACTACCGTGAAGGAGCTCCCACATTTTATGAGAGAATAAACGTTTCTGTCTTTCTTTATCAGGTAAAAAAATGGCTCAATGTCTCTACTTATACAGTCGTTCATAAAGAAGCAACTGAAATTAAACCGGGTGACTACTATGCTTCACTCATCTTAAACGGAGCTAAAGTTTTAACGTCCGAATACCAAAGACATCTCAAGAAACAGCTAGAATCATTCCATTAATCCCCCCATAAATCATACAATTTTATCCTTTCTTTACAATAAAACTACATTCTATTTACATTGCTCTTGTAAGCTTTTTATAGGCTAAAAGCATCAGGAGGAATGAAGGGTGAAATTAACATTACATACACGGTTATTGACTATTTTTTTATTACTTCTATTAATATCTACTTCGATTGTTGGGATAAGCTCTTATAAAAAAGCTGAAGATTTAGCTGTAACGATGGCTGAAAATCAGCTTTTACGAGAGGCTGATTTAATTCAATATATAGCACAGAATTTAAATTTTGTTTATATCAGTGACCATGACTATTTCACGCAGCAGCTTGAAATAAATATACGAAATCAACAAAACAAACTTACTGACAATCAACTACCAACTGAATTTGCCTATATGGTTGATGGGGTTATTAAACCATTTCAAGTTAGTGAACATACGCTACCTACTATACCTGAAGTCATAAAAGAACAAATAGAAACAGAACGTCAAGGGCTTTTGCACACATCTATTGATGGCCAAGATCTTACAATTACGTATAAGCAACTTCCTGAGATTGATGGGACATATATCATGCTCACTCAATCTGATTCTTATATGGAGCCTGTGTCTCAGATTGCAACGTTTTCTGTCATTATGATTATGATTAGTTTTCTCATCGCTGCTGTAACAGTTCATTTTTTTGTACGTTCTATGACGAAACCACTACTAAGTCTTCGCTCTGTTATGAAAAACGCCCGAACAGGTTATTTAGAACGTGTTCACTCGCAAGTGTCCAAGATTCCTGAGATACGTTCTTTACAAAATAGCTATAATGACATGATTGTCCAAATAAGCGAGCTGATTTCAGAGTTGACGAGTACGACAACTGAACTTGATGGTAATAGTCAACAGCTAAAGAAGTCAGCTAATGAAACATTATCATCCAGTCAGCAATTATTAGCAGCGATCCACACCGTCCAATCAGGTGCAGAACAAACGGCTATTAGCTCTCAAGAAAATGTCCACAGACTTCTCGATACGAAAACGAAGTTGCATAATATGGATGTGCAAATGAAACAAGTGGGAATGAGTTCTGTCGAAATGACTTTACAAGCGAACAGCGGCAATGAAAACATGTCCGAGCTTTTATTTTTTATTGAGGAATTGATGAAGGATTTCCAACAGTTTACCGAAACGATGTTAGACGTAAAGCAACATTCTAATTCGATCACATCCAATATTACGGTTATTGAAAAAATCACAGAGCAAACGAAATTACTCGCTCTTAATGCATCCATTGAAGCAGCACGCTCAAGTAAAGAGGGACATGGTTTTTCTGTCGTTGCTAAGGAAATACGAAGTCTTGCTGAACAATCAACGACTTCTACTCAACAGATCACCTCAATGACTGCTAATATGGAGAGAATAACAACCTTAGCTAGCGATCACTGTTACAACATTTTGAAAAAAGTAGAAACAAGCAAAACGAAGACGGTACAAACGCAAGGCTCTTTTTCAAAGCTCATTCATGAAATAAAACAAGTTAATGAGCAGCTCAGGCAAGCTGAAAATGCCTACGAGCAAATTCAACACGTATTACCAAAGCTAGAAGCACAAGCAGAGTCATTATCTTCAATTTCCCAAGAAACAAATGCAAGTGCTGAGGATATGTTAAAGATTAGCGAGCACTCGCTTGAATTAGCTAATACGAATAAACAAATTGGTTTTAAATTAGAAAAACAAGCACAATTACTTTTAAAATTAACAAAAAGCTACAAGCACCAATAATTATTGGTTGAATGTTGCATAAGTGCAGCGGGATTCACAGCAAAGTTTTGGCTCATAGCTTTTGTGCTATGAGCCAAAAAACGTAAGTGTTTATCATTTATTACTTCTTACCATCGTTTAACCGTCTTGCCTCTTCAGAGCTTGACATTTTTGTCGCCCCTTTATAACGCAAGCCAACATCGCGATCAGATTCAACTTTACCGCTTTCCCGTAACTTTTTTTCTTGTCGGTCTCTTCCCAATTTACACACCTCCTACTGTTAAGTTGAGGTTATGTCCATTGATTTATTCATATGATGAGTCTATAAGCTCAAGTACCACAAAAAGTTTGATACCCATCAAAATCCTTGCCCGGTGCTTTTGCATATTTAGCTGGAATAGAGGTAGAACTATAAGGTTTTTTTAGCACTTGAAGCAGCTCAAGTAATGGTTGCATTTGCCCTCTATCCACTGCCGCTTCTATAACCCCTTCAACGATGTGGTTCCTGGCTATGATTGCAGGATTATTTTCAAGCATTAGCTGTTTTATCATCTCTTCATTTTGCTCCTGCCTCATTAAACGTTTTTGCCAGATCTCATACCAACTCTTAAACTGGTCAGCTTGAAATAACTTACCTTCTTCAAGCGTTTTGAACGTTAAGGATCGAAATGTATTCGTATAATCTGCTTCAAATGTTTCCATTAACGTAAGTAATCCTTGGATAAGCTCCTTATCACCCTCTTCAAGAGTGAATAAGCCAAGCTTCTTCCCCATCCCCTGCAAGTATTCTGCTTCATATAGCGATCCAAATGTCGAGATAATCGATTGGGCTTGATTTAAGGCTTCTTCTTCATTTTCAGCCAACAAGGGTAGCATCGCTTCAGCTAATCTTGCTAAATTCCAAGCTGCCATATAGGGCTGATTACTGTATGAGTAGCGTCCTTGTCGATCAATTGAGCTAAACACGGTTGCTGGATTGTAGCTATCCATCATCGCACAAGGTCCATAATCAATGGTTTCCCCATTGATAGCCATATTATCAGTATTCATGACCCCATGTATAAAACCGACTAACTGCCATTTTGCTATTAATTGAACTTGTTTTCGAACCACTTCTTTCAGCCATGCAACATATTTTTGTTCATGATGTTCTAGCTGTGGATCATGTCTAGCTATTGTATAATCAGCTAACGCCTGAAGTTCCTTTTTGATTCCTTTTGCTGCGGCATATTGAAATGTTCCAACACGAATATGACTACTAGCAATTCTTGTTAAAATTGCTCCTTCTAGCACATTTTCTCGATAAACAGGCTCACCCGTAGTCACGACTGCCAAACTTCGCGTTGTTGGGATACCTAATCCATACATCGCTTCACTCATGATTAATTCACGAATCATTGGACCTAATGCCGCTCGACCATCTCCACCTCGTGAGAATACCGTTCTACCAGAGCCTTTAAGCTGAACATCAACTGTCTTTTCTCCTTCTATTACATGTTCACCGAGTAAAACCGCTCGACCATCCCCTAGCATCGTGAATTGTCCAAATTGATGGCCTGCATATGCTTGTGCTAATGGTTGAATTCCTTTAAATGCTTTATTTCCAGAAAAATAAGGTAAGCCTTCCTTATATAACTGCTCTATTTCTAAGCCTAACTCTTTTGCTAAGTCCTCGTTTACATATACAATCTGTGGGTCTTCTACAGATTGCAACTCTTGCTTGCTGTAAAATGTTTCTGGTAATGAAAGGTAGCTTTGTCTTAAGTGCCACCCTGCTTTATTTTGGTTTGTATTTGTCATAATTACTCCTTCCATGATCCCTTACTTAGAAAGAATACGACGAGTATTCCATTGCTTCTTCTTATAGCGTAACATAATTTTTTTTATATGAAAGTTACTTATGGGCGATAGTTTGTGCCGTGAATTGGGAGCCCTCCTGTTGTTTGCCAATCTTGTGCGGAAGTACTCATCGCCACTACAGATTCTTCATCAAAGGCAATTGAATGTTCTTGATATTGTATGGAAGTAACAGATAGTAATTGGTTCATAATGGGTTGATTAGAAAGAAATCTTTGCAAAGCCACTTGTTTGTTCGTGCCTAATTGTACACCTCTAATTATCAATTCATCACTTACTTGCACATCGTAAATTTTTTCTTCTTCAATGAGTTCTCCTTGTGAGCTCTGTTCGTGATAACTAAAAATAAGCACAACACTTATAATGATAAGTATAACGAAATGAAACTTCCTCAAATTCTTTCCTCTCCACTCTTTTAAAGCACTATTTCATTTAATAATAGGTAATACTACTCACAATATAATAATATTCAAAATTAATTTTCAATTTACTGCTTGTAAATGAAAAACCAGCCTTTTATTAGGCTGGCTTTTCATTATTCTGAAGGATTAATAACGACTTCAACACGTCGATTACGAGCTTTGCCATCTTCATTTTCATTAGAATCTATCGGTTTGAACATACCATATCCATACGCCGAAATATCTAAGTGCTGAATCGAGCTATGCTCTTTTATAAATGCCTCTACCGCTGCTGCTCGTGCTTCCGATAAAGCTTGATTATAATCAGCATCACCATCGCTATCCGTGTGGCCATCAATGTGAATGACGGTCCCCTCAGGAAGTTCCTCTAAAACCTTTATAACTTCGTCTAAAGTTTCAGATGCTTCCGCCTTTAACTCACTACTGTCAAATTCGAATAAAACCTCATCTGGCATCCCAACCTTTAATTCCTCTTCACTAGAAGTAAAATTCGTTTCCTCCGGTACTGCTAGTTGTGGTGGATCTGGTACGATTTCAAAAGCAATTTCTTTTGAACCATCATCAAGTTCTTCCACATATTCACCAGACATTCGTTCAAATTTTTCTCCATAAGTCTCCTTCTTTAGTTGGCTAAGTCTACTTATTAAACCTGATGTACTTTGAACTCTAATATACCCTTCTGGTGACTGAGATGTATAAGCGATTCTTAATTTGAAGCTTCCATCCGGTTCAACCATCGTTTGATTAAAATACCATGACTGTGGCGTATTCGTATGCTTAGAGGTAAAGTAGCCCCCTGCAATCGTAATACCTTCAATCAAATTGGTATTTCCTTCTATATAATAGAATTGATGGTCATTCGTTAACTCGTAGTCAATCCATATTTCGGTATCACCATAATCGGCTGGTTTATCGTCACGTTCAGGCTTAGGTAAATCCATTTCAAAGGGCTCTGCTTCAACAAACACATAAATTGGTAAAAATATTTTTTGATATAATTCTCCCAGTAATTCATCTTGATAAACCAATGGTCCAGTAAAATTCTCACCCTTCTCCCCGTAAATCTCCTCTAATTCTTTCGTTTGTGATGAAGGTGTTACTTGAAGAGCCACTTCTATAAATTTCCCTGTTTGATATTCCGATGGACTATCCATCTCTACAATAATTCGACCATCCTCCAATACTTCTGTATCGTCATTTGTTAACATACCCATCACAATTCGATTACGGAACGGTTCCATGTAACGATCGACCTTTACACGAGTTCCAGGTAATAGATTGGTAGTCGCTTCTATTCTCATTGAATCTTCATCAACAATGAACGTACCATCAATCACCACATCACTATCAAGTGTTGTTGTTACTTCGTATTCCTCGTCTAATTCCTCCTTTGACTTATTCACTTGGTCATTATCACCAACAATTCGTTCTTCTTCCATTTCATCAGTATGCTCAACTTTTTCTTGACTACATCCATTGATGAATAAGATACAAGATAGTATGAACGTGATCATATACATTGTTCTTTTCATATTGCTCTTCCCTTCAGTCATGATATGGTCGGTATAAATCACTTACAACAATTAGAACATTCAATATATTACCATATTCCGACCAGAATTTTACTTATTATATACGTGTAAACACTCAAAATGAAACCAATGTCACCCTTATATGTTTCTGCATATAGACCTTATCCCTATATAGGATGAATGAGTCATCTCTGTCTGTTACTCTCTATGTAAGCCTCAAAAAAAGGCGATCACTATTTGACTAGTGACCACCTCTGCTAAGTTATTTAAATGCTCGCGTTGCGGCAACCGCTTTCTTCCAGCCTTTATAAAGCTCATCACTAACGTCTTGAGCCATCGCCGGTTCAAATGATTGATCAATGGCCCACTGTTTGGCAATCTCTTCTTTACTTTCCCAATATCCTACCGCAAGTCCAGCTAAATACGCAGCACCTAAAGCGGTCGTCTCATTGACCTCTGGGCGCTCAACTGGCACATGTAAGAGATCACCTTGGAACTGCATCAAAAAGTCATTTTTAACAGCTCCACCGTCCACTCTTAGCGTTTTTAGTTCTATTCCTGAATCTGCCTCCATAGCCGATAATACATCCTTCGTCTGATACGCTAAAGATTCAAGAGTCGCTCGAACAAAATGTTCTTTTGTTGTCCCGCGTGTTATACCAAGAACAGCTCCTCTTGCGTCACTATCCCAGTATGGTGTTCCCAGCCCAACAAAAGCTGGAACTACATAGACCCCTTCTGTTGATTCAACTTTTTCAGCATATTGTTGACTGTCCTTGGCATCCTTAAACATACGAAGACCATCTCGCAACCATTGAATGGCCGAACCAGCAACAAAAATGCTTCCTTCTAACGCGTACTCAACCTTACCATCTAACCCCCAAGCAATCGTAGTTAATAGTCCATGATTAGATGGAACAGCTTTTGCTCCTGTATTCATTAGCATAAAACAACCGGTACCGTACGTATTTTTAGCCATACCTTCTTCAAAGCACGCTTGCCCAAATAAAGCAGCTTGCTGATCACCTGCCACACCAGCTATCGGAACTTCATGCCCAAAGAAGTGGAAATCAACCGTATGGGCATATACTTCTGAGGAAGGCTTGACCTCTGGAAGCATTGAACTTGGAACACCTAAAATGTCTAATAACTCCTCATCCCATTTCAAATCGTAAATATTAAACATTAAGGTTCTAGAAGCATTTGTATAATCGGTTACATGTGCCGCCCCACCCGAAAGCTTCCATATTAACCAAGTGTCCATCGTTCCAAATAACAACTGTCCATTCTCTGCTTTTTCCCTTGCACCATCCACATGGTCTAATATCCACTTAACTTTAGTTCCTGAGAAGTAGGCATCAATTAATAACCCCGTCTTTTCTCTAAAAAGGTCATTATGACCAGCCGCTTTTAGCTCTTCACAAATCCCACTAGTTTGTCTCGACTGCCAAACAATTGCATGATAAACGGGGACTCCTGTTTCTTTATCCCAAACCACGGCCGTTTCACGTTGATTCGTTATGCCAATTGCCTCTACTTGGTTTGGCTTCACCTCCGATTCAGACAAAACGCCAGCAATAACCGCTAAAACCGAACCCCAAATTTCATTGGCATTATGCTCGACCCAACCTGGTTTTGGAAAGATTTGCGTGAACTCCTTTTGGACGGTGTGGACAATTTGACCTTCCTTATTAAATAAAATGGCTCTTGAACTTGTTGTTCCTTGATCAATAGCTAAAATATACTTTTCCATTATCAAAAAACTCCTTCCTTAAGCTAATACACTCGCTTTTTTTCCAAAAATTAGCGTTAAGATTAATATGGCAGCCACTGCACCTAATATAACCCATGTGATAGTTGAGATCATACCTACGAAGAAAACTTGATAAAACACAGCTCCTAATGCTCCACCCATTAAAGGACCTACAATTGGAATCCAAGCATAGCTCCAGTTGGAAGAACCCTTTCCAGCAATAGGTAAAACAAAATGAGCAATTCGTGGCCCTAAATCCCTCGCTGGGTTAATCGCATATCCTGTTGTACCACCTAAAGACATACCAATCGCAACAATTAATAGTCCGACAGCGATAGGGTTAAGCCCTTCTGTAAAGCTATTGGCTCCGATAAATAATAAACCCAAGACTAATACAAAGGTACCTATCATCTCACTTAGTAAATTGGAGAAAGTATGTGGAATCGCAGGTCCTGTAGAGAAAACAGATAGCTTAGCTCCAGCGTCATCTGTAGCTTTCCAATGAGGTAAGTAATGCAAAAACACAATCACTCCCCCGATAAATGCTCCCAAAACTTGAGCAACCATATAAAGTGGAACATCTGCCCATGCAAAATCTCCTGTTACCGCCAAGCCAAGTGTTACGGCCGGATTTAAATGGGCTCCACTTATAGAACCAACAGCGAAAACCCCCATTGTCACCGCAAGTCCCCATGCCAGTGTAACGACGACCCAGCCTCCACTGTTGGAGAATGTCCTTTTTAAATTTGCACCAGCAACTACACCGCCACCAAAAATAATTAAAATCATTGTACCAATTACTTCACCTAGAAAAGCAGACATACGAATACCTCCATTCTTAGATGTTTGTTGTCATAACGTCATGTCCTCGTTTACTAATCCTAGAACTTTTCATGAGTAATAAAATGAATTCAACTATACGGAACTATGAATACGCTTTCAATAGAACTTCCATATATAAGTACCCAACTAACCTTCTGTTCCCCCTTTAATATATAGACAAACATCATGAATAATCTTTCATTCCCCCCTTTATCAGTCTCTTTCAATGCTGCTATAAGCCGACTTCCCGCTTATTTCCGCACCTTAATACAATGTATGAGTTTGCCCACTCTTTATGACAGGCACGTTCGTAATACCTATATTTCTTTTTGAAAAGATAGGTCGTATTTGTCTTTTTTAAAATTTTATCATTCTATGCATAAATACTTAATGAAGAGAAAAACTAATTAAATGGCTAATTTTGGACAAAGATTGTGAGGGGGAAGACATACCCATGCGGAAATTATATTGGTTTCCATTTCTTAGTAGTGTTAGTTTACTTTTCTTGCTAGTTTCAACTGTATCTGCAGAGGACTCGATGTTAGCGAAATCAACCTTTTATGTAGATGGCCAACCATTTGAAAGTCATTATTTAATGCGAGATGGCGAGGTGTATATTCCTTCATTATTCATTAAAGAAACAGGAGCTCAAGTCGACTGGAATGAAGAATATCAGACCGTTTTATTTAAAGGGAATGACCAAACATTTTCAATGCCTCTGGATAAGAAAACATTACTAACATTTAATGAACAGACAAAGAATTGGGAAGAAAAAAAGCTGAAGGCAGGAGCTATACTCTTTGATGACCAAACTTTTGTACCACTTAAAACGGTCATTGAAGAACTAGGCATGACGAGCCATTATGAGCCTCAATCTGCTAAGACCTTTATTCAATCAAATATTGACATACAGCCTAATTACTTTGCCCAAGGTTCAAGAAACAACCGCTTTATCGCTTTAACTTTTGATGATGGTCCAGATACCTATTACACGCCACTTATTCTCGACATTCTAAAAGAAAAAGGCGTACACGCTACCTTTTTTGTTGTTGGCAAGCAAGTTCAAAAGCATCCCGACATTTTGAAACGGATTGTCGAGGAAGGTCACGGCATTGGTAACCATACTTTTAATCACCCCAACTTAACTAAAACCTGGTCAGAGCAAGTTCAACTAGAAATTGAAAAAACACAATCACTGATTCAAGATACAGTAGGCCGCAAACCATCACTTATTCGACCTCCATATGGAGCTTTTACGAAAGCTGATATCGGTCTCTTTAATGACAAAGGGCTTGTTAATGTAATGTGGTCGGTTGATACGTTAGACTGGAGCGGATTACCGGCTGAGGATATTTTGGAAACCGTTTTGACAAACGCTTTTCCAGGTTCTATTGTGCTTCAACATAATTTCCAAGCAGAGGAGCATCAATTAGATGGTTCGCTCGAGGCCCTTCCACAAATGATTGATGAGTTAAAAAAGAGAGGTTACACATTTGTGACGGTGCAGACATTAATGGATTCAGATTAACCACATAAAAAGAAGCACATATTGTCGGACAATATGTGCTTCTTTAGGGTACAATGTACGTGATAGCTACCCTTCAAGGATAAAACACCATTCTGATTCTTAATGGTGGCGAAGATGTGCCTGTTCTTGCTTGGCATTGATGCCTCTTACTCTGGCTTCATTGCCTCGTATTTATATTTGCCTCGCATTGCTCACCATTTTCACAGCTTCAGCGACGTATTTCGATTTACACAGCATTGACTCCTCTGTTTCCTCTCATTGCCGCGTATTTCGGTTTACTCCGCATTGATTCCTCTTTTTTCTGATTCATTGACTGCGTATCCCATTTTACTCAGCATTGGACCCCACTTCTCACAGTTTCATTGCCGCGTTATTCAATTTACTCCGCATTGATCACCATTTTCACGGCTTCATTGAAGCATACCTCGATTCCTTCTACAATTCGCACTTTATCCAGATCATGACCGACATTTATGCTACTGGTTATTCATCTCGTGCTAGTATTTCACCACTTTGAGCATCAACTTTGAATTCGATATCTGAACCATCTTCCAAGCGTAGTTCCACTTCATAAATGTCGACATTATCCTCTTTTTTCAACGTCCAACCCTCTATTTGTCCTTGCTGTTCATCTATAACAACCTGCATAGCCTCATCCGCTTGAATAACAGAGTCTAAGTTTAAGAATTCTGCTTGCACTTCATTCCAATCATTTTGATCGAGTACTTCCTGCTCTTCTTTTAAAACCTCTTCTGTTCGTGCATCTATTTCTAATTCAAACTCATTGGAGGAATTAGCTCCTTTAATCGTATAATATAACGATGTACGATCATTATCTAACTCAATTTCAGTAATACCATCAGGCGAGTATTGCTCATTAAAAATCTCAATAGCTCGCTCCATTGAAACATCAATTTCTTCTGTAAGTAAATCGGGCTTTTCATGAACATCGCTAATACCATCCGTTTCAACATTATCAGTTGGCGTGCGCAAAACTTCATCTTCTGGGTTTGAACAAGCAACTAACATACCACTTACTATCATAAGTAACATAACTTTTTTCATTATTATAAAACCCCTTTTTTCTTTTTAGTCTTCCACACAAACCTAAAATCAAAACATCATAAATACCCATTGATCATAAATTTCTCAATGGGTTTGAAGGGACTTTATAAAAAATATCATTAATGTGTTAGTCTCTTTGTGTAATCATTTCTCCTGTTAATGCATCGATATATTGAATACGATGCCCGGATTTCCGCTCGTATGCTTCATAGACTAGTTTAAATGACTGTTGATTATCTTCTCCGTAATCCAATCTCCACTTTAACTCTACATCTAAATGTTCCATCCATATTTCTTTTGCCTGCTCTTTAGAGATCGTAGGCTGCCTTGGTAAACTCAATAGCTCATCAAGATCAATAGTAGGACTCATATAATGCTCTACTTGACCATTCTTACGATTAATCGAGACCAACATTTCGGAAAGCTCAACAGGAATTTCCGTACCGTTATGCAAAGAAAATAAAAATGTAGCTACTGTTTCCTCATCAACGGATAACAGTTCCTCATCTCGTTCCTTATATAAAAGATAAGGTGTGTATTCTGGGGCATAAAGTTCAATGAATTCAATGGCTTTTTCTAGACACCTCTGCTTATCTAAACACAAGTCCCCTTCTCGTTCTTTAAACCAGACAAAGCTACGTAATCTATCCGTTTTTGGATCCATTATCGCTTTCACCGTTTCTTCTGAACGATTCCTAAAAAAGGTATCAAAACTTTTCGGCTCCTTCACCGGCTGCCATTCTTTATCGCGCCATACGATTCCTTTTCCATCTGCATGGTCGACTTCACGAATGACTTCCATCTCCTCTAAGGAAATACCGACAATCTCTTCTATCGTGACATCCGTCTTTCTCTTCTTTTTGGACCAAACAATGTTCTTTAACTTCTCTTCTCCCTCATCCTCTGACTCTTCCCACCATGACAATTCTGAATGATCCGCATAGATACTAATCGGATATTTTGAAAAACGATAAAGAAGACGTAATGAATCATTGTCGACATGATGCAAGATCGCATATAGTGGAGATATCACTGGTTTTAAAACCACCGAACGAGAAATTTCCTCTAGAACGATTTCCTTATCTACTATATGACTTGGTTTGTCTGGGTAACTGCTCATTTGATTATAAACAAAGCTAACCATTTCACCATCACGAGCTAATTCAATCACAACACCACAGGATTCCAATAAAATGTCATAAGCATATCGTTCATACTCAAATCTAATTCGATCCTCTCTCCACTTTTGACTTGTAAATGTTAGTTCAATGAGGGCTGACGGGTAATGTGTAAGTAATAAAGATTGAGCACGCTCCATTAGCTCCTGCTCATTTAATTGAACCGTAGAGAGAGTTCTTATATCGTTGGACACCCGTAATAGATGACCCTGCCTATCTAACTTAACAATAACGCCATTTTCTTCATGCTCATCCATCCAAATAAAACAAGCCTCATCTAACACATTCTCCACTGTTGGCACTTCTTCAATTAATAATTGATATGAATCTGGAATCTTTATGATAGATTGAGCTTTTTGTAAATAATCGTCATAACTCAACATCTTATGTATCCCCACTCTCACTTTTAAACATTTGGAAGGTTTTATTTTCGAATTGTTTTTCGATAAAATCACCTTTTGTATGTTCAGCAATTACCTTTCTCCAAAATCGTTGTGCTGGTTGATTCGTATTAATTTGGAAAACTTCCCAATCGCCTTCAAACTTTTGAAATAGCTCTAGTGCAACAGCCTTCCCGTACCCTAGATGTCGATATTTTTTCATCATAAAAAATTCGGCTACCGTATAAGTTTTTCGCTCTTTTATATATCGAATCAAAGCAAAACCGATCAAATTACCCTTAGAAGAACTAATTTTAAAAGGGTATCTACCTTCTTCCTGCCAATAGACATGAAGCGGATATTCGGAAAAAAAGCCACTGCTCTCAACGTCTAAATCCATAAATTCCGAAAAATCGTAGAAGTAAAACTGCATTAAATGCTGAAGCATCTCTTCATCTGTTTTTTTTGCTACTTCCAATATATACCCCATTGTCATCCCCTCTTAAATCTTTTGCTTTCATTTTATCATAGCCTTTCATTCATTCTCCTCCTTCATCAACCATAATTATCAAATAATATGTATTTTGATCCTCTTGCTTCATTATTAATTATTTGCTCTTCCTCCCCTACATTAAATTGAATGCCTATTGACGTCTAAAATTGACAGTTGTATGATTCTTCTTAACACATGTCAATTATTGGTGGATATTTAGAAGGGATAAACAAATGAAAAAAAAACAATTTCTTGTCATTGGTTTAGGTCGGTTTGGAACTAGTTTGACAAAAACACTAATTGAAAATAAACATGAGGTATTAGCCATTGATCGGGATATGAACTTAGTTGAAGATATGGCTTCAATCGCCACTCAAGCCTTACAAGGTGATAGCACAGATGAAGATGTTCTTAATGAATTGCAGGTCCAAGAGTTTCACCATGCAATCGTTGCTATTGGTGACAATTTACAAGATAGTATTTTAACGACCCTTTTATTAAAAGAAATGGGCGTACCCAAAATTACCGTAAAGGCTAACTCCGAGATTCATGGGAAAGTATTAACTAAAATTGGAGCGGATCATGTCGTTTATCCTGAAAGGGATATGGCCATTCGCTTAGCTAGACAATTAAGCTCGGATACTTTAGTGGACTATATCGAACTATCACCCGACTATAATGTCTTTGAATTGACAGCTCACTCATCGATGAGAGGGAAAACAATAAGTGAATTAAATATTAGAGCTAAGTATGGATTAACTATTTTGGCAATTAAAAGCGGAAATTCAATGAATGTCTCCCCTAAGGCAGATAACACGATTCAAGATGGTGATATTCTCCTAATGCTTGGAAGTAACCAGGATATCCAACATATGGAGGAGAAATATGGGCGAAAGCGTTAAGTACAAAAAGCATATAAGTCCACCTAGGCTCATTCTGCTTGCTTTTGTACTTTTTATAGCAGTCGGTACACTTTTGCTAAAATTACCTATTTCAGCAGCTGGGGAATCTATAAGCTGGCTCGATGCCTTATTTACAGCAACCTCCGCTGTCTGTGTGAATGGCTTGGCTGTTATCGATACTGGCAGCTCTTTTTCTACCTTTGGGCAAGTGGTTATTATGATTCTCATGCAAATTGGTGGGCTTGGATTTATGACCTTAGGTGTCGTGATTGCTTTATTACTCGGAAAGAAAATCCGATTACGTCAGCAAATTGTTTTACAGCATACAACCCAAGCTACATCTAGAAGAGGACTCTTGCAGCTTAGCTTATACATTTTTTTCATCTCCTTTATTTTTGAATTGATTGCAACGATCATTTTAACCATAAGATGGTCTGCCGATATGGGTTTAGCTCAAGCTAGCTTTTATGCCCTCTTTCATTCTGTATCCGCCTTTAATAATGCTGGTTTCGCATTATGGTCTGACAGCTTAAGCGGTTATATGAGTGACCCTGTCATTAATATGACGATCATGACTTTATTTATTTTCGGTGGTTTAGGTTATATTGTCATTGTTGAGCTTTTTCAGAAGCGTTCATGGAAAAAGTTCTCCTTACATACCAAAATTGTTTTAGCTACATCAGCTGCACTCATTGTGATTGGTTTTGTCTTGCTTTTAGTTCTTGAAAGTTTGAATCCTGAAACATTTCAGAATTTAACTTGGGGAGAACGAATAGCAGCAGCACTTTTTCAAAGTACGACACCACGAAGTGCTGGTTTTAACACGATCGATATTCATAGTATGCTTTCTGCTTCACAACTGATTTTAATTTTTCTCATGTTTATTGGCGCATCTTCTGGGGGAACAGGTGGAGGAATCAAAACGAATACCTTCGTTGTCCTTATATTAGCTACCATTAATACATTCCGGGGTGGTGGACAAATCCACGTATTTCAACGAAAGATTGCCAATGAAACCGTCATGCGTGCACTTGCAGTCGTCATGAGCTCACTCGCCTGCGTTCTTTTTGTAGCCCTATTATTAACGATTACAGAAGGTATGCTAGAAGAGCATTTCCTCGAAGTTCTTTTCGAGGCAACCTCCGCCTTCAGTACTACTGGATTATCGATGGGCTTAACGACTGAGTTATCACCAATTGGCAAAGTAATTGTCTCGATAACGATGTTTGTAGGGCGTCTCGGACCACTAACACTTGCTTATGCATTAGCAACTAAGAAAAAGTCTAATAAAGTTGGTTATCCTGAGGATCATGTATTAATTGGTTAAGCTTTCAAGCTTGCATCATTACCGTTACGTTCAATTTAAAAACCACTGTCTGAGACATCATTGTACAGGCAGTGGTTTTCGTTATTCAATCTCCTTTATTCCATAGGCAGAAATTTGACCTGGGAACGACTCTCGTAAATAATCACCGTAAACTCGAATTGGCTGATTCACACTCAAACTCCTTAAACTACCACTACCTTCAAAGTGCTCATGCTTTGTGACAATAATCGTTGAACTCCCATAGTTTCCTTTAAGAAACCCAGCTACTCGCTTGAAAAAGGGAACAGGCTCCTCACTTATCCACACAGAACTGAATCTTTTCGCCACAACATAACCATTTATTACCAAGGCGTCTTCAGGAATAGCTTCTTCCTTAAACTCTAGTTCACCTTTAAAAAAGAAAGTATCGAAAATAATCATGATACTAACAATACCAACAATCATATAGAACCCCTTTTTGCGAATCAATGATGGCTCACCTCTTCTATTAACTTTTCCATAGTATTCTCTTATTGGCGAACAAATTCCTGCCAGTACAATATTTTTTGGCTACGGACAAGCGCCGTTACTCTGTTGTCCTGCTCCGAATAGTTTAATAGAAAAAGGGGATTTTTCAAATGATTCAATATGTAGCAATTGGCGATTCACTTACCGTAGGAATCGGTTCCTCCCGTAATCGGAATGGTGACTACTTAGGATTTGTAAGACCTTATTCTCAATTTGTTGCAGAAACACTCAATCGACCTGTTCAAATATGTATGATTGCTAAGACAGGCTCGACCACTCAACAACTTTTTAAAATGATTAACTGTAACAAAATGTACGAAAAACAAATATATCAAGCAGACATCATCACTATTACGGCAGGTAGTCGCGACTTTTTAGATGCATTTGAAAAAGCTCAAATCTTTGGTTCATTGGCACCTCTACAGAGTGTGAGCCAACAAGTATTCCACTGTTTACAAGCAATCATTTCCACCATCACTAAAATAAAAAAAATGTGCCCGAAACCTTATATGATCCGAATATTTAATCTATATAACCCTTATGAAAATGTGGCCATTTTTGACTCTATTATCCAAAAATTCAACAAAAGCTTGTATGCGCTTGAATTAAATAAACAAGTACAAATCGTTGATACTTATTCTCTCTTTAAGAGTTATTTACACAACTATCTATCCTGTGATGGTCAGCACCCAAACGATTGTGGCTATCAAGCCATGGCAGAGGCTCTGTTTCTAACAGGCTTCTCCCCATTCTTACCAAGCAAATGTTCATACAAATATTTCATCAAATAAAAAACACATTTCCATGTGGGCAATCTAACACTATTCATTTAATGAACAAAAACTAATTGAATGACGTGCCAACAGTTAAAGTTCCAAACACCACTTTCATCTTTGTTGGTGGTGGAGCAGTTTTGGCTCCACCATGCAGGTTTTTGTATAAAGTTCATTGAGTGATGAACTAAATCTCGCCAAGTTCACTTCCAGTTTTACAGGTTACGACTAATCATTAAGCTCAAGAGCTCATTGTGACATCATGCCCTTCGAGTAACTGACATGTTCAGCCTTTTTGTGTAGTTACTCCAAAGTTTGACATCAGTATCTGCACATTAAACGCCCCTTTATGCTTATTGTACGTGGTTCCGCCTCAGTATCTGCACATTAAACACCTACGTGTCAGTTACTCAAGGAAACCGATGACCAGGCTAACTTCAAGGCACGAACTATCGCCCTAAGTAACTCTCATATAGAATTAGCTAGTCACGCCCATACATCAATCAGTACTAGAGTTTATCATTTGTATCATCTCAACCCGATTACCAAATGGATCTCTAAATTCAAAACGTTTATAGCCAGGAATAGGAATTGAATCTAGCATGTCAATTTTCTTCTTCTTTAAACACGTTTTCCAATACTCGATATCCTCTACCAAATAAGCAATATGTGCTTTGGTATCTAACCTTTCAACACCGTCCTCGGTACCAACATGAACCTCTTGATGACCAGCACTTAGCCAGAATCCCCCTCTACCTTGTAAAGATTCTGGTTTCTCCTTTTCCACTAAGCCTAATACATCACAATAAAAAGCCCGAGCCATTTCCTCTGTTCCTTTTGGTATCGTAATCTGAACATGATGTAGTCCTAGAATCACAATAACTCTCCCTCCTTTTCCAAGCTCTGCTGATAATGACGTTCCAGTACCCTACCCCAATTCGCTCGATTTCCGTACTTTCTTTTCAGCATCGATTTTTCCTCCTAACGTCACCACAATTCAAACCTTAAACATCTTCATTAGGATTGATTGCCCTTGAAATGATTCAATTTGATCGCTATCATCATCTCTGACCAAGAATTTCTTTTTCACTTCTCCTGATGCTTTCAAGAATATATTAGTTAATTCCTTTTTCTTATCAACAGAAACAGACATCTTTTCACACCACGTCTCAAAATGAAAATCCTTTTCAAAACGATGCATTTCCCTTAATTCAAATCCAACTTCCTCTGTCATCCTCAACCATTCCGATTTTTTGTAAGCTCTTTGATGACTATAGTCACGTGCTTTTTCAACCCAGTTGTAAAAGTGATCAAAGTCGTCTTGTTCTGGTGCAACATTATCAATTAATAAAAAAATTCCGCCAGGCTTCAGCACTCGATAAGCTTCTTTTAAAAAGGAGTGGACCTCAGGGAAATGGTGCGCGGCAATTCGGCACGTTATCATATCGAAGACAGCTTCATCAAATGGCAATTCATCTGCACTACCTTCTATAAAACTAACATTCTTAATACCATTACTAGTAATAAAAGACTCAGCAGCTTTTAAAATTTCTTTCGTTAAATCAAGCGCCGTTACATGTTTAACAAGTGGGGCTAAAGCATTGGCTACATGACCACCACCTGTTGCAATATCAAGTACACTCATGTTACTCTTGCACTCGCTAATTTCTAATAACTTACCCAAATCCTTTCCTTTTGCGTGTGATTGACTCGTTACATAGTTTTGAGCATTCTTACCGAATTGTTCCTGCACATCTTTTTTGATTTGTTCGTTATTCATAATCATACTCCTTTCATTTCCACCAACTCTTCCTAGTGTTATTGTACGAAACATGAGAGAATAAGAATAATACAAATTTTCAATACAATACAATAAGAAAAACTTATACAGAAAGGAAATCACCATGAAAATTGATGATTATCGCCTGCTCGTTGCCCTTGAAGAAGCCAAAACCGTACGAGGAGCATCCAAACTTCTGCTTGTTTCACAACCAGCTGTAAGCCAACGTCTTAAAAATATCGAGCAGGAATGGGGAAAAACATTATTCATAAGAACTTCCCAACAACTCCTTATAACTCCAAGTGGAGAAAAGGTTTTACAGTTCGCCCGAAGCGTTGTCGATCAAGAAAAAAAGGTCGCCCTTTCACTCGCTTCAGAATCAGATGAAGTTGGAGGCACGTTGTCTTTAGGTGTCTCCTCCACTGTAGCTCAACATCTATTACCCGTTCTTTTACAGCGATTCTTCCACTCTTATCCCAAGGTACAACTAGAGCTCATGAGTGGTCATTCTAGCGATATTATCCATTCCGTTCACCATTTCCATCTTCAAATCATCCGTGGAGAAAAACCACCTATAGGGGATAGCTTTCTATTACTTAAGGACCCTTTATTTTTAATTGAAAAAAAGTCAAAACCTGAATCGCCAAAACCAATGATAGAATTTCAAACGGACTCTAGCTTTCATTTAATCGTTCAAGAATGGTTAATCAAAAATCCACAATACCTCTCTAAAGCAAAAATAAAAGTCGATCAAATGGAAACCTCCAAGCAGCTCCTTATTAATGGAATTGGTAAAACTGTCCTGCCCGGACTGGCGATGACAGGTCTAAATGAAGAGGAGTATACGTTTATTCCTTTAGAAAAAAAAGGGGAAACGATCTACCGCGAGACATGGGTTTCATATGATGAACATTCCTTACAACTTCCACAAGTTCAAGCATTCTTAACGATGCTGCAAACGTATAAAAAAGAAGGCTTGAGTTTTGAGCAAGTTTGAACCATTTCAAGTAAATATCTGATAAACACCTGAGAAAAAACGCCTGGAAAAATCCTAAGCGTTTTTTCTGCGAATACAGTATTGATGAAAGTATGGCTACTTTTGAGAAAGAGGAAGACTATCAGTTAGAATTTTTTCCTTAATCAAATTCACTTGCTCAATCATATGACCTATGTTACCTTCACCAGCATAGACGGACATATCGAAAAAGTCTTGATTCAAATCAGACCAGTATAATATCTGTTCATCACCTGAAACCGTTACTTCATTAT
Organism: Alkalihalobacillus pseudalcaliphilus; assembly: GCF_028610675.1. NCBI lineage: Bacteria > Bacillati > Bacillota > Bacilli > Caryophanales > Bacillaceae > Alkalihalobacillus > Alkalihalobacillus pseudalcaliphilus. The sequence continues at coordinate 87,002 of NZ_JAQQWS010000003.1, forward strand.
TTAAACGTCCAACATAAACTTCGACATAACATTGATGAAAATAGTATCTAAAATCCATTAAATGATGGAGGGTGATATTTGTTTTAGATATACCTGTTTCCTCAAAGAGTTCCCGGTAAGCAGCTTCTAATCCATCCTCTCCATGTTCAATTTTCCCACCAACTAGATTACTCAAGCCTTTATATGGATTCTTTATTCGCTGCACATTAACAATTCCGTCATACCCTTGTTGCAAACCATTAAAACGTTATACCCTTGCACTCCTTTACCCCTTCTTTCTCCCATTATTCCTTAGGTAATATAGACATCGTGCACCGTGAAACACAGACTAATCGCTCTTGCTCATCTGTTATCTTAATATCCCAAACCATCGTTGATCGACCTTTATGTAGAGGAATTGCCGTTGCTGTTACGATTCCATCCTTTTTACTTCTGAGATGATTCGCATTGATTTCAAGTCCAACGGGATTAAATTTCGTTAAATCAATTTGGATAGCCGTTGCCACACTGGCCGCTGTTTCCGCCAAAGCAACCGAAGCTCCTCCATGTAAAATCCCTGCCGGTTGGTGTGTTTTAGGTCCTACGGGCATCGTCATCACTAAGCGATCAAAGCTAATTTCTGTGAAAGACATTTCAAGTACTTGAGCTAATGTCTCTTTTTTAAGCTGATACATAAATGCAAGAAAACCCTCTTCACTTGATAAGCCATGGAAATCTAGTACCTCTTGTGCAATTTTCAAACAAACCCCTCCTTATTGATGTGGTATTTATGAATTCCCTATTGCAACAGGATTTCCTCTTTTTGTGTGAAAGTTACCCTAAAGGCGATGTGCTCTTCTCCGAAGATCGCTCCGGAATGGGGGCACTCTTTCCGCAGGCGGGCGCTGAGCTAACTTGCTTACGCAAGTTAGCTCAGCCTGCCCTTTCCTCCTGCAGGAGTCGGCCCCCATTCCCTCCGCTAGGGTTCGTACTTACCCATTAATTAGAGCACTTCTCACACAAAAAATCGTATGAAAAGAACAAGAATCAAAATCAAATCGAGAGTATAGTTCCAATTAGGATGCCTAATTTCAAATTGCATGAAGAGCCACCTGTTAAAGAGCAAAACCCTACTTTTTGGTATAAATAAAACTGGGAAAAAAGCCTCTTAAGGACAGTCTATATGACTTATATGAATGAGCATGAGCACGTGGAATTTTTATGAACAAACCAAATCCCTAACTGAATTCAATTAAAAAACCGGATAAATCAAGGTTTATCACGGCTACTTTTATTATTTTATTAAAGGTTTTGTACGTGCTTGCTCTGCGACATTCGAACTTCATCTTTTGTAGGAGAATGAGAAAGGTTCGATGTTGCCAAATATGGACTAAGTAGGAAATTAAGAAAAGTGACGCGAATCGGAATACAAACGCACCAGCTAATCCATAAAATAAAGCTTTTTTCCTTTGTTTATCTGGTAAATGTTTCACAATTGTCGTAATAACTAAAGCATGATCGGCTGCTAAAATACCTTCAAGAGCAACAAGAATTAACAACACCCAATATCAATTAGTAGATTTCTAGTTTTTCCAAAATTATATGAATACATGGTGAACATAGGAAAACTTGGGCACTGTGACTGACTCCGCTTATTTCCCGACAAACTTTGGTTGACGTTTCTCTATAAATGCCTGAATGCCTTCTCGGTGATCCATTGTCCCTCTCATAAGCATTTGCGTCGCATTTTCTTTTTGTATGACCTCATCAAAAGAAGCATCGAAGGACTCATGGATAAGCTGTTTTGAATAAGTAAAGGCTTGCGTTGGTCCATTTGAAATCTCTAAAGCTAATTCAAAAGCACGTTCAAACATTTGCTCTTGCTTCAAGACCTCACTGACAAGCCCTTCCTTTTTTGCCTCTTCAGCATTCAAGTTTACACCTCTTATCATCCACTCTTTTGCCTTAAGTTCTCCGACAATTCTAGGCAAATGATAATGCAACCCTAAATCAGGTACTAAGGCGATATTTTTAAATGATAAGACAAAACGACTTTTTTCCTCAGCTAAAATCAAGTCAGATGCTAAAGCCAAACTAATCCCCGCTCCCGCTATATAACCATGAACAACAGCGATGATAACTTTTTTCATTTTTCTCATGTAAGAAACAATGCCGGTGAAATCATCAATAAGTTGTTTCGTCTCAAGTGGACTCAAGCTATCGTTGGCCATCATTTTGATATCACCACCTGCACAAAATGAGTTCCCTTTTCCTGCTAATACAATGACTTTTATTGAGTCGTCTTCTTCTAGTTCTTTGAACGTATTGGTTAACCCCTTTATTAATTGATGACCAATTGCATTCAGAGATTTTGGCTCGTTTAAATATACAATAGCAATCGCTTCTTTTCTTTCTACAATTACACTCTCACTCATGATATATCCCCCATTTCTTTTCTATCCGACCCAACAGACAGAACGGTCTTTTTAATAGTTTCAACATTTATTATAGAAATTCCTGCTTTTTTGTATGGAAGTTGCTTAGGGATGATAGTTTGTGCCTTGAAGTTAGTTGGGTATCCATCTTAACAGGACAATGCCCCTTTATGAGCGTGCGACTCTGGTGATGGAGTTGCAACAGTGCCAGATTTTTAAATAGTCGCTACTACTTTCATATTTGTTCATGGCGTTGAGGGATTAAGCTCTATAATATTCGTTTTGAAAAAAAGTGACTTATGGGCGATATTATGCAGGAAAATAAAAAATAACAAGGAATACTATGATTTGTATGCATACAGGGAGGTGCGAATTTTTTGAGTAAAGTCGGTCTATATTTAATTTTATTAGTTTTCTTATCATTTTTAATTTTTATGATAATAGGAACATATTTTGATACTAATGATACATATCTTTCATTTATTCTAACAGTCATTGCTATACACTTTATCGTGAGCTATGTATTAGATAATAATAAGAAATAAAATAATCTATTCTCACATCACAGAAAACTTTAGGTAAGAGCTTACTATTTAGGTTAGCATTTTTCAATTATCATTCTTCCTCACTTCCATACGAGTTGTAACATTAGCAAGAAATCGTTATGCTTTGAGAGAAGTTAATTGAACAATAAAGAAAGGGGCATTAAAATGTATAAGCCAAAAACAAAAGAAACAGACCGTAGTGTTGTTGAGTTTATTGAATCTGTTGAGAGCCCTAAAAAACAAGCGGATGCATTTAAGTTACTAGAAATGTATGAAGAAGTATCTGGTTTTGAAGCGAAAATGTGGGGGCCGAGTATTATCGGTTTTGGTTCTTATCACTACCGCTATGAATCAGGCCATGAGGGCGATGCTCCTCTTGCTGGTTTCTCACCTAGAAAAGCCAAGATTAGTCTTTACTTTGCACCCGATGATCCAAATCGAGAGCCTTTATTGGCAGAATTAGGAAAACATACAACAGGAAAATCATGTGTATATATTAATAAACTAGCAGACGTAAATCCTGATGTTATCAAAAAACTCATTTCATCTACAATAGAACACATGAAAAAAAAGTATCCTAATTAACGATTCTCACTTTGTTTCTACTCATTATCTCTTCAAGGTAATTTCATAGGCATGAAACCAGACAATTCAACGAACACTATGTATAATAACCACTATCTTGTTTTTTAGGAGTTGACGTTATGCAAGACTTACGAGGTAAAACAGCCCTTATAACTGGTGCTGGAAGAGGAATTGGACGAGCAACAGCTCTCGCACTTGCTGCTGAAGGTATTCATATTGGACTTATTGGACGAACTATGGAAAAACTTGAGAAAGTGGCAGAAGAGCTTAATCAATATGACATTAACGTATCTGCAGCTGCTGCAGATGTTAGCGATTTAGCAGCTATGGAAGCTGCTTTCAGCCATATTAGAAATGACCTAGGTACAATTGATATTTTAATTAATAATGCCGGAATTGCTAAATTCGGAGGTTTCTTAGACCTATCTCCTGAAGAATGGCAGAGCATTATCGATGTTAACTTAAAAGGGGTTTATAATGCGACTCGACTCGCTTTACCAGAAATGCTCGATAAAAAATCTGGCGATATTATTAACATTAGTTCAACGGCTGGTACAAAGGGAGCTCCTGTAACAAGTGCGTACAGTGCTTCTAAGTTTGCTGTAATGGGTTTAACGGAATCATTAATGCTAGAAGTTCGTAAACATAATGTACGAGTCTCTGCACTAACCCCAAGTACTGTCTCAACAGATTTAGCCTTTGAAAATAACCTAACAGACGGTAACCCAGAAAAAGCCATGCAACCTGAAGACTTAGCCGAGTTAATCGTAGCTCAATTAAAGCTTCATCCACGCGTATTCCTGAAAACCGCTGGATTGTGGGCGACGAATCCATAATAAAGTACTAAAATCCTAGCCTGACTCTCTAAGATGGAGGATCAGGCTTTTTCATGAGCGTGACACTACTTGACCTACTCGTTTAAGGATTCATTCAGGACTTTGACCGATTTAACGACCATTTAAGCTCTTCCATACTTATTTTCTTTGTCCTCATACACTTTTGACTACAACTCCCTCCCTCACTTCACAACACCTTATGTTGTTGCCTTCACACTCCTTTAACTACTAATCCCCATACTTGACACCTCTCCTCTTATACCCTTCGCCTTTCTTTGTTCAACTAATAATCAACATTATTCCCCGTCATAGATAATTTTGTAAAATAACAAAATGTCGAACAATTCTATTTACTTCGCTCTCCGAAATGTTTATGATGTTTTTATCCTATAATAAAATATCTAAGGAGGCTTTATCATGTCAAAACGCCCTATCACTATTGAAGATTTATGTAAACTGACCTTTGTAGGAAATCCAGTAGTTTCTCCCAAAAAAGATAAAATCGTCTATGTGCGCACAGTCGTTGACCAAGAAAAAGACGGCTATGCTTCCTCGCTCTATTTAGTAGACTTAGAAGGGAACGAGATCCCATTAACTACATATTTTTCAAAAGATACCTTAATTAAAGATACGAGTCCAAAGTGGTCTCCAGATGGGCAATCAGTGGCTTTCCTCTCTAATCGTACGGGCAAGAATCAAGTATGGAAAATTTCCACTTTAGGCGGTGAAGCCATTGCTTTAACCGATGTTGACCAAGGTATATCTAACTTTGAGTTCTCACCAGATGGACAATCACTCGCTTTAACGATTTCTGGGGAGTGGCCAAATGAGGACAAAAAGGAAGATCAGAAAGAAGAAAGTGACGTCAAAGTCATTACAAGACTTCGTTATAAAGCGGATGGAGTAGGCATCCTTAGTGATAAGCGGAATCACATTTATCTCTATGACCTCAAACAAAATAGCTATACAAAACTAACAGAAGGTGAGTATGACTTTTCACAGCCACGTTTCTCTAGTAATGGTACTGGCTTGTTTTATGTGGCTACAAAAGCGGCAGATAAAGAGTGGGGTTACCTCCCTTCTATTTGGTATTATGATCTATCAACGAAAACAGAAAAAAATCTATATGAAGGTAAAGGAACAACAGCTGCCCCTTCTGTTTCACCAGACGGGAAGTGGCTAGCTTTTATTGGTCATACTCGTGGTGAGAGAAGCCAAGGTAACAATGAAGTTCTTCTCCTTTCATTAGAAACTGGTAAACTATCAAGGTTAACAAAAGACTTTGATTATACGGTAGGTAATCTTGTCGGCATTGATGCCCGTTATGACTCGGGGGACTTCCGATTAATTTGGGATGAAACAAGTGAAGGTATATATTTTAGTGCAACGATTGGTGGCGACTGTTTATTATTTAAAGTCGATTTACACGGGCACGTATCTAAACCACTTACTCCAGCACCAGCTTCTATCACCTCGTTTGATCTTATCAATCAAAAAATAGCAATTGCTGTTATCGAGACGCCGACTGAGACTGGTAAACTTGTAAAAATCAACCTTGAATCGCAAACCCTTGAACAAAATTTGAGCCATTGGAATCAAACATTTTTTGAAGAAGTATTTATAAGCGAACCAGAACCATTCACTTATCAAAGTACAGATGAAAAGGAAATAGAGGGGTGGCTTCTTAAACCGTATGGATTTAAGGCAGGAAAAAAATACCCTCTCATCTTACAGATACATGGTGGTCCAGCAACAGCATATGGTAACGGTTTACATCATGAGATGCAAGTCATGGCAGCAAAAGGGTATCTCGTCCTTTATACAAATCCTCGTGGTAGTCAAGGCTACGGCCATGACTTCGTTAATGCCGTTATTGGTGATTACGGCGGTATGGACTATGCTGATATTATCGCTGGACTTGATTATGCCCTCGAACATTACAATTTTATTGATAAAGAACAATTATTCGTAACTGGAGGAAGCTATGGAGGTTATATGACTAATGTCATCGTGACACGTACGAATCGTTTCAAAGCGGCTGTTACCCAACGTAGTATTTGTAACTGGCATAGCTTTTACGGAACAAGTGACATCGGTTTCTTCTTTACTGAATGGCAGCATGGACATGCCGACCTATGGAATGATTATGAACGTTTAATAAAATTATCGCCGCTCCATTATGCTCGTAATGTCAAAACACCGATACTCATTTTACACAGCGAACAAGATTTACGCTGTCCAATGGAACAGGCGGAGCAGTGGTATATTGCCTTAAAACGACTTGGTGTCGAAACGAAATTTGTCCGCTTTCCAGATGAAAACCATGACTTATCTCGCTCCGGCAAACCGAAACACCGTTTAAAAAGGTTAGAACACTTGATTGGGTGGTTTTTGGACCGCACGGCTAACTAAGCAAAAAAACCGCTAATTTTAAAGCAACATTCAAAATTAGCGGTTTTTATACTATTAATAAAAGCGCCAAAAACTTGTTAGCAAAAGTGAACCTATTATGACTAACAAAAATAATAATCTACATAATGTAAAGAGAGCTTCATTCCGATTAGACGTATATCTCCACTCGATCCGTGCTCTGAAACCTTCAATGACAATAATAAAGAGAGCAAAAATGAACAAAGGCTCAACCGTCCACATTTGCTCATCCTCTCCCAATGAAATGTTTAGAACTAATACAAAAAGCATGGAGATTATAAAAAATACTCTAATTCTAGATTCAATCTTCTTATGTTTTTCATTCACATGCTTCTCAGAAAAAAAGCCTCTCTCTACTCTGAGCCATTTCTTCATAAGCCAATGAAAAACATACATTAATACGAGCGATCCCACGATTACGATAAAAAGCTCTGTCAAAAACATGAATTCTTCCTTCATTCCATCCACCGAAATCCTTATATATTAACATGATGATATAATTATCTTCTTATATCGTTCAAAGCTTTCATTCTACAATATCCACCAACATGTAATTTAACTAAATTGTTCCAATTGCAAGAAATGTTCACCTGCAACAATTCCCGCTCCAAGAACGACACCCTTTTGTTTTAAAGTTGAGTATTTTAAAATTTGATTTTCTTCTTGGTGACAATATTGGCTCAATTTAAGCTCAAATTCTAATTTTAATTTTGGGAAATACTCAAAAAAGTGACCGGCTATCACGACGATTTTAGGATCATACGTTGTAAAGATATTACCTATTCCAATCGCTAAATAGGTAATCGCTTGGTTCATAATCGATCTTGCTAATGGATGTTTCTCTTCATAACGGATAACTAAATCTTCTACAGTTGCTACATCCATACCCATCTTTGCCTGTTGTATAAGTGACCGTTCAGAAATATAAGAAGCTAGACATCCTACCTTTCCACATTTACAAATATGACCATTTGGATTAACTATACTATGGCCAATCTCTCCTGCCTTATTTGAACTTCCACGATAAATGTCACCGTTAATAAAAACAGATGACCCAATACCAGACCCAATACCAACCAGAATCATCGTATCCCCATCATCCATTTGCTCCACATTCTTTTCAGCCATTACCTGCATCTTTAATTCATTGTCTACAACCGTAGGTAAACCTGTTTTTTCATAGAGGAATTTAGTCATTTCTATATGATCCCACAAAAGTTGATCAGAATGGACGACACGACCATTTTTTTCGTCAATATAACCAGGCAAGCCAACCCCTATACCTAGCACCCTCTTTTTATCAATATTATTTTCTATTAAAATTGACTCAATCAATTGAATAGTTACGTTTAAGGCACCAGCTGAATTCTCTCTCACTTGATAAGGGTGCTCCTTTAAATGTTCTAGTTCACCCTTTAAATTAATCATACCAATTCGAATGATCTTCATATCATATTCAATTCCGATCGAATAGCGGGCCAAACGATTAATTTGCAAAAAAACTGCATTTCTACCAACGGTTTTAGTTGCATTTTCCCGCTCGTAAATCAAATCTTCTGATATTAATTCATTCACAATCCGATTAATTGATGTCGCACTCATTTTCGTTATTTTAACAATATCAGGCTTGGTAATTGGTTCTTTTGTTTTGATAATCTCATATACCCAGTGTTTGTTCTGATGCTTAATATATAATTGATCATGCTTCAACATCCTTACTCTCCTTCATTCCATATTATCTCTATTTATTATATAGGAAATAAATCCCTAAATATAGTAAAAGGTACATGCCTTTATAGGTCATGTACCTCCATGTCAACTATGATTTTACTTCGTCTTTTTGTCCCACTCCTTGATAAATACCTTCAATCATTTTCATCAATTCTACACCATCCTCAATCGGGGCTGGTGAAGGTCCATTTGATTGAATCGCTCCAATGAAGGCATTAATTTGATTTTGGAAAGCTCCATCAAAATCAAATGTTGATTGATTAATTTGTGGATCAATATTAATGATCGTATTATTCTCTTCCGTTACGAGTGTTAAATGAGGCTCGAGCTCTGCTCCCCCTTTTGTACCAAAAAGCTGTAAAGCAATTTGGTCCTTCTTAAGATGTAAGGAATAAGAGGTATCAACCATTAATGAACTGCCATTTTCAAAGGTAATCAAGGCGTTCGCTAAGTCTTCCACTGAGTTGACGGATGCATCATAGTCAGCCGTTTTATAAAAGTCTAAGTTCTGGATGTTTGAACGGTTTCCGATCGATGAATATACGTGACCCGTGACTGATTTCACCTTTGGTCTGCCCATCAAATACCAGCAAGCATCAATAATGTGAACGCCTAAATCAATTAATGGACCACCACCAGAACGCTCTTTATCCGCAAACCACCCACCCGGGTTACCAATTCTTCTTAATAAAGAAGCTTTTGCATAATAAATATCTCCTAATTTACCTTGATCTATAAAAGCTTTAAGTACCTGTGCATTTTCTGCAAATCTTCTGACGTAGCCGACTTGTAACATTACGTTACTGTTATCCACAGCCGCTTTAATTTCTTCTGCTTCTTTTACCGTCATCGCTACCGGTTTTTCTACAAGCACATGTTTCCCAGCTCTGATAGCAGCTATCGCTAATTCAGCGTGTGTATGATTCCACGTACAAATACTAACTGCCTCAACATTCGGATCGGCAAACACTTCGTCTGCATTCATATACACTTTTTGAATCTTATATTTCGTTGCGACCGTATGAGCTCTTTCTTTATTCACATCACATACACCGTAAAGCTCAGCCTCTGGATTGGCTATATAGGATTTAGCATGCATATCCGAAATCGTACCTAGACCAATAATCACTACCTTTATCATCAATTACTTCACTCCTTGAATAACTGTTTTCCAACCTTCGACGGTTACTTCATCCCAAAGTCTTTTCACATTATTCATCCCTATACGAGAACCAACAAAACAATCTTCCATCCCTTCAAATTCAACAACGATGTAACCGTCATAGTTATTCTCTTTTAAAAGTCGAATAATTTCTCGTATCGGTAACTCACCGTGTCCAACGATAGCCCCTCGTAAATAATTATCATTGACAGTACGGAACCATTCACCTTCGCCTGGATTTTCATAATAAGGCCTAATATAAAAATCTTTAAAATGAACCGTCGCAGCATCCGAAAGGTTTTTCTTCACCCCTACTAATGGATCCTCATCTGCACAAAGGAAATTACCGATATCTAATGTCGTTTTAAAATTCTCTCGTTGAACAGCACGTAAAACACGTTGAACACGATCGCTTGATTGTACATTAAAACCGTGATTCTCTATCGTTGTCACCATCCCGTATTGCTGTGCATAATCAGCAACTAACTGACTGCCTCTTACAATTTCATCAAAATGGTCATCAAAATAGTGAACCGTCGTGTGTTCTTTTGGTAAAGTAAAGGCTGTGACATCATGACGTAAAACTTTAATTCCCATATGATTTACGACATCAATATGACCTTTAATGCGAGCTACTTCTTCTTGAAATTCCTCCTCCGTCGCCTGAATAAAATTCGCAGGCATACAATAAGCAGAAAGTTCAATGCCAACACTTGCCGCTTTTTCTTTAATTTGTGTCGCTAATTCCCAATTATCAACCACCGTATATCCATAAGGGACAAGCTCCATATGCTCTCCACCATTATCAGCCACCCATTGAATAGCCTCTAAAATCGTCAAATCCCCTGCATTGATTGCTTTTACTAAACTATAAGAGCTTAAACCTACTTTCATTTCTTACACTCTCCTTTTTCCTTGTATTTATCTATCAATAACTTCTAACAATTAGTTATGACAACTGATTGTTAGGGTAAAAACCTTTGATAAATGGCTGATCTAAAGTTTAATTTTTTTATAGCCCAACCTAATCAAATAAATGACAGGATACCTTTTGTTGGACTTCACTCAAGTGAGGTGACTTGCTTTTACAAACATCCATCACATATGGACATCTTGTATGAAATGTACAACCTGATGGTGGATTTACAGGACTAGGTAAATCACCTCTTAATACAATTCTCTCTCTTTTTTTAGAACGGTCACCAATAACAGGAACAGCAGACAATAAGGCTTTTGTGTATGGGTGCTTCGGGTTTTGAAATACTTCCTCCTTTAAACCCATTTCTACGATCTTACCTAGGTACATAACTGCTACTCGATCACTTATATGCTCCACAACACTTAAATCATGTGAGATAAACAAATAAGCCAACTGAAATTCTGACTGCAACTCTTTAAAGAGGTTTAATATTTGTGATTGAATGGATACATCTAATGCAGATACTGGTTCATCGGCAATAATAAGATCTGGCTTTAAGATTAATGCTCTAGCAATGCCAATTCTTTGTCGTTGCCCTCCGCTAAATTGATGCGGATATTTATAAGCAGAAAGTTTACTTAAACCAACGATATCTAGTATGTCAAAAATCATTTTTTCCTTTTCTTTTCTCGATAACTTCATATGCACATCTACCGGTTCAGCCAGAATATCCATGACCTTCATGCGTGGATTTAAGGATGCATACGGGTCCTGAAACACCATTTGAACTCTTCGATTAAAAGGCTTTAATTGCTTTTTATTTAAGTCGGACAACTTCTGATTTTCTAACCAGACTTCACCTGTATCCGGCGTTATCAATTGGCTTAATAATCGACCGGTTGTTGATTTACCACATCCACTTTCCCCTACTAAGCTAAAAGTCTCTCCTTTATAAATCGTTAAAGAAATATCAGAAACTGCTTGTAGTAATGCTTTTTTCTTAAGAGGACCTCGATTTAATTCAAACGTTTTACTTATAGATTTAACCTCTAATAATCGTTCAGTCATCTTGGTCCTCCTCATATAACCAGCAGCTGCAACGTCCGCCTTTCTCATCAGTCATTAGTGGAGGTTCCTTTTCACTACATATCGACATCACCTTGTGACATCTCGGAGCAAACTTACAGCCTTTTGGCATCTGAGAAGGCGGCGGGACTTGACCAGGAATACTAAACAGACTATCAATTTTTTCTCCTAATTGTGGAATTGACCGAATCAGACCTTGTGTGTATGGATGCTTAGGATTGTCAAATAATGCATCTACTTGAGCCTCCTCCACAATACGACCTGCATACATAACAATGACACGGTCACACATTTCTGATACAACACCTAAATCATGGGTAATGAGCAAAATCGACATGCCCAAATCCGTCTGTATTTCCTTCATTAACTCTAAAATTTGAGCTTGGATTGTCACATCTAATGCCGTTGTTGGTTCATCGGCAATAAGAAGCTCTGGATTGCAAGCCAATGCGATTGAAATCATAACCCGCTGACGCATGCCCCCAGATAGTTGATGTGGGTACTCATTCAACACTTCCTCTGCTCTTGAAATCCCTACTTTCTTTAACATCGTAACGGCATGTTTTTTTGCTTCTTTTTTACCATGTGAAGTATGTAATCGAATGACCTCTGTAATTTGTTCCCCTATTTTCATCACTGGATTAAGTGACGTCATTGGTTCTTGAAAAATCATCGAAATTTGTTTACCACGTAGTTTTCTCAGTTTTGCTTCATTATAGTTTGAAATCACTTCATTTTTATATTTAATTGAGCCAGAACGAATCGAACCTGTTGTCCCCTTAAATAATTTCATAATCGATAAAGAAGTAACACTTTTTCCACTGCCACTTTCACCAACTAACCCAACGATCTCCCCTTTTTGAACATGGAAGCTAATATCGTGAATGACTGTGAGGGGTTGATCATTTTGTATAAATTGAGCTGTGACATGCTCCACTTCTAACAAATTCTCCATCTCCACTCCCCCTTAAGAAGACTTCGGGTCAAATACATCCCGTAAACCATCTCCCACAAGATTAAATGCAAGCACTGTTAAAAACAAAATTAATCCTGGGAACAAAACAACATGTGAAGCACTACTAATATAATCCCTACCCATACTAAGCATCGCTCCCCAATCTGGCGTTTCCGGACTTGCTCCTAGACCTAAAAAGCTTAAGGTTGCAGCTGCTAGAATCGCATTTCCCATTCTCATCGAGCAAAACACAAGTAATTCACCCATACTACTAGGTAAAATATGCTTCCAAATAATTCGATAACTTGATGCACCAATTGACTGTGCTGCTTCAACGTATTCTGCTTGCTTCGCTTCAAGTGCAGCTCCTCGTACTAATCTAGCAAAGCTTGGTACAGAAAAGATAGAAAGAGCAATGACGACATTTATTAATCCTGGTCCTAAAATCGCGATGATTGCAATCGCCAGTAAAATATCAGGAAATGCAAACATAATGTCACTCCCTCGCATGATGAACCTATCTAATCTGCCCCCAAAATAGCCACTGATTAGACCAAGAAACGTTCCAATAATTCCACCTGCAAGAATCGAGATTAACCCTACACCAAGTGAAATTTTAGTACCAACGATCAAACGACTAAATATATCCCGTCCATATTCATCTGTCCCGGCAAAGTTTTCCGTAGTTGGACCACTTAAAATATTGCTATAGTTTGGCTCATATGGATCATGTGGCGCTAACCAATTCCCCAAAATAGCTACAAATACTAATAATAAAATAAATAAACTCGCTATAAATGCAACCCTTTGCTTACACCATTTTTTCCAAAACTGTTTTAAAGGTGAATACGAAGGGGATTCTTGATAGGATACGTTTGAATGGTTTGGCTCCATTTGTATTTGACTCATTCTTAACCCCCTCCTTATGTAGCATATTTTATTTTTGGATTAAGCAAGCTATACAATAAATCGACCACTAAATTCACCATGATAAAATAGAAAGAAAACAATAATAATAAAGCTTGAATGGTCGGATAATCTCTAAATCCAATTGAATCAATGAGAAGACGCCCCATTCCAGGAAAATTAAATACGGTTTCCACAACAACAGATCCACCTAATAAAAATCCAAATTGTAAACCTGTAATCGTCACAACTGGAATCATTGAATTACGTAAGGCATGCTTAGGAATAAGGATCGATTCCTTTAATCCCTTTGCCCTTGCAGTTCGAATAAAGTCAGCCTTTAATGTATCTAGTAATGCCGAGCGTGTAAACCTGGCAACCATAGCCATAATTCCAGCTCCTAATGCTATTGATGGAAGAACATACCCTTGCCAAGTATTTAATCCACCTGTTGGTAACCATCCCAACTGCACAGAGAATAGCTGAATAAGTAATAACCCTAACCAAAAATTTGGTAGCGATAAACCTGAAACAGCCGTTATCATACCGACATAATCTGGCCATTTATTTTTAAAAACTGCTGACACCGTTCCAATGATTAAACCAAATAGCAAAGCCCAGCCCATACTAGCAATCGTTAAATATAAGGATGGTAAAAATCGTGTACTTATCATGGAAGAAACTTCGTGGCCTGTCACTAATGATTGCCCTAAATCTCCTCGAAAGAGGCCTCCCATATAATCCCCATATTGCTTCCAAACTGGTTGATCCAATCCAAGATTTGCTCTAATCTGAGCGACTTCTTCTAAAGAAGCATCCGGACCAGCTACTAATCTAGCTGGGTCTCCCGGAATTAGATGCGTAAAGAAGAAGATGATGATGGAGACAACAAAAAGGATTGGAATAGTTTCTAATAATCTTTTACCTATATAAGCAAGCACTGTCCCATTCCCCCTTGTTGATTTGGCATTTTTTATTTTTTGATTTCTGCTTCACGTACTTCAACCGCACCTGATGATAAATTATATATACCGTCCACTTCCGCTCGTTTTCCTCCACTTACTACACCCTCAGCTAAGAAAATCCATGGAGCATCTTCGTATATTTGCTTTTGAATCTTTGAATATAATTCCTTCTGCTCTTCTGGGTCAGCAGAGGTTCGAGCCGCATTAATCCATTCAGTTACTTCTTCATTGACATAATAAGCAGAATTAGCACCCGCTGGAGGAAACATTTGACTTGAGAATAAGGGACGAATCGCATGATCAGTATCGTTAGGAGAAGCCGCCCAGGTTACATACCACATGTCTACTTCTGCATCGTCTGGATTTTCTGCCCCATAAATCTTCTCCGAAAGTGTTCCTTCTTCCATTGACATCACTTCAACCTCAATACCAACAGCACCAAGCTGTTGTTGGATAAATTGCATCGCCCTCATATTATCTGAAGAAGTATTTCCCCAAATCGTCGTGTTAAATCCATCTGCATAACCAGCTTCTGCAAGCAATTCTTTTGCTTTTTCTGGATTAAATTCATATAGACCTTGAGACTCATAATGTTTCGTTTGTTTCGTAATAATCGAGTCCAATGGATTTCCTAACCCTGATTTAACGACATTAATAAACGCCTCATTATCAATGGCATGATTAATTGCCTGCCTTACCTTAGGGTTATTAAAAGGTTCTTTATTAGTGTTCATCGTCACATAATTTTGTATAGTTGATGGAGTAAGCTCCACAGTAAAGTCATCTGTGCTATCAGCTTCTGACATGTTTTGTTCTGGATATGGAAATATAAAATCTGCCTCACCCGTTTTTAATAAAGCTAATCGAGTTCCATTTTCAGGTGTCGGCCGATACTCAACACCTGCAACCTTTGGTAAACCTTCTTCCCAATAATTATCATAAGCTTCAACAACTAATGAACTTCCTTGATCCCAAGAAACAAACTTAAAGGGACCTGTTCCAATTGGATTCTTAGAAATTTCATCATCGGATAACTTAAGCGATTCACTACTAATCATTTGTGAAGTAGCAAACTTATCTAACATTGAACTATATGGATTCTTTAAAATAACTTTAATTTCATAATCTCCTGTAACAATCGTTTCATCCACAAATTCAAAACTTCGATTTGCTCGAATTCCATTGTCTTGGTTAGTCATCCGGTCAATATTTGCCTTTGCAACTTCTGCATTAAAGTCAGTTCCATCGTGGAAAGTCACACCTTCCCGCAATTGGAATGTATACTCTAAACCATCCTCACTTATCGAATGGTCAGTTGCTAACACATGGATAATGCCTCCATCTTTATCAAGCCCTAATAACCCTTCAAACATCGAACGCTGTGCTGTTCTAGAATTGGCATCACCCGTATTTTGAGGGTCCATTGATAAAAAGTTCTGTGCAACGGCTACGACGATATTTCGTTCAGAACTTGTCGTTGCTTTGTCATCACTACTATCTCCTTCTGAATGTGAATCACCGCTCGACTCATCAGTACCACCACATGAAGCTAAAAATAAGATCAATACAAAGCTAAGTAATCCTAAATACCACTTGCCCTTCATCAAAAATCCCCCTTTTTCGACTAATTATTAATTCCAGTGAAAAAAATATTTAATGAATAAGGCGATGAATCACCTCAAAACTTAACTTAATAACAATATTATTCAGAAAATAAAGATAAGTCAAGCGAGATTTTTAACTTGCTGTTAAAAATCTTTAATAAAAATACTAGTCCTAATGCTAAGAAACTCTCACATCTGAAAATTGAACTGTCCTAATGAAACCCAACCTTTTACAACAGCCATATATTTTATACAATAACAAATGCTCAATAATTTACCTCCTGTTATGTTTTTAATTTGTTATAAAGCGTTGCTACCGAAATTCCTAATCTCTTGGCGGCCATTCTTTTCCCTTCCATATCGTTAGGATAATCTTTTAAAATTTCTGATATAATGTCTCTTTCCATCTTTTTCATCATTTTCGGCAAAGACTCTATTTGTTGAAACGATGAATATGTTTGGAGAGATTTCTGGTGAAGGTGCTGTGGTAAATGTTCCTTTTTTAAAATCCTCCCTTCCATCATACTAATAACGTACTGTGCTGTATTTTTTAACTCTCTTACATTACCTGGCCAATTATATTCAAGCAGAATAGCTAATACCTCATCCGTCATCTCAATATCATTTTCCATGTCAACAACTGAATTTAAGAGAAAGTGCTTAAATAACAAAGGAATATCCTCTTTTCTTTGTCTCAAAGAAGGAATGTTTAACTGAATGACACAAAACCGATAAAATAAATCATCACGAAATAATCCTTTTTTTATTAAATCACGCAAGTTTTGATTCGTTGCTGCAATAATTCGTGTATCAATAGAACGTTCTCTCACCGAGCCTAATTTCCGAATTTTGCCTTCCTGTAATACTCGTAATAATTTGCTTTGAAGTGATAATGGCAGTTCACCTATTTCATCAAGAAATAAGGTACCTTGGTGAGCGATTTCGAATAATCCCATTTTCCCTTCGTTTTTTGCACTTGTAAAAGCTCCTTTTTCATAACCAAAAAGTTCGCTTTCCACTAAATCCTTCGGAATCGTTGCACAATTAATGGGGACAAATGGCTGCTTAGCTCTCTCACTCGCCTTATGAATCGCCTGTGCAAATAACTCTTTTCCGGTACCGCTTTCACCCGTTATTAATACAGAAAATGGGACACTTGCTGCTTTTTTGGCGCTCTCCACCATTTCAGTTAATCCACGGTCAAATCCTATTATGGATTCAAAATGATGATGAACCTGATAACTTGAATGCACCTTTCTCTCTAACTGCTCAATTTTTATTCTTTGCGAGGTTATTTCCTTTTGTAACTCATTTACCTCTTCTTTCCCTTTGCACACAGAAACAGCACCAATTACCTTTCCATCTTCGTAAATCGGTGCCATATCAACAAAATACTCTCTATTGCCAACCTGTCGATAAACGCCAATTCTTACTTGCTCATCATTTAATGTCCTAACTAATTTCGCTTGTGGACGGACATCTATTAAATACTTTCCAATGATTTCGTTCTTTTTAACACCTGTAATCGCTTCATATTCCTTATTTACCATTACGACTATACCTCGATTATCAATAACCAAAATACCATCCTGTATAGAATTAAAGATATTTTTAAGCTCCATTTACACTACCTCATTTCTAAAAGCTTTTTTCATTATAAACCCATTTCAAAATTATTAGAATTTAATTCTAAATATTTAGAAATTTTAAGACTCCTTCTAACTCCTCCGTGTCTTCACGTATTTTTTAGTTGGCGCAATTTTTGCATTTATAATGACAACAACAAACAAAGAGGTGAAACCATGAAAAGTATTCGTATCGGTACCGGGGCCGGTTATGCAGGTGATCGAATAGATGCAGCTATTCATTTAATTAAGAAAGGGGAACTAGACTATTTAGTGCTTGAGTGTTTAGCTGAACGAACAACTGCATTAGCAAACCTGAAAAGGAAAGCGGATTCATCAAAAGGATACGGGCCATTTTTACATGAAAGAATGGTACAATTATTACCTTTATGTCAACAATACGGCGTTACACTTATTACTAATATTGGAGCAGCTAACCCAGAGGCAGCAGTACATGAAACAAATAAAATTGCTTCTGACCTGTCTTTATCTGGGCTCAAAATAGTTGGCGTATCTGGTTCAAACGTACTTGAACAGATCATAAAAGAAAATGTTGATATTTGGGAAACAGGTTCGAAAGTTTCTGAAGTGGAAGCAGAAATTGTTTCAGCAGATGCTTATTTAGGAGTAGAGGCGATTATTCCCGCTTTGGAGCAACTAGCAAATGTCATTATTACAGGGCGAGTAGCTGATCCTTCCTTGTTTTTAGCACCTATGATACATGAATTGAAGTGGGCACATGATGATTGGCATCTGTTAGGTCAAGGTACTATATGTGCACACCTACTAGAGTGTGGTGCTCAAGTAACTGGTGGATATTATGCCGATGGTTACAAAAAACAAATACAAAATCTCTCAAAGGTAGGGATGCCAATTGTTGAAATGTTCGAAGACGGCACAGGGATTATTTCTAAAACCCCAGACAGTGGTGGTGAGGTTTCGGTTTCCACATGTAAAGAACAACTCCTTTACGAAGTAATGAATCCAGCGGAATATATAACCCCGGATGTCATTGCTGACTTTTCAGAAGTCGAATTTTTAGAGCTTGCAAAAGATCAAATCCAAGTATTAGGAGGCACAGGGAAACCAAAAACCGACACTCTGAAAGTGACTATTGGCGTTGACAAAGGTTTTATTGGTGAAAGCTTTATCGCATATGGTGGTCACCATGCTCTAGAAAGAGCCGAAATAGCGAAGCAAATAATTGAGGAACGATTACACGCACATCCCGATGATTATCTGGAATTGAAGTTTGACTTTATAGGCTGTAATTCACTTTACCATCAGGGTACTTATAACATCCCATATGAATTACTGCTTCGTGTTTCAGGTAGAACGAAAACAATCAAAGCAGCAAGTAAAATTGGTGAAGAGGTGGAGGCTCTATGGCTTAATGGTCCAGGTGGACCAGGTGGCGTTCGTTCCTTTACTCGTCCGATTATTTCTGCGTATTCAGCCTTGTTGCACCGCTCATTCATACAATCAAAAACTTTTATACTAGAGGTGAAATAAATGGTACAGAGTGTTCCATTATTTGAAATCGCTCACGCACGATCTGGAGATAAGGGCGAACTAACAACTTTAACTCTTTTTGCTTATCAAGATCAGGACTATAAATTACTCCAAGAACAAGTGACAGAAGAAATGATAAAAAAGCATTTTACATCAATTGGTATTCAAAAAATAGAGAGATATGAATTACCAAAAATAGTAGCGCTCCATTTTGTTTTACACAAAACAAGACCAAATGGAGTTGCTGCGACCTTAGAGTTTGATGCACATGGAAAATCCTTGTCTTGGTATGCATTAGAACTAGAAATTGAACTTTCAGAATAAAAAAAACTCATAAAATAAACTTGGAGGAGGTAGAGTTATGATAGCTTTATTAGGATTTTTAACGATTGGTATATTTCTATATACCATTCTCTTAAAAAAGTTATCCGTTATTGTAGCCTTAGTATTTATCCCTACTATTTTTGGTTTAATTGGTGGGTTCGGTGCTAATATAGGTACTTATATGTTAGAAGGTTTGATGCTTGTAGCACCTACTGGTATTATGCTTGGCTTTGCGATTCTGTACTTTGGTGTTATGAATAGTGCTGGAATGTTTGATCCTATTCTTTCTAGAATCCTTAAGGTAGTAAAAGGCGATCCTCTAAAAGTGGTGATTGGCACATTAATTTTTGCTGTAATTGCTCAGCTTGACGGTTCTGGAGCATCAACATTTCTTATCGTTATACCCGCACTATTGCCACTTTATGATAAGTTAGGGATGAGTCGCCTTGTCTTAGCTGGAGTCGTTGGACTTGGTGCAGGACTAATGAATATTATGCCTTGGGGTGGCCCTACTGCTCGGGCTGGAAGTGCATTAGGCATTGACCCTAGTGAAATTTTCATTCCATTACTTCCTTCTATAGGTGTAGGTTTAATTTGGTTATTTTTTGTTGCCTACTGGATTGGAAAAAAAGAAAGGAAAAGGGTTGGTATTCAATCTGTTAAATATAGTATTGATTCAGATTTAACGGAAGAACAAAAAAGATTAAAGCGGCCCAAATTATTTATTCCTAACGTTCTCCTAACCATCATTACGTTAGTTACACTTGTTATGCAGTGGCTTCCACTTCCTGTAATCTTTATTATTTCATTTGTCCTAGCTTTACTTTTGAATTACCCAAATGTTAAGGACCAAATGTATCAAGTTGAACTCCAAGCGAAGGGTATGATTTCAGTCATAACTATCATCTTCTCAGCTGGAATTTTCACAGGCATTCTCACTGGTACAGGTATGATTGAAGCCATGGCTGTAACACTTGTGTCTATTATTCCTGATCAAATCGGTGGTTCTCTCCCTGGATTAATTGCTCTTATTAGTATGCCATTAAGCCTTGTTTTTACACCGGATGCTTATTACTATGGGGTCATGCCAATATTAGCTCACTCTGCAGATTTATATGGAGTACCACCAATAGAAGTGGCTCAAGCATCAGTTTTAGGACAAATGACGGTCGGCTTTCCCCTTAGTCCCTTAACTGCTTCTACTTTCCTATTAATTGGGTTAGCACAGGTTGAATTAGGTGACCATCAGAAATTTATGTTTAAGTGGGCTTTTCTAACTACGATTGTAATGGCAATTTTTGCGATTTTGACAGGGGTTATTTCAGCTTGGTAACAGACATAAAAGTGTACGAGAACCTATATCTTGTACACTTTCTTTAATTATTATTATTAAAATAAGAACCCACACACCTTTATTTGGTACTTTAATATTTGAGGGCTTATGTATATCGGCACCGATGTTTTCCTCTCCCGCACTCCGTGTCCATATTCTTTATTTTACGATAACTTAATAAAAAAAGAGTGATTATTACTTTTCATTTTTCAAAGTGAGGGAACAGTTTCACAATGGAAGAAGCAATCAATCGTTTAGTTAAACCAAAGAGCATTCATACTTATGAATGGCTCTTTGCTCTTGATGAAGTTAATCAAAGTATACTTTTAGTGTCTTTTATTCTTTCACACAACTCCCTGCTCCCTCAATCTCTCAATGACAGACTTCAATCCACTACTCTCTCGATTTAAGCATTGCTTAATCCGATAAATTAAATTAGAACGAGCATTATGTTCAATGTTAATTGTTTCATATGAGTCGCCATCATACACTCGAATTGCGACACGAAACCGCTGCACGTAGGATTCAATTTCCCTCGGTGTACATATGTCCTCAAAGAAATCCATACACTCTTCGACGGTATTAAGTGAAAGTATTGCCTTATAAAGCTGTTCCTTATTTCGTTTGTGCATATTGTCTTTATCGATAAGGTTTTTATCCATAAGACTCTCCCCCAGCCGGAAATTAACTAAATTTTTATTGTTGTTGCAACGAACTCTGGCTTCCATCCTTTACTTTTTCGCTATAGCGAATCGAAATTCCTGTATAACCATAAAAAATCGCAAGTAGAGATGCGCTCATACACATACGCTTACATAAATAAAGTAATAAAGCACATATGAAAGAGGAGCGTAAGGTGTGCTTCCTTACGCTCTATTTCACGATGTATAACCATTAATCTTTCTTATCTATCCAGCTATATTTATACGCAGTTTGCTCGTAATAATGGGCTTTTTTGACAACTTTTAATGGCCTAAATGTATCGACCATAACCGCTAGCTCAAGCGTCTCTTTTTTGCCAATACTGCCTTCCGCTTTTCCAGGATGTGGACCATGTGGAATGCCTGAAGGATGTAGCGTCACCGAGCCTTCACTGACACCTTTGCGACTCATAAAGTTCCCTTTTACATAATAAAGAACTTCGTCACTATCAACATTGCTATGATAATAGGGTGCAGGGATCGCCTCTGGGTGATAGTCATACATTCTTGGAACAAAAGAACAAATGACAAAGTTATTCGCTTCAAATGTTTGATGAATCGGCGGCGGCATATGAACTCTTCCTGTAATTGGTTCAAAATCTGCTACATTAAATGTATAAGGAAACAAATAACCATCCCAGCCGATAACATCTAATGGATGATGATCGAACTGATGTGAATGCATATAACCTCGCGACTTCGTTCGCACCTCAAAATGCCCTTTTTCAAGATGGGTCTCTAACTTCTCCGGTCCGTGGAAATCACGCTCACAAAATGGACTATGCTCCAGCAATTGACCATGTGCATTTCGATAACGTTTCGGTGTCGTAATCCAACTATTCGTTTCAATGACTAAGAATTTCTGCTCTTCATCATTTGGTACAACACGATAAATCGTACCAATTGGCAACACAATGTAATCACCTGGCTTATACGGCAAAGTTCCGAATGTCGTTTCTACTTTCCCTGACCCATAATGGACAAAAAGAACTTCATCCCCATCACCATTCCGATAAAAATAATCCATGTCTTTACTTGGATTCACAACACCAATGAGCACATCTTCATTACCGAGTAAATACTCTCTCCCCATCACCGCATCGCTTTTTTCTTGATATTGATGTGAGTAGAGATGACGCGGGGATAGCACTTGCTGTTCTTCATATTCAATTGCACAACTCCCGATCAATTCGGCCTCTGTCATTGCCGTTGGTGAATTATGGTGGTAAAGAATAGACTGAATACCAGAAAATCCCTTAGTACCCATCACTTGCTCCCGAAAAAGTTCTCCATTCTCCTGACGAAAAACGGTATGTCTTTTTGCTGGTATTTTCCCCATTTGTTTGTAAAAAGGCATTGGAACGCTCCTTTCTTATCACTTTCATTTTAAAATTCTTTACATTTCTAAAGCTGGTGCTATTTTCGCTCTAACTTCTCCAAAACCGACACGGTAACCATTTCCTTGGCAATATCCTGTCATGACGACTTCATCATCATCTTCAAGCCAGACTCGTTTATCACCATTTGAAAATGTAATCGGCTCTTCACCACGCCAAGTCCGTTCTAATAAACAACCACGCTCAGACTTTTCTGGTCCGCTTATTGTTCCAGAAGCCAAGAGATCTCCTGCTCTTAAGTTACAGCCATTAATGGTGTGATGACTCATTTGCTGAGCCATACTCCAGTACATATACTTGAAATTGGTCGAAATAAACGTTTCTATTGATTCCATCGTGCTCCCTTTTAAAGAAACATCTAACTGAATATCAAAGGCTGCCGCCTTCTTATGCTCTAAATATGATAAAGGGGTAGGTTCCTGCTTTGGGCCTTGAACTCGAAAAGGCTCTAACGCATCCATTGGTACAACCCATGGAGAAATTGATGTAGCGAAGCTTTTTGCTAAAAATGGACCTAACGGCTGATACTCCCATGCCTGTATATCACGAGCACTCCAATCATTGACAAGCACCAAACCAAATATTTTTTCTTCCGCTTCTTCTAATCGAATTGGCTCACCCGAAACATTTCCATGACCAACAAACCAACCAAGCTCTAACTCAAAATCAAGTTGTTTAGATGGACCAAAAATGGGGAACTCGTGTCCAGGGGGTTTCATTTGCCCGTTAGGTCTTCGTACTTCCGTACCACTAACAACGACAGAGCTTGCTCGCCCATGATAACCAACAGGCAGATGTGTCCAATTAGGCATTAATGCCTGATCTTTCCCACGAAACATCGACCCTACATTGGTCGCGTGTTCCTTAGAAGCATAGAAATCAGTATAATCGCCGATTTCAACGGGTAACAAAAGTTCGACGGCATCTATTTTGGTAAAAGCTCTTTCTCTTAGCTCCATATCATCACGTAAGCTAGCTTCTCCCTCATCCAATAGTTGCTGAAGCTGCTTTCGTATCGCTTTCCAAACAGTCGAACCTGCTTCCATCATTGCATTTAAATAACGTTGTCTAAAAATCGAGCTATCATCTTGTTCACCTTCTATTTTTAATAGCCCCGACTCATGTAAAACGGCTAAATCTAGAACATAATCTCCAATTGCTACACCAACTCGAGGCTCCTCATCCTTTTGTTTACGAAAAATTCCATAAGGTAAATTTTGAATCGGAAAATGACTCCCCTTTTCCACTTGGATAAATGATTTTTGCACCAAATAACCTCCTATTCTATAAGATTTTTAAATCTTGAAGGTCAATACGAGGTTCATCAAAACTACATGTTCCAAATGAAAAAATATCCCGCTCGCGTAAAACCTTCATCTCTTCTACCGTTAAAAAATAATCCTTCCAGCTTACATGTTCTTGATCAAATGTAAAATGTGCTGGATCCTCATCAGCGATGATTTGCTCAAGCTCAAAAGGTGTCAAATTGAACTTTCGAACGAGCAAGCTCCCAATAAAAACATTAAGGAAACCATGCATCTTAGCATCTACCTCATCCCTATACATACGAATTGGATGATGCAGACCTGCCGTAAATTTCTGTGGCACCCGATACTGCTTTGCTAATGTAAGCACACTTGAAACTTGTTCGACAGTAGGAAAATCTGCTTTATTTAGACCACCCATTCGAAACTTCAAACCTAGTTCCTTTTCCACCGATTTGTTTGACTGAGCTATCAAAGAAACGGTTTCTGTCAAACTTTGCAGCCATGTTGGGCCAAACGGAACTGTGGGTTCACAAAAAAGCTGGATATGATATTGACTAGAAAGTGAGGCTAACCGTTTGACAAATGCTTTACTTGGAACAGCTGGGGGTAAGGGTTGCTCTAACACGCCTACTTGGATGACACCATTACTTTGATTCACATAATCAAAACATTGATGTACATGCTCAAGTAATTGTGATAAGCTTTCCTCTTCCGTGTTGGCTCGTTGCCCTGTTACAGCTATTCTTAATGGTATTCCTTTAGAAAAACCATTAAGAAAGGGGGTGAGCTCTCCTACCCTTTGAATGGGAATGATAAACCGACTTAGCATCCATTCATCCTTCTCATCAACATACTGCTTATAATTTTGTAACGCCTGCCAAAGAGAAAGATTTGCCGGCGGAAAAAGGCCGGCATAATCCATTATTTGTTGTAAAAATACTTGTACACTAGATGGGTACTCTAACTTTTTACGTGTCATAGATCGATTCCCTAATCAAATATTGCCACGGCGTTCTTGCTCTCGTTCAATGGATTCAAATAACGCCTTAAAGTTCCCCTCACCGAAACCTCTTGCCCCTTTTCTTTGAATGATTTCAATAAATAGGGTTGGACGATCAACAATTGGTTTCGTAAATATTTGTAAGAGATAACCTTCATCATCTCGGTCGACCAGAATATTTAGTTCACGAAGCTTTTTAACATCCTCGTCGATATCACCAACTCGAGCAATGAGATCCTCATAATACGTATCAGGCGTTTGTAAAAACTCCACTCCGTTGTCGCGAAGGTGACGAACGGTCGTAATAATATCATTGGTTAATACAGCTAAATGTTGGACGCCTGGTCCATTATAAAAATCTAAGTACTCCTCAATTTGTGATTTACGTTTTCCTTCTGCTGGTTCATTAATCGGGAATTTTATTCTACCAGTCCCATTCATCATCACTTTTGACATTAACGCAGAGTATTCAGTTGAAATATCTTCATCATCAAAGTGCTTAAGAACATTAAATCCAAAAACTTTCTCATAATAATTCGTCCATTCTTCCATACGCTCAACATTTCCAACGACATGATCGATTCCAACAATACCCGTTGATGCAGAAAAGTTAGGTCCGTCATAAGGCTCATAGCCAGGCAAGAAGAAACCCTTATACTCTTCACATTCCACTAACGTATGAATCGTATCCCCATAAGTACCAATAACCGCTTTTTTCACGTAACCGCTTTCATCTTTTTCTACCCAAGGTTCTGCGATTGGGATTCCTCCACGTTCAATCGCTCCAAAGTAAGCTTTATCGACATCCGTTACTTTCAAGCTGATATCTTTTACCCCTTCACCATGTTTCTTCACAAAATGAGCAACCATTGTATCTTCAGATAATGTGCCTGTAATGATGAGTCGAATAGCTCCTTGTTCTAATACATAGGACACGGTTTCACGACTTCCTGTTTCCAAACCACGGTACCCTTTAATTTCAAATCCAAATGCCTGACAAAAATAATAGGCGGATTGCTTTGCATTACCTACAAATAGCTCTAAATGATGGAAGCTTTCAACTGGAAAGATATCCTCCGTCATTTGATCAGCAGCCGTTACCTTTTCTTTTTCCATTTTTTATTCCTCCTTCTATCATTTAACTTACTCAAAATATAATAGCTGGAAAAAATCGATGCAAACACCTCCTTTTAAGCTTCTCTCCTTTAATGGAGGAAGGTATGGCCTTCCCTTCACTCTAGGCGCTTTTCCTACCTTAATATAAAGTGAGTGCCGACAAGATTTCGACTGTCACCACCCATGTACGGTAAATCAATAATGCGTTTAAGCTTTCAAATTGATCCTTGCAACACTTTCTACTCAACTACTATACTCATTTCAAAATCACCTACTATAAAGGAGGCGTAATCATTGGAAGTCAAAATTTGTCCAAACAATACAGCCTCTAAATCAACTTGGTTAAAAGACCAATTGAGTCAACATTCAGAGCTGACTATTACAAACCGTCGCTGCCTTAATTACTGCGGACAATGTATCGTCGAAGTCTTTTGTATCATTAATCAACAAAACATCGCCAGTGACAGTAGCGAAAATCTATACCCCAAAATAAGAAATATGTTGAAAGCTACCAAGGATAACGACCGAAAAGACCAAAAAACAAGTTAATTGTCAAAAAAGTATGAAAGCAGAATCACGCTTTTTGAGGAGGATTTAATATGGATAAAACTTATACATCAGAGGTACAACCAAAAGATTTAGACGTTTCCTTTGACTTATTCAAAAAAATGCAAGCACACGAACAAGTTGTTTTTTGTAACGACCCAAAAACAGGACTGAAAGCGATTATTGCCATCCATAACACGACTCTTGGACCCGCTTTAGGCGGAACAAGAATGCGAAATTACTCAACGTTTGAAGAAGCTTTGGAAGATGTTTTACGTTTATCCGAAGGGATGACCTATAAATGTGCCGCAGCAGATGTAGACTTCGGAGGCGGTAAAGCGGTCATTATTGGTGACCCCGAAAAAGACAAAACACCTGAGCTCTTTCGTGCCTACGGTCAATTCGTCGAATCATTAAATGGACGTTTTTACACGGGAACCGATATGGGGACAACATTAGACGATTTTGTACATTCCTATAAAGAAACAACGTGTATTGCCGGATTACCTGAAGAATATGATGGTGGCGGCGAGACTTCGATTCCTACTGCTTTCGGTGTATTATGTAGTATCAGAGCAGCCGCTCAAATGATGTGGCAAGATGAGTCATTAGTAGGTCGCCGCTTTGCCATTCAAGGCTTAGGAAAGGTTGGTTTTAAAGTGGCCGAACATCTTTTACATGAAGGGGCAGATATTATCGTAGCTGATGTGAGTTCAGAGCGAAAATTGGAAATTCAAGCACTCGCCTTACAATTAGGGAAGTCCATTCAAATCGTTGAAAATGAGGAAATTTATAACGTAGATGCGGATATGTTTGTTCCATGTGCCATTGGTGGCATTATTAACGAACAAACGATTGAGCAGCTCCAAGTAAAAGCGATTGTAGGAGCAGCCAATAATCAACTATTACACATTGATTTGGCCACAATCTTAAAAGAAAAAGGGATCCTTTATGCTCCAGACTATGCTGTAAGCTGTGGAGGCATTATTCAAGTAACCGATGAATTATATGGACCTAACAAAAAAAGAGTAGCCGCCAAAACGAAAGAAATCTACTCCCTCCTATTAAATATCTTTTTAGAAGCGGAAAAACAAAACATAACCACCGTTGAAGCTGCAAATCAAATTTGTGTCGAACGTATCGAAGCAAGAAAAGAGCGAAATAGCTTCTTTTCACCACGCAAGCGAAGAAAATGGCAAATTAGACATTAACATTTACATCATCACGAAAATAAGATGTCACCTACTTACGAGTGGAGACATCTTTTTATTGTTAATCGGCCATTTATAGCTGACGTCGATATTTTAATACGACATCTATAGGCTCCTCATTGTTTTTTTCTGACGGTATTTCAGTTTGAAACTCAAATCCACGCCTTATAAAAAGGAATAGCTTTCATATTACCTCAACCATTTCGAACCCCCTCCTTTTACTCACCTGACTCCATAAATACTTCATGCTTTTGATGAAAACCATCAGCAATGATCGTTGCCTCCATATTGTTTCGATTAACAGCAATTGGCTCTAGTAATACAGCAGGTACTTCGATTTTTCCATTATTCACTTTCTCATCTGTTACAATTTTTGTTCCTTCTGCTAGCTGTAAAGCAAGTTCTGCTGCCTCATAAGCCAAAATGGGAATGGGTTTATAGACCGTCATGGTTTGTGTGCCTTCGATGATTCTTTGTGCAGCAGCCAAATCCGCATCTTGTCCAGCAACAGCAACTTCACCAGCTAAACCCCATTGCTCTAATGCTTGAATAACGCCACCTGCTGTTGCATCATTAGCCGCTATAACCGCATCAATCTCTCCTCCATTCGCCTCTAATGCTGCGAGCATATTCGTATAGGCGTGTTCAGGCTCCCAATCATCCGTCCACTGGTCATACACAACAGTAATATCTCCTTTCTGAATAAAGGGTTTTAGAACGTCAAATACTCCCTTTTTAAGTAAATGGGCATTATAATCTGTCGACGCACCTCCGATATAGACATAATTACCACTTGGAACTATCGATGTTAGTGCCTTTGCTTGAAGTTTCCCAACCTCCTCATTATCGAAGGAAACATATAAATCGATGTCAGCATTTTTGACAAGTCGGTCATAGGAAAGAACTTTAATTCCAGACATATGAGCTTTATTCACAATCGCCGCGGTTGCCTCAGCGTTATTAGGTACTAAAACAAGGACATCCACACCTTGACTAATTAATGTCTCCGCTTGATAAACTTGAATCGTATCATCTACATTTGCTGTTGTAATTTCAACTTCTGCCCCTAGAATCTCAATGGCTTCTTTAAATAAGTCACGATCTCGATACCAGCGCTCCTCTTCTAAAGTATCCATTGAAAATCCAATTCGAAAAGGCTCTAAATTAATCGTTTCTTCCTGTTCCTTCACTATGTCAATTTCTTTTTCCGATGACGGTAGTACGTCCACTCTCGGACTTTGACAAGCACTTAAACAAATCAGAGCAAGAACCTGTACCAGTATTCCTATGGAAAACCTTATACTTTTTACCATCTCACCTCCTCCTACACTTTGCTCGTTATAGAGCGATTCCTATACTCTTTAGGGGAAATATGGCACACTTTTTTAAACACTTTGCTGAAGTAATTCGGGTCATGATAACCAACCTCAATGGCAATCTCCTTAATACTTTTATCGATATCTGCTAACATTTTTTTCGCCTTATTAATCCGGCATTCTGTCAGAAAATCGATATAGTTCATCTTTAGTTTTTCTTTAAACATCTTACTTATATAAATGGGACTTAGGTTCACCTTCCGACCTAACGTTTCTAAAGAGATATCTTGCTCAGAATGTTCGATGATATACTGTTTGATTTTGTAAATCGTATCCGCCTCGAGTCGCTCAATATGTTTTTGATAATTGTTTTGCATCATCTCTAAAAGAATAATCGTTTCCTTCCTTAACTCCTGATAATGTTGCGTTTGATAAGAGAAATAGGGTGTCGCATTTTCTATTCCCATATCAGCAAGTATTCTAGTACTGAGCCACATAATCTCTAAGATCCTCTGTTGCGTGTGATGGAGCGAAGTCCCTTTACCCTCATATCGATTAATCAAACTCATAATCATCTGTTTAGCTTCAGCCCATTGCCCCGTCCGTACACTCTCGGCTAATATTTCCATCGTTCTCTTTCCTTCTTGATTATCAACTTTTTCTTCGAGCGACGTAACATCCAAATAAAAACGATATTTCGCAGTGAGCTGCGGGCCACTAGATGCCATTAAAGCTTCATGATAAGAGTCAATTAATTCGGTAAACGACGTACACTCTGTGCCTATCCCAATAAACCAATGACCATCTTTACTTTGGTTCCGCTGCTCTAAAATAGCTCTAGCTAGATTCACAGCCTGACTTCGATAAGTTTGCTGCTCATTACGGAAAATAATGATTGGGAACTGGTTCGCATGCAAAGCCCCAACAAGGCCGATCCCCCCCCCTCTTATTTGAGCTTTGACTCTTTTATATCCTGATAACTTCTGATCTGGAAGCCTTATAACAACAACAAACGTTTCTTGAATGATTTCCATTTGAAGCCACTCTAACAACATATGAATATGCATTTCTTGAACTTCGTCTGAAAGTAATTGTGTTACAATATCCGTTTCAATATGTGTCAATGCTTGCTCAAAAGCCCATTGATGCTTCTTATCTTGGTGTTTCTTTTCATAATCGAGTTCTATTCCCTTTATGACCCTCGCTATCGTTTCCGTGATTTCCTTGGCCGTGCTTGGTTTCAATAAATAATCCTTCACACCTAACTGTAAAGCTTGCTTCGCGTATTCAAACGTGTCAAAAGCCGTAACCATAATGAAAGTTGTGGATATCACTTTCTGGATAAGTCGAATAGCCTCAATACCCGTTATTCCAGGCATTTTAATGTCCATCAGTATCAGGTCAAACTGAATCTCATGGCACATTTCTACCGCTTGCTTCCCATTTTTTGCTTGATGATACTGGAACTGAGGAAATGCTCTACTTAAAATGGCTATCATAGCTTCACGTTCAATGTGTTCATCATCAACGATTAATAGCTTCACATTGTGCTCCCCCTTCACATCCTACTTTTAATCGAATGACTGTCCCTCTCCGACAATGACTTTCAATATCGATGACATCCCGATATCCATAAAACAATCGCAACCTTTTCACTACATTCATAAAGCCAATACCAGTTGAATGACCGATAGAAGGCGTAATTTCTTCATTCATAATTTGTTTGATTGTCGATTCTGACATACCTGGACCATTATCTTCAATTTCAATAAAAATCTCTTCAGCCGAACGAAAGACACGTAACCAAATGGTTCCACCCTCTTCATTTGGTTCAATCGCATGAATCACAGCATTTTCAATGATTGGCTGTAAGGTTAAAACTGGAATACTTTTATTGAAACAGCTTGGATCAATCTCGGTCTCAAGACGCAAACGCTCTTTAAACCGAGTTTTTTGAATATGCATATATTGTTCAATGACACCTATTTCTTCTCTAATGGTGACAGCACGGTCAATTTGCTTAAGATTATATCGTAATAACCCAGCAACACTTACTAACAAATCACTCGTTTCTTCTGCCCCTTCGAGATACGCTTTTTTGGACATAATATTTAATGTATTAAATAAAAAATGAGGCTGAATTTGACTTTGTAAGCTTCTAAATTGACTTTCTTTTAGTAGAATCCGATTCTCTTGCAGTTCACTCTCTAAGGATGCTTTCTCTTTAATTTCATGAAATAAGTTATTAATATTGACCCTCATACGTTCAAATGTTTTTGCTAGAAAGGCCATTTCATCTTTCGTTTCGACTTCAATTCTCGTATCGAAAATTCCATTAGATAAATCGTTAGCTGCTTTCGTTAACTTCTGAACCGGCTTAGTAATACTTGAGGATAGTAAGTATGAGATTAATAGAAATGCACAGGAACTGAGCAATAAAAACCAAAGCCCTAACTGAAAAAAATCTTCAGACTGCTCGATCATGCCTCGATAGATGGGTGCATAGCTATTTAATTCTTGGTCAATTAAAGCAAGCGTTTGTTCAGATAAATACGTTGAAATTCGACTCGCTTCTGAGAATTCATAAGCTGCCCCCTCCGCATCTTGATCCTCCATAAATATAAGTAAACGCTCCATCGTTTCCAAAAAGCTATCAATCATATTCACATAATTCGTTAAAGCAAATTGATTCTCCTTATTTCTTAGCGTTAAGACTTCTTCTTTTTGCTTATCTAATGATTCCTGACTTACTTGCAGTTGCTCTAGTGAAACCGACGTTGGCATAATCATATAATTATTTGCATCAATGATAACTTGCTGACTAGCACGAGAAACTTCATTCATACTAATATAGCGTTGCAAAATATCGTTATATTGATCCTGTGTTTTTTGATGAAATACAGAAAGTGCGATCCAAAAGACTACCATAATTACGAGAGCGATAGATGCTAACATCATTATTTTCTTTTGAATAGTGTTCATTTTTTCACTTCAGCTTTCTTTATGTTAATCCCTGTAAAATAACCTTCAATATCTAGCGGTACCGTTTCACCGTGGATCCACTCTAGCATCAATTGCACACTTTTTCTCCCCATCTTTTCCGGCTCTTGTTCAACAAGCCCATCTAACTTTCCTTGCTCAAATAAATTAAGAGTTTCTGGTCCATCATCAAAGGAGTAAAGGAAATAGGAATTAAGCTGGGAACGACGTTCAATCTCTTGAATCATTGCACCTACATAGGCTGCATTTAAAATGATAAAAGCATCTGCCGTTGGCTGATCATTCAAAACTTGTTGAGTAATCGAGATAACATCCTCCCGCTTTTCAGGTGTTTGAGCATGCTTAATCTGAATATGTTCGTAGTTTCCCAGTACAGCTTCAATGCCTCGTAAGCGTTCCTTTTGGTAAAACTCGACTTGGCTATCGTACACAAGAATGACATCTCCCTTTGCTCCCATATCAGCTACAAGTTGACGGGCGATAAGTTCACCTGCTTCATATTGGTCCGAGCCGACATATGTTCTGCGCAAACTTTCTGTCATCGGTACATCATTGGCAATCGTAATAATAGGGATGCCGTAAAATGACGCTTTAAATTTTGCCAGTTGATAAAACTCCTCAGAATCTAACCCTTGAACGATAATGCCATCCACCTTGGAATGAATAGCAATTTCAAATTTTCTGAAGAAATCATCGTCATTATTCCCTAAACTTCCCCAGATCTCAAGTTCAACATTAGATTGCTCCGCTTCATCTAGAGCACCCTCTCCTACTTTTTCCCAAAAGGGTGTGTCTAAATCATGGGTAATCACTACAATTCGTAGTTGTTCCCCATCCGAGGATACAGCATCTGGAAATTGCCACTTTGGAACAAAGACTCGTTCAGCCGAAACATATGTAAAATAAAATAAAGTGATAAGAATGAAGCTTAGCCCCAGCATCGTCAGCACTTTTTTCATGTCGTCCAAATTCCCCTCTTTTCATAAGATAGCTACATCTTAACACCAATTTAAGTATGTACCAATAGCGACATGAGCACATATAGACCTTCACTATTAGAGCAGTGAAAGTCTACGTATTTATCTTCCTAGCATTACATTATGCAGATGCCTTCCTTCTTGTCATAACATCAAAGATAACAGCTAGTGCTAATACAGCACCACGAATCATATATTGATAGGCAATTCCGACCCCAAGTAAATTCATACCACTTGTCAATGACGCCATAACAATCGCTCCAATAATCGCCCCCGTTACTTTTCCTACACCACCGGCAGCTGAAACTCCACCTACATAGGCTGCAGCAATAGCATCAAGCTCAAATAATGTACCTGCCGTTGTTGTCGCTGCTTGTAATCGTGATGTAAAAAGAATACCAGATAAGGCTGATAACAAACCCATTGAGCCAAAAACAATCATCGTAATTTTGGCTACGTTAATTCCACTTAGATGAGCAGCTTCTGGATTACTACCAACTGCATAAATATGACGACCGAGCACCGTTTTTGTCGTCACAAAATGATAAATAAGGACAACAAGAAACATAATAACAACGGTCCATGAGAAACCATTATAATTGGATAAAATCCAAGTAATATAACCAATGATGGAAGAAACAAATACTAACTGAATCAAAAATATAGGTCTTGAAACCACTTCAAACTGGTACTTCATCTTATTATTTCGATTTTTGATTGCACTATAAATATAAAGTAGAATCGCTGCTACACCAATAAGTACCGAGAGAAGATGAACACCACCCACTTCTAGCAATGATGGAATATACCCATTACCAATCGCATTAAAAGTTGGATCCGTTATAATAATTGTTCCACTTCTTTCCGTCGCCTGTAATATGGCTCCACGGTAAATTAACCAACCAGCCAAAGTCGCTACAAATGCCGGTATACCTACTTTTGCCACCAAAAAACCTGTAAATAAACCAGCGAACATTCCTAATATAAGAATAATCGGAATCACAATATAGACTGGTAAACCAACATGCATTAACAATATCGCTCCAATAGCACCCAAAAAGCCAGCTAAAAAACCAATCGACAGATCAATATGACGGATAACAATAACCAGCATGACGCCGACAGCCAAAACGGCTATATACCCAGCCGAATCTAGTAAATTACTTATATTTCGAGAAGATAAAAAAAGTCCATCCGTTAAGACTGTAAAAGTTACGATAATGACCAATAACGCAATATACATACCATAATCACGAATATTATCTTTTAATAATGTTTTTGCCTCACTTAAAATCTTCACGTATTCGTCCCCCTATTGAGTGGCAAGCTCCATAATATTTTCTTGATTCGCCTCTTCACCCAATAATTCTCCTTTCATTTCACCATGAGCCATTACATAAATACGGTCACTCATGCCGAGTACTTCACCTAATTCTGATGAAATCATTATGATACTTAACCCAGCTTCAATGAGCTTATTCATGACCGTATAAATTTCAAATTTTGCTCCAACATCAATACCCCTTGTCGGTTCATCCAAAATAAGTAGCCTAGGTCCTACAAATAACCACTTTCCAAGTGAGACCTTTTGTTGATTACCTCCACTTAAATGTCCAACTGTTTGTTCTAACGACGATGCCTTGATTTTTAAAGACTGCTTATATTCAGCCGCTACTTTGATCTCTTCGTTATGATTAATCACGCCATTGGACGCGAGTGCTTTTAAATTGGCTGCTGAGATATTATCTTTAATATCTTGAATTAAAAATAATCCATCTCCCTTTCGGTCTTCTGTCACATAGGCGATGCCTGAATGAATGGCTTCTTTTGGATGTTTCATGGTCTTTTGTTGACCTTCTACTAATAAATTACCTTGAAGTTTATATCCCTTTGCATTTCCAAAAATACTTAAGGCAAGCTCCGTTCTCCCCGATCCCATTAAGCCCGCTATCCCAACAATTTCTCCTTTTTTCACATGAAAATTTATATCTTTTAAAATGGTACGACCAACATGAGGATCATAGGCAGTCCAACCTTGTAACTCAATGATTTTTTCACCAATTGATTGGTTGGGCCTTTTCGGATAAATATCCTCGATTTCACGACCAACCATATATTTAATAATATTTCGCTCATTGATCGCTTCATTCTCAGGGTCAAGTGTACAAATCGTCTCACCATCACGTAATACCGTGACGCTATCAGCAATGGCAATTACTTCTTTCAACTTATGTGAGATCATAATACTAGTAATGCCCTCACTCTTTAAGGCACGTAATAAATCTAATAAATTCTCACTATCATCCTCATTTAAAGCAGCCGTTGGTTCATCTAGAATCAGCAGCTTCACATCTTTACTCAATGCTTTGGCAATTTCAATTAACTGTCTTTTGCCAACACCTAAATCCTTAACTAACGTTTCGGGATTCACTTTTAAATTGACTTTATTAAGCATCTCTTTGGCATTTCGAATCGTCTGGTTCCAATCGATGACACCCGCATGTCGATTTTCATTGCCAATATATATATTTTCGTGCACGGGTAGGTCAGGAAATAGGGCGAGCTCTTGATAAATAATGGCAATCCCTGCATCTACACTATCTTTGATGGCTTGAAAGCTTTGGACGTTTCCGTTATAAATAATATCTCCCTCATACTGGCCAAATGGATATACACCACTGAGCACCTTCATTAACGTCGATTTACCAGCTCCATTTTCACCGACCAAACAATGCACTTCACCTTTTTTCACTTTAAAATGAACATTCTTTAATGCTTTTACACCGGTAAAACTTTTGGAAATGTGGTTCATTTCTAATATATAATCACTCATACGAAACACTCCTAAGAGATGACATCATCAAGGAGGAATAGTGATTGGTATCACTATTCCTATCTTTTTTACAATCCACTAAATTCATTTGCTTCATAATACTCGGAGTCGATTAGCTCCTGCTTCACATTATCACCGTCAACAACAATGACATCTGTTTGTTTAGCAGGAACATCGATACTGCCATTATCATATGAACCAGTAGTTTCAGGTGTATTTCCATCTAGAACATCCAAAGCCATTCCCATCGCATCCTCAACAAGGGTACGAACATCTTTAAAAACTGTCATTGACTGTTTGTCATCAATGACATATTGAACAGAGGCTTTTTCCGCATCTTGACCTGTTACTAGGTAATGAGTAATTTCACTATCTGAAGCAAATACATCTGCAATCGAACGAGCTGTTCCATCATTTGGTGCTAGGATAGCTACATCACCTTTTTGCTCAGCATTTGCTGCCGTTAAATGTGTTTCTGCTTTATTTTTTGCTTCATTTGGATCCCAGTTTGTTGTAATTTGTCCAAGGATTCGTGACAATTCTTCACGAGATAACTCAGCTTGCTCTTGTAACGCTGTCGCTTCACTAGAATTGGCAATGACAAATGTACCATCTGCTATTTTGGGTTGAAGAACACTCCACGCACCTTCAAAGAATAAGAAGGCATTATTATCCGAAGAAGCTCCTGCATAAAGGTATAAAGGAACACCACTTCCTTCAGAATTATCTATTAAGTACTGGCCTTGTGCCGCTCCTACAGCAACACTATCAAAAGTCACATAATAATCGATCGCATCTGTATCTGTAATCAATCGGTCATAGGCAATTACTGTAACACCTTCGTCTTTTGCTGCCTCAACGGCTGAACCAGCTGCTGCACCATCATGTGGGGCAATAATTAAAACATCAATACCGCGATTTAACAATGTTTCAACATTCTCTTTTTCGCTTGCGGATGAACCTTGGCTAAATAAAATTTCGGTTGTATACTCTGTATCCGCAATGGCATCTTTAAAGCGTTGCTCATCTTGCACCCATCGCGGCTCATCTCTTGTCGGTAAAACAATCCCGACGCTGACACTTCCACTTCCTCCTGTTTCGCTTCCTCCACACGCTGCTAAAAATGAAACAGCTAAGATTACGAATAGAAGTGATAATAATTTCATTTTCTTACTCATCCCCATACCCCTTTCAAACGCTTTCATTTTTTTAATTACAGTTCAAGTATATGGGGAAACATCCATTATGAAAGCGGTAACATTGGGTAATCTTTTAATATTTGCTGTAATTTATTTGCTTTTATATAAAAGTTAGTGCGAACATACAGCGTTACTCGTCGCTACCGCGTTTTGTATGCAAGTGTTGCTAATGATGATGTGCGGCGTCCTACTTATCGCTCCCGAAAATCATGCACCGAGACAATCACGTGGCGCTGAACTAATCGGCGCAGCCAGCGGATCTCGGCTCTGCCACTTCGCCCCACGGGAGCATAAAGCCGACTCTGCCTTATGGTGAGACCCAACGAAGGAAAGTAGGCGCATGACGAAAAGAGATATGAGAGGGTAAGTCCCCATAAGTTACACAGAGCTTCACTAACATCACATACGTATATTTTGGATTATATTACCATTATTCATTAGCGTAGCGCCCACTTTATTTACTGATATTGTTTATAATGTAAATGACTAGAATGATCTTTTATTATAACAGTACAATCTTTTTTATAACTTTTTTTAGGATAGTTAAACCCTTGGTACATTAGCTTTTCTCGAGAGAGTCTTCGCATGACTCGCCCGCTGGGTATGTGCTAACTAATAAGTATTAACATTCCTTTCAATATTCACTTAAATGTAAATAAAGTAAAAATGAAATTGAATGAAAGACCATCATTAAAAGGAAAAAGCACTTGAATCATGGATAGCGTTTGTAGGTTTTTTTGCTGATTTCTATTTCAGCTGCATCCTCTATCGGTTTAATCTAAATAAATTTGGGTAAAAGTAGAATGAACTATAATGAAATTGGCAATTTTCTTTTCTTTGAGCAATCATAATTATTTTAGTATAATATCGAAATTATGAACTTATTTGTAACGGAGGAATGGTATGGTTTTTTTTCATGGATTGATACAAAGCATTAATGGAGTAACCTCCTACATACTTGTGGCTGCACTTGTGAGTGTAGGATTATATTTTACATTTAAGACAAAATTTGTCCAATTCCGCTTATTTCCAGAGATGTTTAGGGCTCTTACTGAAAGAAGTACTAAAAAAAATGAGGTTTCTGCCTTTCAAGCATTTTGTATATCTGCAGCTTCGCGTGTAGGTGCAGCGAATATCTCTGGTGTTGCTATTGCTATTGTAGCTGGTGGACCTGGTGCTATTTTTTGGATGTGGGTTATTGCCATCATCGGTATGGCAACTGGTTTCATAGAAAGTATGCTCGCCCAGGTCTATAAAGTAAGAAAAGACAACCAGTTTCGTGGAGGTCCTGCTTATTACATAGACAAAGCACTAGGAAAACGCTGGCTCGGAATTGTGTTTGCCCTATTAATAGCGGTGACCTTTGGATTTATTTTTAACTCTTTACAAGCTAATACAATTTCAGTGGCACTAGAAAATTCTTTTGGATTTAATCCGCTATATGTCGGGATCATTATTGCCTTAATTGCGGGCGTTATTATCTTTGGTGGGATTCGTTCTATCTCAATAGTATCCAGTATTATTGTACCGGTAATGGCCGTATTGTATCTTGCTGTCGTCGGTTATGTTGTTGTCATGAATATGGAAGCTTTACCAGCAGTACTTTCCCTTATTATTGGTAATGCTTTTGGTTTCCAAGAGGCTAGTGTAGGTATCTTTGCTGGATTACTTGTAGGGGCCCAGCGAGGTTTATTTTCAAATGAAGCCGGTATGGGAAGTGTTCCGAATGCCGCAGCAACTGCTGATGTTTCTCACCCTGCAAAGCAAGGACTCGTCCAATCATTAGGGGTATTCTTTGATACCATTATTATCTGTTCTGCGACTGCCTTTGTCATTCTCTTAAGTGACGTCTATCAAACTGCCAGTGTTGATGCAGCAGGTGTTGCTCTAACACAAGAATCACTGAATACACTTGTTGGTAGTTGGGCAGGTCCATTTGTTGCTATTGCTATATTCTTCTTCGCCTTTAGTTCAATTATTGGAAATTATTATTACGGAGAAACCAACCTCGCTTTTATTAAAGAGGGTAGTGGCTGGTTGCACCTCTATAGAATATTAGTAATGGCGATGGTTGTTTTTGGCTCAGTTGCCGGTATTGCTCTTGTTTGGGATATGGCTGATGTCTTTATGGCCTTTACAACCGTCGTTAACTTAGCTGCCATTGTACTAATAGGTAAAATCTCCTTTGCTGTAATTAATGATTATGTTGAACAACGCAAGTCAGGTAAAAACCCTGTATTTAAAAGCAAAAACATTCCTGGCTTAAAAAATGCGGATACGTGGGAAGATTGATTCCTCCCTGTTTGCAAAAGAGCTGAGGTCGTATCTAAATCCAATTAATATAAGCCGTCTACATATTTAAAGTATGTGGACGGCTTTTTTAAAATGTGAACATAGAGCGTTATCGCTCACAGAAATGAGCGTCCGCCTATTGTCTATTGTGAACTCTCCCATAAAAGAATAAATGAATCGAAGAACTATAAGCAGTTACTCCTCGACTTCCTTTGATTAACTGATATGTTGGGCCTTTTTCATGCTGTTACTCACTTCTCTCAAGTAACTGACCATTTATATCAACCTAAGTGAAAAGCATTAAGAGCAGCTAATGTGAAGATATGGGAGCTGAGAGAGCGACTATCTGCACAAAGAGGCGGTTTATGTGAAGATACGGGAGCCGAGAGAGCGGCTATCTTCACAAAGAGGCGGTTTATGTGAAGATACGGGAGCCGAGAGAGCGACTATCTTCACAAAGAGGCGGTTTATGTGAAGATACGAGAGCCGAGAGAGCGACTATCTTCACAAAGAGGCGGTTTATGTGAAGATACGGGAGCCGAGAGATCAGTTTGACCCTTTTCGTACTGTTACTCACTCCCCTTGAGTAACTGTTCCGTTGTTCAGCCTTTACATTCGCTTACCACGAGTAATCGACTTTATAAGTAGATCAGTCCACACTCGTATACACTCTTTAAATACTTAGACAAAAAAATCCCTCTAATCGTTGAATATACTTCCAACTTTAGAGGGATTTATTTTGATTTTAATTAAGTTGCATAGACTTCATCACCATCATACTCGTCATGCATTTCACCAACAATTTCAGTCAAAATATCTTCCATTGTTACGAGGCCGATTGTTATTCCAGCGTCATCTGTCACTAAGGTCATGTGGTTACGGGTTTGTTTCATTTTAATGAACACATCTTTTAACAAGACCGTTTCTTTGACTTTAGGAATCTCATGTAAGAAATCATTAATACCACCATCTCGACCTGCGGCAATATTGGTTAACATTTCTTTTGTATTAATGAAGCCAATGATTTGTTCTGTTTCCCCCGCACCAACTACTGGATAACGGGTGTAATCATGCTCATCTAATACTTTTAAAATTTCATCTAATGTCATTTTCTCCTCTAGCATAACCATGTTTGATTTTGAGATCATGACTTCCTTTAAGACTCGACCATCAAACGCGAATAGATTTTCTAAATAAGCTAGTTCAGTTCGGTTAATTTCTCCACCTTTAAAGCTTTCATTAACAATTAGCTTTAACTCTTCTTCCGTATATGCCGTTTCATGTCCAGCAGGCTCAACACCAAATCGTCTCAATAATTTTTGTGCAGAACCATTTAATATACGAATGAACGGACCCATTACTACACCAAACCAATAAAGAGGTGGGGCTAGCAACAAGGTCATTTTTTCTGGGAACTGAATAGCTAGCGTTTTTGGAGCTAGTTCTCCGATTACAACGTGTAAAAATGTAACAACAGCTAATGCGATCGCATAAGA
The DNA here is from genome assembly GCF_028610675.1 of Alkalihalobacillus pseudalcaliphilus. NCBI lineage: Bacteria > Bacillati > Bacillota > Bacilli > Caryophanales > Bacillaceae > Alkalihalobacillus > Alkalihalobacillus pseudalcaliphilus. The sequence continues at coordinate 128,286 of NZ_JAQQWS010000003.1, forward strand.
CAATGCTGTGGCCATTGCAGCTGGTACTTCAAAGTATTGGAAAACAGGCTGTAACATTCTCTGAACAGTCGGTTCACCAAGAGCTCCTAAAACAAGCGCCGTAATTGTAATCCCAAGTTGACAGGCAGATAAGTAATAATCCAATTCATGAGCAACTCTCTTAGCTAAAACGGCTTTTTTGTTCCCTTCTGAAATAAGCTGATCAATTCTTGACATCCTTACTTTTAATATCGCAAACTCTCCACCTACGAAAAGAGCTGTTAACGCAATAAATAATGCAACCATAAACAAATTAATGTATACTATACCGTCCAATTATTTCCCTCTAGAATGAGGGATTCACCTCCAAGATGAAAAAGATTATTCTTTATTGATTCTCGACTACTTTACTTTGAGCATATTGTTTAAACTTAACTTGTTTAATCTGATGATACTCCACTTCAATTACCGTCCAATTATGTTGGTCCATTGGGACTTCGTAACCTTCTTGAACTAAATCAATATTTTGAGATTGATACTGGATCCAACCACCAATGGTGTCAATTTCATCACTATCATCAAAAGTTAAACCAAAGCGGTCCTCTAAGTCCATTAGCAATACACGACCATTGATAAGGTATTCTTCAGAACCAAGCTCTTGAATATCGGCCACTTCATCTTCATCAAACTCATCACGAATTTCACCGACTAATTCTTCGAGTACATCTTCCATCGTTAAAATCCCAGAAGTACCCCCGTACTCATCCATAATGACAGCCATATGCACCTTTTCTTGTTGCATCCGAATCATAACGTCTTGAATACTTGTCGCTTCTAAAATAAATGGTAAGTCCCGCATATAGGATTTAATCTCGGTTTCACGCCCAGCTACAATGGCCTGCAGCATTTTTTTAGAATTAACGACGCCCAAAATTTTGTCTTTATCTCCATCTTCAACAACTGGGTAGCGCGTATAATTATGCTCATCTAAAATTTGAACCATTTCTTCCTTCGTCATATCTAGGCTAATTGTTACAAGCTCTGTTCGTGGGACCATAATATCTTTTGCCACACGCTCATCAAATGAAAAAACATTTTCCATATATTCGAGTTCACTTTTATCTATTTCCCCACCTTGATAACTTTGAGCCATTATAATTTTCAGTTCTTCCTCCGTATGAGCTTGTTCGTGACCAGCTGGTTTTACACCAAAGGCACGTAATAAAATACGAGAAGTACCATTTAAAGTTAAGATGAACGGATACATAATTTTACCGAACCAATAAAGCGGTCCTGCTAATAGCAGACTTACTTTCTCAGAGAATTGAATAGCTAAAGTTTTCGGGGCCATTTCTCCAAGTACAACGTGTAAATAGGTAACTAAAATAAAAGCGATTGCATAAGAAGATGCTGTCGCTATGGACTGAGGAACATTCAAGTAATCAAATACGGGATACATAATACTACTAACCGCGGGTTTACCTAGTGCTCCAAGTCCTAATGCCGTTACAGTAATACCTAATTGACAGGCAGATAAATAATAATCTAGATTCGTCGTTACTTCTTTAGCAACAACTGCCTTTTTATTTCCTTCCGCAATTAGTTGGTCCAACCTAGAACCACGGATTTTAACAACCGCAAATTCAGAAGCAACGAAAAAGGCCGTCAAAGCTAGTAAAACAACGAGTAAAATAAGATTGATGATGGTTATTATGTCCAATTAAATTCCCCTCAAATTGAGGGATTCACCTCCAAGATAAATAAAAAAATAAGAACCCCTATTATAGGTATCATCATTTCAACAAATTAGTCCTAAACTTATCATTGACAAGCCATCATCGAATCATCCATATATTTCTAAATTAACGCTAATCGTTTTTTTGTTAAAGTGAACTTTACCTGGGATTCGATAGCCATAATGATAAGTTAACTCATGCCGAAATTGATTGATTTTTTTGTGATAAATCATTGACACTTGTATGCTTAGTTGCGCCACTTGACTAATATGCAATATCGCCTTCCCAAGGTCGTTCCCTCCTGTTCATAAGTTAAATTTAAAACATATAACGTCTTAGTTGCTTCATAACCTATTAGACTATTTAAAATTGCTAAATCACTGATTTATTTATAATCTAACAAACTATAACGTTATGGTTTTAAGAAAAGTATACAGATTCTTCATGATAAAATCAATTAATGTCTGAATTCTTCATGATATCTTTACAAAATACATCGATGTATGGCCGTTTGCTCGGGGTTCCTCCTTCTTTTTCCGCCCGTAACCCCGAGATTCTCCGTTTGCTCGGGGTTCCTCCGCTTTTTCCAGCTCACAACCCCGAGATTCTCCGTTTGCTCGGGGTTCCTCCGCTTTTTCCAACGCGTAACCCCGAGATTCTCCGTTTGCTCGGGGTTCCTCCTTCTTTTTCCGCCCGTAACCCCGAGATTCTCCGTTTGCTCGGGGTTCCTCCTTCTTTTTCCGCCCGTAACCCCGAGATTCAGCTATAGTTAAACCTCTATTCCTTTCAACAACTAAAGAAATCCCCAAGCTATGTGCCTGAGGAAAGTATCAAGATTTTATTTAGTTACTGTTTCTCTTCGCTTTTGATAAAAAAATAAAGCACAACCAACTATGAGGACGATTAGCCCAATTAATAAATAATTATAGACATTTGTCGCTGTATTCGGTAATGTTTTTCCTTCATCTTTTTTATTATCATCTGACTTTGGTGGAGTTCCATTGTCCTTATTTTGCTCTTCCTTATTCCCATCATTTTCATCATCTATAGGTTCCGGTTTTGGCTCTGGCTTCGGCTCAGGTTTTGGTTTTGGTTCTGGTTTCGGCTCAGGTTTTGGTTTTGGTTCTGGTTTTGGCTCTGGCTTCGGCTCAGGTTTTGGTTCCGGTTCTGGTTCTACTACTCCTTCTACAAATACGCCATAGGTAGAGAAATGAGCAACATTTACGACTAAACGGCTGTCGACCGATTCACCTTCTACTTTCTCCCATACTTCATTCTCGCGATTAAAATAATAAACCGCTCCACCTTGAGCATCTTCATCAACTGGAAGTGTTAATACAAACCCTTCCTCACTTTCAAACGTCTCTGCCCCCTCAGGGTAAATGAAGGTAAATGTGTATGCAGGCCCTGTCGCTTCTAAGCCATCAAGATGCTCAAACCCTTCTGTCGCTTCTTCAATTCTAAGTGTTGTACCTAATGGTAGGTCAGCAGGCAATTGTAACTCGGCCCCTGTTTCCAAACCGTCTTTAGTAATCTTGACTGTAGTGCCTCCACTAACTGGGATTGGCTCCACTTTTAACTCAAATTCTATTTCTGTAACAGGGTCTGGGTCTGGTTCTTCATTTGAGATGCCTAAGCCATGAGACACTGTTTTTAATAAATTATACTCAGCATCGTCTCCCGCTAAATCCCAAATCATCGCTCCAGCAAGACCATTGTCTTTAATAAAATTCACTTTGTACCCAAGTGATTCAACATTATCATAAGAAATAAATTCACCTGTTTCATCATTATAAAGATAAGGTACTTTCGCAACATTATCAAAGTAATAATCAAAACCATCTTGATTAATTAGTGGTTTAACCACATCATAATTCAACGTGCCTCCGTTCAATCCAGGCTTCTCCCACCCCGCAGCACATTGCTGGTAAGCACCATTTGCTTGTACCTTTTTTCCATCTGTTTCTACGTTACAACCTGCCCATGAATGCCCGTAAAACGGCACACCTAGAAGTAGCTTGTCCTTTGGAACGGCACTATACACATTTGGTGTTTGTGAAACACCATAACTCCAGCCCCTTACCTTTGCTTCAAGATCATCATAATAAAGCGGAGCATTATGACCCGTTATACCTGTCCAAGTTCCATTAATGTCATAAGCCATAATGGCGATATAATCGACAATTTCTGCAATTTTTCCTAGCTCATTATTGTCGGCATAAGCCCAAGTTGCTGCACCAGCAATTGTGACTAAATACTCTTTTCCATCTTCTTTTTCTGCCTGGTCAAAAGCATCTCGTACCGCCTGCAAAATTAATGTATGGTTCTCTTTATCACTAGGATCACGGTGGTTATTAGGCATACCTGCGGCCACCGGATATTCCCAATCGAGGTCTAAACCATCTAATTCAAATGCTCTTACGAATTCAACGGCTGATTCTGCGAAATTTTGACGTGACTCATCCGTTCTAGCAACAAGTGATAGATTGTTAGAAAGCGTCCAACCCCCAACAGAAATAAGTGTTTTCAAATCCTTATTTTGTTTTTTTAATGCTTCTAAATTTCTTAATTCTACTAAGTCTGTTTCAGCATCATATAAAACAATCGATCCATTAGGAATATCTGCTTCATTTCCATCTAAATCTTTACAAGACCATGTTTTTGGCTCACCATCAGGGATTTCTTCATTGTCTGGGTTCCCATGCTGACCTTCCCAACATACATCTGCAAATGCATAGTTAATATGTGTTACTTTGTTTGCGTCTAAATTCTGAGGTGGGTTCCAAGAAGTGTAATACCCTAAGACGATATTCCCATTTTCTGCTTGGACAGTGTTGGCCGATTGAACAAGAAAACTAAAAGATGAGAGCACCAGCACCAAACTTAAAACAATGGCTAAGAATCCTTTGCGACTCCGTAAATATGCAACCGCTTTCAATAACCTTCCCCCTTTAAACTAAATGTACCACCATATGCTTAAAGAGGTTTTATTATATGTATACGTATTCAAACTAAACATATAGTGGTCTATACATTATAATATTATTACGTTATATAATTGTCAATCTATTAAGAAAATTGTAATTTCTTTGTAATGTTTGTTAGAATATCTCTTGAGTCATATGTTTTTTAGCATCATTTGACTCAGTGTACTGCCACAAAATGACAAGATTGAAAAAACGCCCGAGTAAATTTCAGAAAATGAACATATCAAAAAAGCACCCCGCATCTGTTGGATGTCAAGGTACTTCATTGATTATTATACTTTTACGAATGCCCTCCGCTCAGCATACTCCAAGCACTGTATACAAACATTTATTTTTTGGTTCTGATCATCTCTATATTTGACAAACTGAGTCTTTCTCCTTTTACAGAAATAACAGTGCTTCTGAAAGTGAGTAGAAAGCCATTTTAACATTGTTATCCCCTCCACATTACTTCTCATTTCTTTGTATCAGTCATTTTTGCTTAACACTACCCATTATCTACCCGTCTTGTTTATGGAAAAAACGATAAGACAACACGAGACCCAGAAAGAATAAAAATAAGGCGAAGTAAGCCGGTAATAAATGAATAAAATTGGTGTAGCCAATAGCAAAGTGAATGTATATACCTGCTATAAACGCAGGCAGTCCTCCCAATAAATACGTCCACCAAACCCAACGATTCCCTTGATGGAAACCCCATAACGAGAGCATCAGCACAAGTAAGCCAACGCTTAACAGTGCACTACCAAAACCCGCTCGGTCATGAGCAATAACTGGAATTAAGTTTTCATTAAATGCTTGGAGCATTTCTGGTGGCATACATATGTATATTAAATCAGTCGAGACAAACACGGATGTTACACCAATATAGGTAATGACTATACCACCTAGCACAAACGAAAACCCTAATATAACAAAAGCAAGTTGTCCAAAGATAGCCATTTTCCAAGTGGCATGATTAAAACGATTTTTAGAAGCAGATGTATGTTTTAAACCCTTAGTTTTGATAAAACCATATACATAAACAGGCAATAAAATAAGCCAAAAAAGCAAATGTAGCCAATCAAAATAACCGTAACCAATAAAGGCGAAAATCCCCAAAAATCCAATAATAGCTGCTGTATCAATGGCTTGCTTCGCCCACCGTAAACCCTTCTTTACACCAAAGGCTGCCAAGGACATATATAGGATACCACCACTAATCATCGTACCCGCAAGTGTCATTCGGTCATGAGCCATAAAATACATAATTCGCTCATTAAACATCCAAATCAAATCCCGGCTCATTTCGAGAAAATACTCATCATAAGGAAGTATGACCGTTGTTTTACTAAAAATAAGGGCAATTAATCCACCAATAACAATAAATAAACCAAATAACCAATAAGCGAACCAACCTGGCTGTGGGGATGCCTTAAAATCTAAACGATCTAATAACGCCTCATTTGTTCGTTTTGTTAACCCTGGCCCGGCAAATACATATCCGCCCGAGACCATCACCAGATCAGCACCAGCGTCTATTAATTCGAGCGCATCTTGAGGTTCATATATAGCCCCTGAGGTAATGATTGTTTGCTCAAAACCAGCCTCTCTCAAGTAACGAGCTCTTTCTTTCAAACGATTTCCTTCAAGCATAACCCCATGAGGGTTTTCATTTTCTTGTTCACTCTCACGTATGACCACATAGACAGGCTTTTCTGTTTGATCCAAGACGTGTGTAACATCACTCTCGATAATATATGCATCAGCAAACGGCTCAAGTTCCCTCATCAATTGTTTAAGCTCTGCACCTGTGCCAGCCAATCTCAAAAAAACTGGTTGTTTTTTATGTAGATTTTCTAGCCTAGCTTTTGTTTCTGCTAGACCGATAGACACAGAATCTTTAGGGAATGTTATTGTTTTTGCCTTTCGCTCAACAATCGGTTCTTTTATTGGCTCCGCTTTAGCAACTGTCACCGGACCAATCTCAAGAAAACCAAAACCAAGATTGGCAAACGCCTTTGTTCCCGACAGCATCGGGTCAACCTTCCCCGACAAACCAACTGGATTTCGAAAATCCAAGCCGTTAATTTGCTTTTGTAATAACGGGGAACAGTCCTCTCGTCCCAAAAAGTTAATCACATGCCTTCCTATACCAAATGGAAGTGAGCCGATTCTATTCATGCTTCGGTGGATAAATTCCCTAGATGAAGTTGGACGCATTCTTTTTAACAATGGCGAGAAAATTCCGTGATAGGACCAATCTGGCATAAAAACACTCCCTTCCTAAAACTAAACGAAACTCATGAAGTTTACTCTAACCCCGCTCATATATAGACAAATCTTGGAGGTAGGCCGACATAATCGCTTCCTGATAACCAGCCTTTTGGCGCTTTTGCATTTCGTGCTTCAGTGCCTGCAAAGGCTCATGAAGGTGCTTGAGTTTGCTTAATCGCTCCTCCGATAACTTCACCCTTGGATTTGACTCTACATAATGATTAACATCCATCCGCCACGGCTTGACCTGCCCACCGTAACGCTCCTGCAAGCGCTGCAACATCAACAGCCCTTCTGGATCAAAATCGCCTGCATACATAAGTTTGCACCCGTTTCGCACAAGCAAATCAATTAGCTTTAGACTCGCTAACTTAAAATGTCCATGTGTACAAATAAGTGGGGCTTTTGGAAATTGATCTAATAAGGTTGAGAAAACACCCGAATTCTCGACGATCCAAACTTTTTTCTCATCCAATTCACTTAGTGGATAAGCTTTTTCCAATGATGTTAACTCACGGATCGGAATATTTAAAACAGCAGGTAGGTTACGTAATGCCGCCGCTTGCCAAACTGGCTCAATGCCTTCTATAGTCTCTGCCATTAAATTCACCGCGGTGACATAGTTAGTGATATCATCCCGAAATAGACCATAAGTTTCTAATAATTGATTGATAGATTCTGTATTAGTTGGAAGTCGTACTTCTCGCGCTTCACCTACTTTCAACTTTTCATCTAGTGCTAGTACATGAAGAAATAGCTTCCCTAATTCCGTATTGTGATCAAAAGCATGCGGATTTCCAGTCACTCGCTGACTAAAAATGGCGATCCTTTCTGGCTCAGCTGATAAGCCTACATAGGCATCATGTAACTGCTTTACATATATGTGAAAAATCCCTTTTTTCTCATTCAGTAAACGATGGATCCAATACGTGTCAGATGTTTTTTCTTGCACATACCAAAGCCAGAAGGAAAGCTCTGAAAAGTGTGTTCTCAGCTCATGAAAGGTCTTTTCTATAGCCTGCTGTTTTTGCAGATCTAACTCTTTTTTTGTGAGTATTTTCTCGTGAAAAAAAGCTTCTAATAACTCAAGCAATCCAATCTCGCCAAACCTCGTTCTCGCTAATTGCTTTTGAAACGTAAGAAGCGATATTTTCTCCTTCAACTCCAACTCTTTTGAACTTATCGCCAAAAATGAAGCGAGTTCTTCCAAATCTTCCGCAGAGAAATGATTTACCTTGACCGTACCTGCAATTTTACCAAGCGATTGATACTTGTCTTTAAATAAATGAAATAACCGCCTATAGACAGGGTAACGATGAAAAAATACATATGCCTCCTCAATATTGTTTTTTATCAAGGAAAGACCCCCTTCCCACAACAAATACTTTTCCCGTTATACTTACACATTCTAGTTAAGTAAGGATCTCTTCTTTTTCACCACTCAATAACAAACTAGCACCATCCCACTCATATTGAATCACACTAACAAAATCTGCATTTTTCGGACGTACTAATTCACAAATCGATAGGCTCGACACCGTATCATAGTCGCCCCACAGCACCTGTGAGTTCATAATATAGTTAAAACCAAGACTTTCAACCACCTCAAACATTTCACGAATATTATTTTCATCAACACCAGCAAAGGCTTCATCCAAAGATATAATATAAGGAGCAGCCTCGTCAGCTTCCTGGTAACGAGAATAACACGCTGTAAACAATGGGATATACATCGCCATCGCTTTTTCCCCTCCACTAAATTGATAGAATGCATGATTCGTTAGCTCTCGTCTTGGTTCATTTTCTCTTTTATAAGAAAGAACAAAAGAAAACCATTTACGGTAATCCAACACTTCTTTAAGAACTTGAATTAATGTCTGCCCTTGCGTTTTATGCTCTAGTAGTTGCTTGGCATTATGAATTTTTGAACGAAAATGCCCGGTAATCCGATCAAGATCTTCATCCTTTAACAAACGAGCATCCTGCATTAACAAATCAACTAAATCCTGGGTATCTAATTCAGACTCAAGATCAGCTGTTCTTGGCTTCCAACGAATTGAAAACGTTAAACCCGATGACGTATCACGCGTTTCCATCAAGCTTTTCATCTTCCTCGTCCAATCTTTGGCCCGACGAATTCGACTTCGAAGTTTGCTACCAACTGACTTATATAAAATATCTTCATACAAACGTTGGTCCTGTTCATTTAATAAATGTTCTCGCTGCTCTCTATCTTGTTCAATCACATCTTGGACAAAATAAGGACTAACGCGCTTACCTTGATAATCTAAATCGACGATCCGCCGTGAAGCTTTACTCTTCCATTGCTCTACATAAAGGCGATATTCATCTGGGACCTCGTTCATCCAATCTGAGAGTGGAGCTGGCTTCGTATAATCACTCATTCGATACTCCATCAGATTCGCTCCTTCAGAAAAGAATGTACTAGAAAGTAACGAATCAACTCGGCTTGAATCCTTTTCTACCACTAGATGCCCATACTCCTTAATAGCCTTCTCGGCAATATTTCGTGATTCAAGTCCTTCTAATCCCTCCTTTGGCCAAACGAAATAATAGCTATATTCCATTGCAAAAGTTGTTGCCCAGGCAGTCTCAGCTTTTTCTAAGAACAAACAAAAATGTTGCTGTGTTGTTATCTTTTCTTTTACATGTTCAAGTTCATTTTCCTTTTTCGGAAGCTCCTGTTTCGTACGGTCAAGATTATGATCGATTTGGGTAAGTGCCTCCTCCACCGTTCTTATTTGCAGACGGATATCTTCTGCCCCTTCCTTCCGCATTTGCTCTTCAATCTTTTCGATATTTTGACGAAGGCGGATAAGAAGGTCATCGGCGATATTTAATTCACCTTTTAATTCATCGACGCTCTCTTTGACTTCATCTAACTCATCCTTATTTCGTTTCAAAAGCTCAAGCTCATGGATTCGTTTGATGTGTAACTTTTCAAGCTTTGACAATTGATCCTTATAGTTAGCCATTTCCTGCTTCGCTAACATGTAGGAGGACAGTTTCTTTTCAATATTAAAATGTCGGGCTTGCTCATTAATTAGATATTTTTTCTCTTGATAACTTATATATATCCGTTGAAGCTCATGGTCTAACTTCTCCACATAGCCTTTTAATTGTTCAATATCAAACCGAGTACTCTTTATTTGACGATAGCTTTCTTGCAAATCACGATCATTCGGGAATCCATCCATTTGACCTCTTGCATCAACCAACCTTTGCTCAACCTGACCGATTTGTTCAGCTACTTGTCCAATTCGCTCCGTTAGCACTGCAATTTCTTGTTCAAGCTCGAGCATTTTTTCTTTCCGGTAACGTGCTCGTGCTGTCTTCCCAATATACCTCACTTCTTCATATGGTAAAGCATGCCCTTGTAAGAGACCAATTTGATATGAACCATCATCTTGAACCACCGTACTGCGACTACTTTTGGTAACAACAATTGATCTTAGTACTGCATCAACTTGTTCACGCAGGTTCTGTGAGGCAATGTCAGAATCAAGTTTCATAAAATCAGCCAGAGTCTGCTGGAAAAAGACAGGGGTAGGGGTAAGGACTCGGTCATGCTCTACTTGAACTTCACTATCGACGACAAGCGCATTTAAAATACCCGTTTCCATTAACACCGACTCTATCCGGCTTTGAACATCTGCGGAGATGTGATCGTTAAAATCGACAGCAGCGTAAAAAGGCATAAAGCTATGACCCATTTTCTTTAATTGTTCCCTTGCCTGTCTAGATTCCTTTGCAAGCGGCGGCTCAGGATCCTTTTGATTTTTCCATACTTGCCACTCCTCCTTTTTGGCTTGCCTTTGTTCTTCCAACTGCTTCCTTTCAAAAGTAAGCCTAGACAGTTTTTGGTTTTCTTCATTTTGAAAGGCTAAATAAGTATCGTAATAAAGGACTCTAACTTGCTCATACTGTGTCGATTCATAAAGCTGTTCAAGTAAACGTGAACTTTGCTGAAGCTTTTCACTTTGATCGTGTACCCAAGAAATCTCCTGAACCCATTCATGAAGCTCTGCTCTTTTTTTATTTTTATCTTCCTCAAACAGATGAAGCCACTCTTTTTCTTCTGAGCGTTTTTGATCGAGCTTCTTCTGTTCTTCTGCTCGGTCAAGGTTTCTACTTTCATAAAGCTCTTTGACCCTGTCAAACTCACGAAATTGCTCAACCAGCACGGTCAATTGTTCTAAATGGGCCTTTGCTTCCTTATTCCAAATAGAATAATCAAATACCGTTTCACTTTTTCGTTCATAGTCCGCAACATTCATCTCATGCTTTTGGAAAGAAGCTTCGGAAGCACTATGCCCCATATCCTCGAGGGCATCCGTTATTTCTGCCTCTAATTGTTCCGCTTTCATTTCAGATTCTTGGTTCTTAAGTCTAAGCTGATGTTCCTTTTGTTCGTTCTTATGTAACGACTCCTCTTGCTTACACCGCTTCAATTCTTCCTCATTGCGTCGATCCTTCTCGCCCTGAAGCTCCTTTTCTAAATCCCATATCTTATGTGAACGTAAACGCTCTTTTTGCTTTTCGTTTACTGCTTGCTTTTGCTTTAATACTTGCTGTTCCCCTATTAACGCTTCTATATCTGTCATTAATTGAGTTTCTTGCTCCTTAAAAGTCGTTAGAAGCTTTTGCTCGGCACCGAGCTTTTTACTAGCCTTTATCCATTCCTGCCCTTGCTCTGCTAACCTCCGTTGGTTGTACGTATCATAGGCACGGTTTAGCGATTGAATCGCGTGCCACTCGCGCTCAAGCTGTTCAATCTGCTGTCTCGTTTCGTCCATTTGCTCAATCGTATCCGATAAATGGCGCAGATCATCCTCTGTTAAAGGTGGCAATGCCGCTTCTAGAATTTCATAAATAACGGTAGGACGAAAATCCTTTGAAAGCTTTGGACTTCTTAGTTGAATCAACAATTTAATGAGATCCTCATAAGCCTCTAACGTATCGAAACCAAATATATATTTATTTACCAATGCCATATATTCCTTTTGCGTCTGGACGATATAGCCACCTTCACCAATAACCGTTTCTAACTCGACACGTGAACGAGGAATTTTTTGCTTTTCATCACTGCTGTTTTCATATTTAAATAGCTCAATACCCTCACCGATTCGGCGATTGTCTGTAATGACAAAACCCCAGAACTTCATCGGTTTATTTCTTTTTGCTTGTAAACCGATCCCCGTCGTTATATAGTGATCGGTGTTTCCCTTTTTGTATTCGATGTACAAATAACCGGTCCGTTCATCGCGGTCAACAACCTCTTTTTCCCCTAGTAAATAATCCTCCATCCGTCTAGCCTTAGAACCAAATGGGTCTAAACGATCAGGTGATTTCTTCCCGTCTAATAAGACCGGTAAAAAGCTTTGCATCGTCACAGACTTACCTGAACCATTACTTCCTCTTAACAGTAATTTCCCATCAGAAAAATCAAATTGCTCTTCATCGTAATACCAAAAATTTAATAAACCTGCACGGTTCATTTTCCACTTATTGAACACTTTCTTCACCTTCCCTCGCTTGATAATCCTTTGGATATTCCCCGACCATCCTTGGCAAAGCAGACTTAATGACAACTACTCCAGAGTGCCTGTCATACTCCATTAGCTCCCATTCAACTAAATAAGTAATGAGCTCATGACGAAGCTGTGTAATCGTCATATCGCGATATTGTTTACTCCAACCGCGCTGATACTTCTTCTGTAATTTCTCAAGCAGGCTCTCCCATTCGCTCATCATCAACTTCCACTCGCCTAAATCATTGATAAAATCCTTCTGCACATTCTCTCTCAAAATGGCGCTAAGGTGTAAAACCACATCCATGACCCCTTTTTGATCCGGAAAAAGGGTATACCGCTGTTTTTTCTCATCGAGCATAAGCATCGCGGCATTTTTAAAAACTTCTAAACGAAAAGGTGTGTGGGCTTCAATATCTTCTCTTAAACGATTTCGATAGTTACGTATATAAGCAAAGTCTGAGTCCTCACCTTCACTACGGTGGATAACAGGTGATAAAAACAAGCGGCGATAGACACGCTTACGTCGTTCATCGCCTTGATGCCGTTGCCACTCACTTTCAAGAATTTCATCCATCGTTTCATATTGAAACAAATCATCCGGATAGGAGCGCATGAAATAACGGGCATAAACGGTTACTTCATATAACACTTCCTGCTCCTCATTCATCGCAAATAACTCAATATCGCCATCAACCGCTTTGATTAAATGTAAGTCAACCAGCTGCTTTAAAGCACGTACAAGTGATTTACGGTGCTGGTAATTCGTCCAATTAAGCGAAAACTCGCCCGGATACATATCGGCGATATCCTCCGTTAGCTCTGAGAGCAGAAATTGATCATCGACCGAGCGTCTTTCCGTGAAAGCAAGCCCGCAACAAAAAATCGCATAATCCATTGGTTCTTGAAAAGCTTGAATACCCATCCATTGCTTTGGTTCTACCGGAATTTTTTCTAGCTTAATAAAATGCTGGTGTATAATGAGCGTAAAACCAAGCTTTTCTGTGACATACCTTTTGATCACATGCTCCCTATGCCTCACTTGTTGATAGACATCTGGTTCTACGGCACGTAATACCCAGAAGTTCTCCATCAAAATAGCAAGTGCTTCCTCTGCTCGCTCATCTAAACCTTCATTCTCCACTTCCTTCACCACCTTCACATTTCACTTAATTCAAAAAACGAAAAATCACTTTCGGCATTTTCAATACGCCATCCTCTGATACTACTTCTATATTATCGTTTCTGCTCATGACAACCTCTACTTCTCGTCCAAAATCTGTCTTTATAATTCGATCCTTTTTCCCCATTGCTTTTCCTATCCAAATGAGCAAAACCTTTCGTACCGACTTTTCTACCTTTCCTAATTGCTCCATATCAATCTCGTTATTATTGATATAGGTTTCAATTAGAGCTTTTTCCCTTTTTTGTTCCTCTAAATATCTTTGCTTCAATTCTTGTTTTTTGGTTTGATTATTAATAATCGCTCCCGCTTTCGTTTTTTCACGATAATTTCTAATTCGAGGTTTCGTTTCATGAATCATTGGCTCTTCGTCCCAAACATCTAAATAAATATCCTCTGACGGCACATGATTTCCTTGGAAATGACGACTATGAAAAACGCCAAAAACAACAGAGGAAAGCTGATGTGCTAAGTCTATATCATCGATCCCGTCAAACCATTTAGCTAAGTGCATATAGTCTTTTTTGCGGCTATGAAAATGCTGGTGTCGCTCCCCAAGACGTTGAACGATTCGTGTCATTCTCCGGATGGCTTCATTCGTCCTGAGCTCAAGCATCACAAACTCACTCTCCCCATGCTCATTCCCTAAAAACCACGAAGTGATACTGCTCCACTTTTCGTATAATTCTTGTAACGGATTCTCCTCTTTACCCTCCCCTTCTTTATTTTCATTAAAACGAAAGGTTTGCTGCTGATGCCTTGTTACCTGAACAAAAAAAGCCTCAAGCTCCTTATTTGTTATAGACACAAGTAATTCTTGTGTTTGTAATGCTGTACTTTGCAAAGCAATGATAAAATCGCGTAAATACATAGTAAACTGGTCCTTATAAATGAGGAATGCTTCAGTTTGCATACGCTCTTCCACTTCTTCACTATTAATATAGGCAATATAATCCGATGTATTTTGGGTAATCTGCCTGAAATACGTTAAGGCATCATTCCAAACCTGGGCACATTCTTCATCTGATTCATGATGGGAACCTATAATGATTCGCTCAATACGAAGAAAAGTCTGATAAAGCCTTTCAAACTGTTTCTTTTCTAAGGAACCACCAAAGGACTCTCCTATGCCTTCAAGCTGGATGATCATTCGTTCAAATTCAACCGTATATGGGGTACATTGATAGCGAAATCTCTTTTTCTTAAACTCTTCGATTGTTTTCGATTTTCCTAATTCCTGCCTTGCAATTAAATTGCCCCATCTTACAAGTGAGTCTAAGTCCTGATGCAGCTCTTCCATTTCATATTTTTTAAAAGCATAATCCCTCTGCAAATAAGCATGAATCTCTTCCGAAAATAGAAATTCACGCATCCGCTCATGCTGTATATAAAAATAACGCAAAATTGCCCGATAACTCCAAGCCTTTTCCGCCGTTAAATACGTCGCTTCCTTCACCCGTTTCGTTGGATAGTGTTCCATAGTAACCACCTTTCAATTATAACGTTCTACTCATATTATAATAAGTCATTCGTCATATAGGACTTATAACCTTCATCCTTCAACAAATTCCTACTAATAATTCTTAAGATATAATTAAATAAGTCGAATTAAAGGATATTTCCTTAATTTTATCGAATATCAAAAATACCTAGTTTTTTTGTGCATTATTAGTCTTTTATTCCTATCAATTTAAAAAAGGAGGAAATTCCATATGGAAAAAATAACATGTGACATTAAATACGATCATAAAGTTAACTTTGCTTTACAGCAAAGTCATATTCCCGTTATCAAGTCATTATCTATTCAAAATAAGACAGAATCAAAGTTGAGCAATCTAAAAATAACTATACAATCTGATCCGTATTTTTCTCACCCTTACCAGCTTCACATAGAAAATTTACCAGAATCAGAAACAATTGAGTTAAAACCAGAACTTCTCTTATCTACTTCTTTTCTAAGTCAATTGGAAGAAAGTATTAGCGGGCAATTACATATTCAAATATTTGAAAATGATCTAACCATTTACTCTGATCAAATAAAGATCGATATACTATCATTTGATTGTTGGCCCGGAGGAGCTATCTTACCTGAAATTATCTCTAGCTTCATCACTCCAAATCGACCATTCATACTAGAAATCATCAAAAAATCAGCTAGTATCCTTGAAAAAAACACAGGCTCTACTGCATTTGATGGATACCAAAGTGGTGACCCTAATCGTGTGATCGCACAACTAGCCTCTATTTTTACATCGATACAGTCTTTTGGAATCTCCTATATAAATCCACCTGCTAGCTTTGAAGAAAACGGACAAAAAATCAGATTTCCAGATTTAATTCAACAGCACCGATTAGGGACTTGTTTAGACTTAACACTTCTTTATGCAGCTTGTGCAGAAGCTATAGGTATTCATCCCATAATCATCTTTTTGCGCGGACATGCCTTTCCAGGCTTCTGGTTAAAGGACTTTGCTTTATCAGAAAGCTACCAAGATGATCAAAGCATCATTACTAAACATTTAGCAGATGGTATTAACGAAATTCTTATTATTGAATCGACATTATTAACAAACTCACAATCTTCATTTCAATCCGCTATATTAAAAGCAAAGGAACAACTCAATGAGCCAAACTCATTTCAATATTTTATTGATGTCTATCGAAGTAGAATTGGTCAAATCAAACCATTAGCCATACAAGTAAATAATGATACTCAACTTAAAGTATCAGAAGTTGAAGATACACTTGTTAGGTTTAATGAGAAACTAAGCTTCGAGCAGGTACAAATCATTCCCGAAAGCGAACAAACAGCTCAAGAACATAACAAAGTACTTTATTGGCAAAATAAACTTATTGATATGAGTTTAAGGAATAATTTATTAAACTACCGTTTTACCAATCGCGGAATCCCGATTGTTACAGCGAATTTATCTCAAACCGAAGATTTATTAGCAATGGGGCAGAAAGTCTTTATTAAACCAGTTCCTAGTGAATGGAAGCAGTATGTAAGAGACTTCAGCTCTAGTGAATCATTAGTTCATTCACAAATTATACAAGAAGACATGAAAAATAACCGCATCCGCTCAACGCTTACCGATATTGGATTAGAGAAGGAGCTTGTTAAGCTTTATCGTAACGCCAAAAATACACTCGAAGAAAGTGGAGCGAACTCTTTATTTGTTGCATTAGGATTTTTAAAATGGTTTGATGATAAATCGTATACGAAAGAACGATTTTCCCCTATTCTATTAATGCCTGTTAACCTCGTTCGTGTGTCAGCAAAAAAAGGCTACTATGTACAAGCTCGAGATGAAGAAGTCCAAATTAATATTTCATTAATTGAATTTTTAAATCAGAAATTCGGTATAAATGCCTCAAGATTATATGACATACCTAAGGATGATCACGGAGCTGACGTTAAAAAGATTATGACCACACTCCGTAGGCTCATTATGCCTATGGACAGATGGGATATACTTGAACAAGCTAGCATTGGATTATTTTCATTTTCCAAATTTGTAATGTGGAATGATCTCGTTCACCTTGCAGAGAAATTAAAAGAAAATCAAGTAGTAAAAAGTTTAATAGATGGCACATATCCTGGAGAAGTTAAAGATTCAAACTTATCTTCTTTAACAGCAGAAAAAGAAGCAGAGGCAATATCTTATATTCCACTAAGTTCTGATAGTACACAAACAGAAGCCATTTTAGCAATGGAGGATAACAATAGCTTTGTCTTACATGGACCACCTGGCTCTGGAAAATCTCAAACAATTACAAATATGATTACACATGCATTAGGTTCAGGAAAAACAGTTCTTTTCGTAGCTGAAAAAATGGCTGCATTAAATGTCGTACAGAAAAGATTAGCTGATATTGGCTTAGGAGATTTTTGTTTAGAGATTTACTCCAATAAAGGGCAAAAGAAAGATATATTGGCTCAACTTGAAGCGACCATTGAAAAACAAGCACAAACGAAAGAAACACCTTGGAGTGAAAAAACTAATGAATTAGTCCAATTAAAACAAGTTCTTAACGCTTATGTATTAGAACTCCATCAAAAGACCAATCTTAATCAAAGTATTTTTGAGATGATTGAGAGCTATTCAGCTATTGTTACGAACAATGCTGAATTAAGTCTAGACAGAGAAGCCGTGAAACTAACAGATGCCGCACAACTTACAAAAACTAAAGAGTTACTTAAACAAATAGAAATTACTGCTTCCAGTTGTACAGCACCTAGTGGGAACCCTTGGAAAGGGATGAATGTTACTCAATATTCATTAAAATTACAGGATGAATTGCTAGAGAGCCTTAAAATTATCCAACAGGAAGGTACTAGGTTTGAAAACATTGATAAAAAACTAGGACAACTTGGATTCATTTGCTCTAAGAAAGATAAAAAGTGGTATCAATTTATTCACAGTACTCTTCCCCTCTTTCAAAATAGTAAATACGGAAATAGAGATTTATTAGCTGACCCGAACTTTAATAGTATAACCGCTACGGTTAAAGCGACGATTCAAAAAGGGCAGGCATGTGATGAATCAAGAAAAATGGTAAGTAAGAACTTTGATTTATCTATATTAAAAAAAGACATTGAGCCCCTTCTTCAAAAGATCCGCTCTGCTAATAACAGTTGGATTCTTAAAAAGAAACTACTCATTCGTTCTATCAAACAAGAACTGAAGAAATATGTGACATCTAAAGTAAAATTAAGTGATAAAGAACTAGAAAAATCGTTACAAGTTATCAAAGATTTTCAAGATAATCAATTAGTAATTAATCAACAAGCACAAAAAATGGAATCACTATTTCCGTCATTATGGAATAGTGATTCCATTCAATGGACAGCAATGATGGAGTTTATAGAAGGGCTAGAGGAAATCAAAAATCACTCAGAAGCCCTTAAGCTGCAGGAACAGGATTGGATCACATTGATCAAGCAGATTGAAGGACAGAGGGACTATTTTTTCTCTAATGAAGGAGTAAAATTTCAGCAAGAATTTATCCAATCCTTTGAACTTTTTGACCCGCAATGGCAAACGATTAATCGACTCTTAGAAACCAATGATTTTGAAGAAAGCTCGCAGGACGAATGGTTTTCTTTTATGACAGGTAAAGTGGGACGTTTAATCAATGTACTCCCAACACTCAAAGATAATTGCCTATTAACGACAGCGTTAGAGCAAGCCAATCAAGCAGGACTGTCACAGGTAACATCTGCTTATTTATCAGGAAAGCTCCAACACGATGAACTCGTGACATGCTACTTATATCAATTCTATCGCATACGTATCGATGAAGAAATTTCAAAAAGTAGGTACCTAGTTCAGTTTTCTAAATCAAGTTTTGAACATAAGCTAGAGAAATTTAATCATTTAGATGACGAATTAAGTGAATTAACAAAATTAGAGGTATATATTAAGCTCATGAATACGATTCCTACAATCCATCAAACTAGTATCCAAAGTTCAGAACCTGGTATTTTATTAAGAGCCATAAAAAGCAAAGGTCGTGGTATGTCTATTAGGCAGCTGTTTGAGCGTATTCAAAAATTATTGTTCAAATTAAAACCTTGTATGCTAATGAGTCCTTTGTCAGTCGCCCAATACCTTGATCCTACTTTTCCAAAGTTTGATTATGTTATTTTTGATGAAGCCTCTCAATTACCAACAAGTGAAGCAATTGGAGCAATGGCAAGAGGTAGAAATGTAATAGTTGTCGGTGATCCAAAACAGCTTCCACCAACGAGTTTCTTCAACTCTCAACAAAATGAGGAATCCTTTGAATTAAGCGATATGGAAAGTATTTTAGATGACTGCTTATCGATCCAAATGCCACAAAAACACTTACGCTGGCATTATCGAAGTGAGCACGAAAGTTTAATTTCATTTTCAAATAATCACTTTTACGAAAATAAACTTGTTACTTTTCCATCTACAGATGATAGTGTCTCGCGTGTGTCCTTCCGTAATGTCAACGGTATTTATGATAGGGGGAAAACAAAAAAGAATCACATTGAAGCAGAGGCTATTGTTACCGAACTGTTTAACCGTTTAAAGGAGCCGATTAAACAGCAGGAAAGCGTAGGGATTGTAACCTTTAGCCAAGTGCAACAAACTCTAATAGAAGATTTAATTGATGAAAGGTTAATGAATGAACCGGAGTGTGAGAGGTTTTTCTCCGATGAAACAACAGAGCCTGTTTTTGTCAAAAACCTTGAAAATGTCCAAGGTGACGAACGAGACCTTATATTATTTTCCATCGGGTATGGACCTGATTCAACTGGTCAAATTACACTTAATTTCGGACCATTAAATAGAGATGGTGGATGGCGTCGCCTCAATGTTGCCGTATCTCGAGCGAAAAAAGAAATGATTATATTCGCCTCAATGGAACCTGAGGGAATCAATCTATCGCGAACAAAAGCTGAAGGAATTCACAGTCTTCGCTCATTTATGGAATTTGCCAAAAAAGGAAATGAACCATTATTACTTGAAAACCGAAGGAGTGTAATACGACCAAACTCTGAAATCATCATTCCACAAATCAAGGCTTTCATTAAGAGCCATGGCTTTAAGGTCAAAGAGAATATTGGTAGCAGTGAATATAAGATTGATTTAGCTGTTGTTCATCCAGACAAAGAACAGGAATACTGTGCTGCCATACAGGTAGATGGTCATCAATATGCTCGAAGAATTACACCTCGTGACCGACATAAACTAAGCACGTCGATGCTAAATAAACTAGGATGGTATACAATCCACGTTTGGTCTATTGATTGGTGGCACAACAAAGAGCAGCAATTACAGCAAATAATCGACCAGATCAACGAGTATTTACAAAAAAACAATCAACAGACAAATCGTCTATTAAGTAATCAAGTAAACAAAGTAATTCCTTTTGAAGAGAAAATTAGTCATTTCCTTCTTCAAAAGGAACAGACTGAGGATACGTTGCTTCATACAAAAACCATCTATCAATCTACCCAACTAGAAAAACCACCATATGATAATCAGATGTTTTATTCGATTGAAGGGGCTCCTGTGATTCAAGCACAATTAAGAGAACTGATTCAGAAAGAATCACCGATTAGCTTGACTCAGATTACAAGAGCTATTGCTTCTAGTTGGAAATTTACTAGAGCAGGAGCAAAAATAGAATCAGTCATCAAAAATCAATTAAAGCAACTCCCTTATTATCAAACGACGGATTCTAAAGGCTGTTTTCTATGGGAAAGTCGTCAGCAATACGAACAATTTATTGACTTTCGAACCTATAGTGAATTGAATGAGGATAGTAAAAGAAGACTCCAAGATATTAGCAAAGAAGAATTGGCGAATGGCATTCAACAACTTATCCAATCAACACTTTCATTACCAAATGAAATTCTAAATCGTGAAATCATTAAACAACTTGGTTATGTCCGTACAAGCCCAGCCATCGAAGCTTACATGGAAGAAGCTTTGCAATTGGCTAAAGCTAAAAATTGGGTAGATATAAACGAGGATAACGTAGGATTTATTACAGTCGTCACTGTTTAAAAAATTCCCGCTGTATATTTAAATACAGCGGGATTATATATTTTAGTAAATTGATTATCTTCCTCATACTAACTTATATAAATGACGCTATTTAATGGTGTTGAAAAAAGGGTTTCTTTCCATCCATATCGAAGTATTATTATAAAGGCAAGCAAACATGTCATGTCAATAATCCTACTTATTTGATAATAATTTTAATTTTATATCTATTATACTTCTCAATTGAACTAGCTACATGAGAATTGAGGTAGGAAAGTTAAGAAGCAGAAGTAACAGATAAGAGAAAGGTTGAGATCAACTATTTCATCATTTATATTACTCTCGTTTTCTTTACAGCCAAATTTATCAATAGATTTTTTAACTTTAATATCTTCACCGATTCCTCTAATTAAAAGGTAAGGAAATCAAATTGGAATTAATTCCTTCGACATTTCAGTAACCGCTGTCATAATTATTCTAAAAGGATTTTTCACAACCTACATCTAGCTTTCACAAAAAATTTATCATTTCTTCAAACAACCCCCTTTCATTTTTATAAATAATTTACTATAATGATTACATAATAATAATTATCATCTGAGATTTGTTCGCAGATGTGTGATTATATTCTACTAATCTTTAAAAAGAAAAGGAGAATTTGTAATGAGCGAAAATAACATTATTTCTGAAGCAAATGACAACCAAAATTCTGGGGGTAAATGTCCTTTTTCACACGGTGCGACTACAAGTGCTAAATCGAGTGGGACAACAAACAAAGACTGGTGGCCGAATCAATTAAACCTTAACATTTTACATCAGCATGATTCAAAGTCTAACCCAATGGGTGAGGAATTTGATTATAGTGAAGAATTCCAAAAATTAGACTATGATGCATTAAAGAAAGACTTAACTGACTTAATGACAGATAGCCAAGATTGGTGGCCAGCTGACTATGGTCATTACGGTCCTATGTTTATCCGTATGGCATGGCATGCTGCGGGTACGTACCGTTCTGGTGACGGCCGTGGTGGTGGTAATACAGGTAACCAACGTTTTGCTCCACTTAATAGCTGGGCTGATAATGCAAATATCGATAAGGCACGCCGTCTCTTATGGCCAATTAAGCAAAAATACGGTAACAAAATCTCTTGGGCTGACCTTTTATTACTAACGGGGAACGTTGCAATCGAATCTATGGGTGGTAAGACATTCGGTTTCGGTGGTGGACGAGCTGATATTTGGAACCCAGAAGAAGATATCTATTGGGGTAACGAAACGGAAATGCTTGGCGATAACCGTTACAGCGGAGACCGTGAGTTAGAAAACCCTCTAGCCGCTGTACAAATGGGTCTTATCTATGTCAATCCAGAAGGTCCTAACGGAAAGCCAGATCCAGAAGCAAGTGGACGCGATATTCGCGAAACTTTTGCACGCATGGGAATGAATGATGAAGAAACGGTTGCCCTGATTGCAGGTGGACATACATTTGGTAAAGCACACGGTGCCGGAGATGCTGAACAAGTCGGTGCAGAGCCAGAAGCAGCGCCACTTGAAGCTCAAGGCTTAGGTTGGTTAAGCTCACACGGTAGCGGAAAAGGCCGTGACACAATTACAAGTGGAATTGAAGGTGCTTGGACAGCTAATCCAATTCAATGGGATAACGGCTACTTCGATTTATTGTTTGGTTACAAATGGTGGTTAACAAAGAGTCCAGCAGGTGCATGGCAATGGCAAGCAGTTGATCCAGATGAAAAGGATTTAGCTCCTGATGCTGAAGATGCATCCGTCAAAGTACCAACAATGATGACAACTGCTGACATGGCTTTACTTCATGACGAAGCTTATGAGAAAATCTCACGTCGTTTCCATGAAAACCCTGAAGAGTTTGCCGATGCGTTTGCTCGTGCTTGGTTCAAATTATTACACCGTGACATGGGGCCTAAAGCTCGTTACTTAGGACCAGAGGTTCCATCTGAAGAGCTAATCTGGCAAGATCCAGTTCCAACGGTTGATTATGATTTAACTGATGCTGAAGTTAGTGAACTTAAAGAAAAAATCCTTGCAACAGGCCTTACTGTAAGTGAGCTTGTTAAAACAGCATGGGCTTCTGCAAGTACGTTCCGCGGTTCAGACAACCGTGGTGGAGCAAACGGTGCACGTATTCGCTTACAGCAACAAAGAAATTGGGAAGCGAATGAGCCAGCTCAGCTTGAGAAAGTTTTAGCTAAATTTGATGAACTACAGGCTTCATTAGATAAAAAGGTAAGTATCGCTGATTTAATCGTACTTGGTGGTAGTGCCGCTATCGAAAAAGCAGCTAAAGACGCTGGATTTGACGTAACAGTCCCATTTGCAGCAGGACGTGGAGATGCAACGGAAGAACAAACAGATGCAGAGAGCTTCGATTACTTAGAGCCAGTTGCTGATGGCTTCCGTAACTTCCAAAAAACCGAGTACAGTGTAACATCTGAAGAGCTACTAGTGGATAAAGCACAATTACTAGGTTTAACAGCTCCAGAAATGACTGTTCTTGTTGGTGGACTTCGTGTACTAGGTGCGAACCACGGCGATACGAAATACGGTGTCTTCACTGAAAATGTTGGAACACTTACTAACGACTTCTTCACAAACCTACTTGATATCGGAATTGAATGGAAACCAGTTGACGGTTTGACGTATGAAGGCCGTGACCGCTCAACAGGTAAAGTTGTTCGTACAGCCACACGTGTAGACCTAGTATTCGGTTCTAATTCTGTACTTCGTGCTCTAGCAGAAGTATATGCTCAAGACGATAACAAAGGCAAATTCATTAACGACTTCATCAATGCTTGGGTAAAAGTAATGAACGCCGATCGTTTTGACCTTAAAACTAAAAAGCTTGAGTTTGCTAAGTAATCAAGCTAAAACCCAGTCTCCTTTAATGAGACTGGGTTTTCTTATATTCATTAACATTCACCTTTATATGATGCTTCTTTACGTAAGCAATGGTTTTAATTTATTCATGACCTCCTGAAGGCACTTTTTTGGTGCCTCGCCGACAATTTTATAATCTCTTTGTCTAGATTTTATATCTACACTTTTAATATGATGAACAAGAATGGCACCATCTACCCCACAACTGTTGATGTCTTTTGACAGTTCCACTTCGAATATATTCCCTTTTCTTTTAGAGGTAATGGGACAAACTATAACAAACGGAGTTTTATCATTAAAAACTTCTGGTGAAAAAACTAGGGCGGGTCGATATCCCTTTTGCTCATAACCACTTGAAGGATTAAAATTTAACATGATAATATCACCACGTTTTAAAACTGTCACAACCATTCCTCACCTTCAGCACCAAGCTCAATCTCTTCATGCTCTGTAGAAACATCATACTTCTCCATTAATTCTCTTAAAGCCCATTCTTTTAAATTAGACTTTTCAATAATTAATGCGTGATTTTCAATGCGAATTTCGACTTCGTCCCCATTATTAACTTGAAGCATTCTTTTGTAGACGGGAGGAATTCTGATGACACTCGCATTTCCCCATGCTTGAATCGTCGTTTTCATCCTAATATTTTCTTGCTTTTTATTTCCTGGCATCTTACCACAACCTTTATTCAAAGTATTTACACGTATATATCATTCGGCACATCGTATTGGCCTTTATTTCTTTAAATAGGTTTTAACATTAAATTAATCTACCCGATATTCTGACGTTTTTTTAATAGGATCGTAGGGAATGGAATAGCATAGAAGTTATATTTGGGAGGTCATGATGGAACTAAAAGAAACGAAACAACTAATTGAAACCGCTATGGATCATTTATCTAGCCAATCTAACGTATGTAGTTCAAGCGAGGAAAATCAGGCTAACTATTGTTCATCAGCAAAAGAAATATTAAAAACAACAGACAAAATCGTCAAGAGCTATATACGTGTCTCGACTGAAAAAGAAGGCATACTCAGAATTCCTGCTTACCGAATTCAACATAATAATATTAGTGGTTATTATAAAGGAGGTATCCGTTTCAGCGAATATGTGAATGAAAAAGAAGTTGAGAATTTAGCTATCCTAATGACTCTTAAAAACTCTTTGTATCGACTCCCTTTTGGTGGGGCAAAGGGAGGAATTAGCATTGACCCACGTAAGTTTTCTGAAAAGGAATTAAATCAAATAAGCCGCAAATATGTACAACGATTTGCTCCGGATTTAGGTCCTTCCCATGATATCCCCGCCCCTGATCTTGGTACGAACGAACAGACGATTGATTGGATGGTTGGTGAGTATAAAACCATTCATCCTGGTAAGTCCTATCATGGTTCGTTCACAGGAAAAAGTGTTGCTAACGGTGGTGTACGTGGTCGTCGAGAAGCTACAGGAATAGGAACATTTCTTAGCTATTCTTGGCTGATTGACGATTGGTTAAGTGAACAACGGAAGCAGAACGCTCCCAATCGTACCCCTCAATGGCAAACATTAAATCGACTGTTTAACGAGGAAGAAAAAGAGATTCGTGTTGCTGTTCAAGGCTTTGGCAATGTCGGCAGTATTACGGCACAGCAAGCCTTCCATTATGAAAAAACTCGCCACAAAGTCGTTGCTGTTTCAGACCGTTCCACGACACTTTATCACCCAAATGGTCTTGACATCGATAAGCTTATTACTTATACAGCTACACATCATGACTTACCTACTAATCTAGAAGAATTAGCGGAAGCTAGAGTTGAAGCCCATGTATTACCTGCGGAGGCCGTTCTTACCATCGACGCAGATGTGCTGTTTCTCGCTGCAGTGGAGGACCAAATTGTTGCTTCTAATATGGCTGATATCTCCGCCAAAGTTTTAGTTGAAGGTGCCAATGCCCCTATTTCACTTGAAGCGGATGATTATTTAGAGAAGCAAGGCAACATCGTCATCCCTGATATTATGGCTAATGCTGGTGGGGTCATTGTTTCTTACTTAGAATGGAAGCAAAGCTTAACGGAAGAACGTTATTCGAAGGAAAAAACCCACCATGAGATGGCTGAACAAATGATTCCTACTTTTGAAGCTGTTTATCAAGCATATTTCTCTTCCACAGAAAAAACGTTACGATTTACATGCTTCACTGTGTCACTAAGACGTCTCGTTGACTTACTATATCGTCACGGTAAGTTATATTAAGCAAAACTTTATTCTTCTTTTTCAATTACAACCTACGATAATTCCCCCTCTCTTCTAATAGCACTGGCCGAACCCCCCTTATTTCAAGGGACGGTTTGGCTTTGCTATTTTCTTCTAAGACAATATGACTATGACCCAATTTATGACGCTATGCACGTTTATTTCATGCCAGAAACGGTTATGTATACCTTAGTTTCTAAGTCATATGCGTTCAAAATTTATTTTTAATATGCCGTAAGTATATTTTGTAAAATGTTCTTTTTTCAAAAGCCTTACAATAATGACAAAATAGCATTTTTGCCCTAGTATCTTTTTCATTATTTTATCCTTACTAGAGTTTAGTCTAGTAGTATATTGTCCTTATATTGAATCATTTTATTAACAGAATGATATAAATCAAAGCTTCTTATGATAAAATATGATCGAATTTTACAGAATTTTGTAACTCCCATTTGAAACCAAATGGACAATGCAGACGTATTTAAGTTATTCAATGACATTCAATGACATTCAATAACAAAATAGGAGGATATGAAACAATGAAAAAATTAATAATGGTTTTTATCATTACAAGCTTAACGCTTATGATAACCGCTTGTGGAACGAATGAGGATACCCCAACAGAGGAAGTTGCTGGAGACGGTGAACCAAGTTCAGAAGAAGTCGAAACAAACGATGAATTAGAGGAAGAAAACACAGCTCAAAATGAAGAAACAGAAGCTGACTCAGATGAAGGATCTGAAGTGTTTACTACCTCATCAAATAACAGTTCAAGTGCCAAGGATGAGAGTTCAACTGACAGTTCAGGGGAAGCAACCGAACTAAATACTAACCTTTTAGATTCAGATAAAGTATTTAAACACATGGATGATTCCATTGTTATGACTTTAAAAGAAGCCAAGTTTACGACTAGTTATGAACCATCTAATGGAGACGGCTCTAATGTGAGAAACGCACCGTCAAGCTCTGAGGTTTATCTATTACTTACTGGTACTATAAATAATGATACAACGAGTAGCGTGTCTTTCGGGAATGTATTAGGACCTATCAACTTTTCATTAACATACGATGGTAAACATGAGTTTGAAAACATAGCATCTAGTGAAAATAATGAAGGAACCGATTTCACTGGCTCTTCAATCGATGCCCTTACTGAAGGGAATATCTATGTTCGCTTCCAAGTACCTTTACCTGTAGCTGAAAACAGCGATAAACCTTTAGTATTAACAGTGATTATGGATGGAGAAGAATTTGAAATTCCTTTACGCTAATGAACACAATCGAGTAAAAGGCACTTTCTCTTTGGAAGTGTCTCTTACTGCTTATCTGATAGGAACTTAAGAGAATTAGCCGTAGCGGAGATTTTATATCTCTTTAACTTTTTTATCGTCCACTAGTGGATCAACCCAATCATCGCTTTCCCATTCAGGCTTTTTATGTTTTTCACTTGGGGCAAAAAATATAAATCCAAAAGGAATACCTATTATAATTAGTAAGAATGAAAACACGAACCTCTCTGCATCACTAAATATATAGTCGTAAAGCTCATGTCCACCGTTATTATGATAACCTCACATCAAATTTAGTCAGGCATTGTAAGAGCGTCATGACTTCACTCGATTGTTTCTTATAAGCTTCATCATGACTTACACTTATTAAAGAGCTCAACACAGCTTCCTCCGTCGCCTCACTTGCTGCTCGGAAAGCGAGATCAATTTCTTCCTCATGAATAGTAGGTATGGTTAGCAAACGACCATTTGGTTGATGTGGGATTTTGGTAGCTGTGGAAAATCCGATCATAATATCTCCACTTCCATTAGCAATTTGTGCGCCTGTTTTGGCAAGACCTATAACTGACCTCTGTATAATCCTTTTTAACTGGCGCTCACTGACAGGTAAATCAGTCGCCAAAATAACGATCACAGAGCCTTGATCCTTTTCATTAGGAACGGTATTCATTTTCTCAGTAAGCTCTCTTCCCAGCAAACGATTGTTTATCGTTAAGTCTTCAAGCTGCCCAAAGTTAGTTAAAGTAAGAACTCCGAGTGTATATAGCCCATGATGTAACGGGATTTTCCTTGAGGCTGAACCAATGCCCCCTTTTAACGAATAACAAACCATCCCCCTTCCTGCACCAACTGCTCCTTCATCAAAATCAGCAGATGCTTGTTGGATCGCCTCCTTAACATGTTTAGTTTGAATATGTCTTCCTCTAATATCATTAAGTTTCATATCATTACATTCACCAACAACTGGATTGACCGTACCTGTTGTTGCACCGATTTCTGAGTTTTGCTCGATCATATAGTCGATTAGTCCTTCTGTTGCTGTTCCGACACTTAATGTATTCGTAAGGATAATCGGTGTTTCAATCGTTCCTAGTTCATTGATTTGAATCGTTCCGACCGTTTTTCCAAAGCCGTTTAAGATATGGGTAGCTGCCACTAACTTGTCTTGAAATATATTTCCTTGGTGTGGTAGTATCGCTGTGACTCCTGTCTGTACTCCACCTTTATTAATCGTGACATGTCCTACGGTCACTCCC
Organism: Alkalihalobacillus pseudalcaliphilus; assembly: GCF_028610675.1. Classification (NCBI taxonomy): domain Bacteria; kingdom Bacillati; phylum Bacillota; class Bacilli; order Caryophanales; family Bacillaceae; genus Alkalihalobacillus; species Alkalihalobacillus pseudalcaliphilus. The sequence continues at coordinate 157,201 of NZ_JAQQWS010000003.1, forward strand.
GCAACATCACTAATAGAATTTCGCTCACCAGGCTCCATCTTCCCCATTTTTATCCCGTAGTCATTTAATCTTTTTACTTTCAAATACTTTCACCCTTTCATTTAACCTCTAAGTGCCTAGTACTCACTTCCCCTACAGCCTTCATCTCGGAACAACCACTTCTGATAGAAAGTAATTCTCTCACTCAAAAGTTAGGAAAGCTCATGTTATTCATCTGCTTTAATAACATTTTGAATACATCCACCTTATCCATTAATATCATTTATAATTTTCCGAATAATAAGCATATGATGACGGTCATGCTCATATGTGACCTTCATAAATTCCGTAAGCTCCCCTAAAAAGGCTTGATAATACATATCATCTAAAGCAATAACATGTATGGTCGGTTCATCATTATAAAAATCACCTATATAAACATAGCTTGCTTCATAAGGTTCAACATTGACTGTACCTTTCGTTCTCTCTTTCGTTTCATTTTCCACACCGTCCACAAAAAGAGTGTCTATGTCAAAAGCATAACTATTCAAACCTGACATTTCCTGTTGACTTCGTTCCAATACTTCCTCTGTGGTTAACGGTTCTTGACAAGCCGTCAAAGCAAAAAATCACATAGGAACAAAACATGATGTAAACGCACCTAACTCCCCCTAAATTTCTTATCTTAAGATAGTTTACCATAGATGATAACCTATATTGGACGCTATCATCTATTTGCGTTATACCCATTGTTAAGGGGCAAGTAGACTCTATTACCAGGTGGAGCTATGGCTATTATACATTCTATCAGTGAAAGTAAGCTAGCACCGACTAGTAACCAGTTGTTGACGCTCTAAGAAACTACTGTTACCATAAAAACAAATACATTATAGGACAGGTGAAGCCATTCGGCATAATGGAAGATTTTCATTCACGATCTTGATTATGGCTGGAGATGTATAGAACAATCGCTTTGATGCAAAATTAAATAAGTATGTTTACATGCTTATTTGTTGTGCTCAAAAATGGTTGTTTTTGCTCTCCTAATGGTTGCCTTTTGTAAACCGTAGAGCAAAGACTCTACGGTTTTTTGTATGGAGGTTACTTATGGACGATAGTTTGTGCCATGAAGTTAGCTGGTCATCCATCTCGCGATAAATGAACTTAGTAGGACAGTGCTCCCTGTTTGTTCAGCCCGACTCCTGATGGTAATCGAGTTGTAAACGTGCCAACAGTTTGAACAGTCGCCACTACTTTCATCTTTGTTGGTGGCACTTCATTCAATTAGTTTTTGTTCATTTTCATTTTAAATGAATGGTGTTTGATGGTTTTGTGAACTTGAGAATTATCAGTAACCCAGCAGACGAAAACATGCGGAGACTCCCATGGGACATAGTGGCAGACCGAAATCCACTAGCGAAGCTAGTTAGTTCGGTGCCACCCCATAGGACACGGAGCATGATTTTCGGGAGCGATGAGTATAGATCTGCATATCAGTTTTAAGCAACTTTCATATAAAAATTTAATCAAAAGCCATCTAGTACAGAAGCAAAACCAAGTGGAACGCGACTGATGGTAACGCCTGTATGTATTTTACTTACATCTTTCTGAAGGAGGAATTTTTATGTATAAGAGTTTACTGAGCGAGATTGAAAAACCAGAAGTATTTAAAACATCTAGGAACATGTTTTGGCAGGACCCACATATTGCTACACACCTACTTGAAGCTCACTTAGCCCCCGAACACGAAGGGGCTAGCCGAAATCCAGCATTTATTAATCAATCGGTTGCTTGGATTCATCATAACGTTGCCAAAAAAACGAGTCAGTCTATTATTGATTTTGGCTGTGGTCCCGGTCTATATTGTGAACGTCTCGCCCAAAAAGGCTATCAAGTTACAGGCGTTGATTTCTCCCAAAACTCGATTGACTACGCTAAGCAACAGGCAAAGAAACAAGGTTTGGACATTCGTTATCGATACGAGAACTATTTACATGTTGACTTAGGGGAAAAATTTGATGTCGCCCTACTCATTTATTGCGATTATGGTGCACTTAACCTTGGAAATAGAAAACGAGTATTACAAACCATTTGGAATCACTTAAAGATAGGAGGGAGATTGATTTTAGATGTTTTCACTCCTACACAATTTGATGGCTTTCAGGAAATGAAAAGTTGGGACTATAAACAGGAAGGCGGTTTTTGGACAGCAGAGCCTTATATGGAACTCAATCAAAACATTAAATATAAGGACCATATATCATTAGAACAAACAACCGTTATCACGGCATCATCAACTGAAACCTATTATATTTGGAATCAATATTTCACAAAAGAGATGATTCAAAGGGAACTAACCGATACGGGGTTTTCCATAATCGAATTCTATAACGATGTTAGCGGTGCACCGTATCAAGAAAACAATCCAACTATGGCCATATTAGTCGAAAAGAAATAACAGAGTGGATGGTCGCAACAAATTTGCGACCTCCTTTTACTAGCCCTTCACTTTCAAGGCTACGCGTTTCTCTACCATTAGAAGGATTTGGTTTGCACCTAAAGCAATCGCGGCAATTAATACGGTTCCGATGATTATTTTATGTGTAGCGTTTTGATATAATCCTTCAAATAATAACTCACCAATTCCGCCTGCATTAATCCAAGCAGCAATTGTCGAAATACCAATGATCGCAACGGTAGCAATCCTTACACCGCCAATGATAATCGGTAATGCGAGAGGTAGCTGAATTTTCCAGAAAAGTTGTACCTCATTTAACCCCATCCCCCGAGCAGCTTCAATAACAGATGGGCTGATTGACTGAAATCCCACCATGACATTTCTCACTAAAACCAATTGACTATAGGCTACTAAGGCAATGATCGCTGGTTCAGTTCCTAAGCCAACAAGCGGAATTAACATCGCAAAGACAGCTAGACTCGGAATCGAATACAGTACGCCAAGGACAGACAATACCGGTGTAGCAAGCCATTTGACCTTAGTTAAAACAAAACCAATCGGAAGTGCCAAAATAAGGGCGATACCTAGTGCGACACCAACTAAAGTCAATGTCTCCACAAATAAAGAAAAAATATGATCATAATAATTGCTTAAATAAGACGCTAACATCATTCACTCACCGCTGCGGCGATTTCTTTTTTATTCAATTTCAGCTGTTCAAACGTTACAATTCCTTGGATTTCTTGACTTTCATCAACCACGATTACTTGCTCTTTATCTACCTCTAGCAAAATATTCAAAACATGCTTTAAGCTTTCACCCTTGTCTACTAACCATTCATTTTCTATAGACAAACGTGCTAACTCACCCTGATTTTCAATCGGTATCATAACATCTTCAGCCTTTAATAAACCTAAAAGTTGAAAAGCATTATTAGACTGAACAAGCTTAGAGACAAATTCATTAGCAGGTTGCAAAATAATATCAATAGGTCTGCCATATTGTTGGACAATACCTTCATCCATGACAATCAACTGATCACCTAACTTTAACGCCTCATCTATGTCATGAGTAACAAAAAGTATCGTCTTGTTTAGCTTTTTTTGAATTTGCAAAAGTTCATCCTGTAGGCTAACTCTAGTAATCGCATCAATGGCTCCAAACGGCTCATCCATTAATAAAATCTCTGGATCGCTAGCCATCGCTCGGGCAAGCCCCACCCTTTGCTGCTGACCTCCCGACAACTGAGAAGGATATCGCGTTCGGAATTGTAGAGGATCTAAATGAACCAATTCCAACAATTCATCGACTCTCTGATTTATTTTCTTTTTATCCCACTTTAAGATTTTAGGTACAATCGCAATATTTTCTTCAATACTCATATGGGGGAATAATCCAGTATTTTGAATGACATAGCCCATTTTTCTACGTAGCTCTGTTACTTTCATCGAGCTTATATCTTCACCATATATAAAAATTTGACCAGAAGTCGGCTCATACAACCGATTGACCATTTTTAACAATGTTGTTTTACCAGACCCGGATGTGCCTAAAATCGTCACAAAGCTTCCTTTTTCTATACCGAGGCTGGTTTCTTTCACAGCTGATTTATCGGATTTCTTAAATCGTTTCGTTACATCTTGAAATTGAATCAACGTGTCCCCCATCGTAACTCCCTCCATTATTAAAGCAAGAGACCACTTAGCCAGTAAAAGGCTGACCAAGTGTTCCCCATATTTATCCAATCATTTATTCGAACGAACTTCCGTTTTTCTCTAAAAATTCCTTGGCTACCTCTGCATACTCACGACCTTCTATATCCACTTCTGCATTCAGCTGCTGTAAAACTTCATTATCTAAAAGGGCAGAAACCTCATTAAAAAGGGCTTCTATTTCTGGCTGTTTTTTTAAAGTCTCACCATAAACTACCGGTGCAACATAATAAGGCGGCCAAAATTGTCCGTCATCTTCTAACAAAACCAATTCGTCACTCGTTAAATCACCATCCGTCGTAAAACCAACCGTTACATCGGCTTCACCATTCAAAATAACTTGATATTTAATCCCATAATCATATAAATCAATCGAGGCAAAATTCATCTCACCATACGCTTGTTCTAAACCTATCAATCCATCCTCACGTTCTTCAAACTCTGGAACAGATGCCAATCGTAATTCAGAAGCAACCTCTTGCAATCTTGATATCGTATATAAATCATACTGCTCTGCGATTTCAGCCGTTGTGACTAATCCTTGAGAGTTATTTGCATTCGTTGGCTCTAACCAAAATAAATCAAACTCTTCTTCATAAGCTGAAGCTACCGCCTCATAGACCGCTTGCTGATCAGAATCTGGCTCCATCTCTAAAATATTGATTAGCCCTGTTCCTGTATATTCAGGATACATATCTATTTCTCCGCTTCGTAAGCTTTCATGAGCAATCATTGTTCCACCTAAATTTAAGTTACGTTCAACTTCGTAACCAGCTTCCTCTAGCTTAAGGGCATACATTTCACCTAAAATTAATGATTCAGTGAAGTTCTTAGAACCTATTTTTATTACATCCTCATCACTACCACATGCCGTTAAAATAAATATAAAAAGTATCAGTACAAGCCCTAATTTTTTCATCGTTTTCCTCCTATTATATAGCTCTCTGATAAGAAGTTAGTCCTCTTTCTAGTGTTGAAAATATAATCTCTGAAAATATCGTCAGCATGGCAACAGGTATCGCACCAACGAGTAGTAACGTCATATTATACATACCTAGACCATTAATAATAAATTGACCTAAACCACCACCACCGATAAATGCAGCTAAAGTGGCTCCTGCAATCACTTCAACACTCGCTGTTCTACAGCCTGTAATCATAAGTGGGGTTGCTAGTGGCCATTCAATCTTCCATAATAAATGCTTTTGACTTAAACCCATCCCTGCTGCTGCTTCCTTTACGTCACGGTCAATGTCTCGAAAGCCAATGTAGGTGTTGATAAGAATAGGAGGACAAGCTAAAACCGTTAAGGCGAATAAAGCAGGATAAAATCCCGTCCCCATAATTGGTAAAACAATGACGAGAATAGCCAAGCTTGGTATAACACGGATTCCATTCACCACATTCATGACCGTACTTGAAATTCTTCCATACTTCGCACAGAGAATACCTAGTGGAATACAGACAATAAGTGCTATTAGTAAAGCCATTCCACTTAAAAGTAAATGACTCTGTACCGCACTGATAAATCGATCCGAATTCGCTAGTATATAATCAAACACCTTCAGTCCTCTCCCTTCCTTTCCTATAGAAAGATTCTACATACTTTTGTTCTCTGCTATGTATAACTTTTTCGATATCACATATTTAATATGACCATAATAAATACCCTATCAATCAGTAACTGAAACGTCTTTTTCTATTGTCAATTCAAATATATTGTTTTAGAAAGAAATTACTTCAAAAAAGAAAAGCCTGTGACACTTTACTACTCTTAAACGGTCACAGACTTTGATTTTCTTTTTGAAAGTTCATTGAGGGGTGCTTACTTCTTCCCAACGTAAATGAGCATCCTGTTTCACTTTAATTAATCAATGTATCTGAAAATTCAGTTGTCAATCTTATTAAATATGTTGGTAATCCGTAAACGAATAGTATTGTCTCAGCTCATTTCCTTCTAAGGGTTTACTACACCAACACCTGCATATTCCTTAACTAACTCCTTCACTTCATCTACACTCACTGTTTGATAAAAGTAAGGCGGTGTAAAGTTTGTCGTAGAATTAGTTGGCATACTACCTGTGCTATTTTCAAAAAGATTATCCACTACGTTCCAAAAGCCTGTTTGATTACTATGCCAGTAACCAATAGGGTTATTACTATTCTCAAAATGATTACGTTCCACTAAAATTTCAGCACCCATACGTGAGTTTACCGCTGTATCAATGATGCCATCAAAATAATTATTATAGAGATGGGCTTCACCATAACGAATACTTGGAACTCGTGAATTCAAATTTTCGAAATAGTTGTTGTGGAATGTGATTGTACGATGATAATTATCACTATCCGAATTTCCCATTAACATTGCTTTCCAACTATCATGAACATAATTCCATGAGAACGTAACATAATCAACATTTCTTTTCACATCAAATAACCCATCATAGTAATCCTTATGAACATCCAAACTCGCATGTAACTCATTATGATCAACCCAAATATTACTTGATGGACCTTCAATACTTATCGCATCTTTATCACCGGTATTAACTTCATGTATTTTTAAATTACGAATAATGATATTATCCGCTCGCCAAACTTTGATCCCAATTCCATTTAATACACCATTCGATCCTACACCAAGAATTGATACATCTGAAACGTCTTTAATATCAATTTTACTAGCTGATGTATTCGCAGGAGTAATTGTACCGTTTACATAAATCGTTAAAGGGGTATGTTGATTTTTATTTTTCAAAGCGGCTAAAAGCTCAGCACCCGTTGTTACGGTTACAATATCTCCACCTTCACCACCTGTTGTTCCCCCACCGAGTGTTGCATACCCTTGCATCGAAAAATCTGGTGTTGCGGCGAATGTCGCTGTTCCCGTACATACAAGCATAAATACTAGCAAGAACCCAACTACTTTCATCCCTAACTTTTTCCCCATAAGTCATCTCCTCTTTTTCTGTAAGTAATTTGCTAAAAGTGAAAATTAATCTGCTTTTACCTCCTCACACACTTTATATTGCTTAAGGAGCTTGTCTTATTTCCTTTTAAGAGAAATTAAGGTAAAGGTCACAAAACGAACATACATCTACGATCTCTTATGCAAATCTTGTAATAGTAGTTGGATATTGTGCCCATTGGACGGGACTTTTGTAACAATAGAAGAAAAACTTCTCATTTCATATAACACGTCAGAAAATAATATTTTTAAGGTCCCATACTTCAGTTCTTCTTGGATCGTCGTCTCCGATAACAGTGCTAACCCCATCCCATTCATGACGCTACTTTTTATCGCCTGTGTTGAACTGAAAACAAAACTGTCCTTAACTCGAATCCCCCTTGTTTTAATAAAAGTATCAAATGATTGTCTCGTACCAGAACCCTCCTCACGCATGATCCATACATGATCGTGCAACTCATCAATCTTTGTAACTTTTTTCCTATAATTAACCGAACATACAATAACAAGTCTATCTTTTTGAAAGGAAGTTTGTCTGATATCCCTTGCATGAATAGTCCCTTCTACTAAACCAATATCTACTTCTAGCTTTCGAACAGAGGCCATAATTGATTCTGTATTTCCAATCATGATATGAAAGTCTAATAAAGGATAACGATTATGCCAATCAGCAATCATTTTTGGTAATAAATATTCACCAATAGTGAAGCTAGCACCAAATCGGATAAGCCCAGACACTTCTTGCTTTTTGTTATAAAGCGTGTGTTGTAATTCTTGATAAATCTCTCGAATTTGTAAGGCTTTTTCATAAAAAAGTTCACCCTCCATGGTTAAACTCACATGTTTGGTTGTTCGTTTTATAAAAATGGTTGCAAACTCGCGTTCTAAGTTTTTAATATGAACACTGACAGTCGGCTGTGATAACGCTCGTTTTTCTGCTGTCTTCGTAAAATTTTTCTCTTGTACTAGCGTAAGAAATGTTTCAAGTTCATCCATATGCATGGTTATCACCTCTTTTATTAATATTATTAATAATAATGATTATATATATTCATTTCAAAAATAGATAGAAGAGGCGTATCCTTATTTCGACAGGAGGAACAGCATGAATCAAATTTCACACAACAAGAACCAGTCATACGCTCTAGGAATCACATTAACGCTTGTGATCGCTTTTGCTGCACAGATACTTATTAAACTACCTTATTTACATATGGTAGGCCCACTTATCCTTGCCATTATACTAGGTATTTCCTTCAATACTATATACTCTGTGCCATCGAGATTTCATAAAGGTATTGAATTTTCTAGTAAGAAATTATTAAGAGCAGGTATCATTTTATTAGGATTACGCCTACACCTAGGAGATATCCAAGCTGCTGGTCTTAGCACTTTTATATACGCCTTCATTCTTGTTTTAACAACACTTATTTCCGTATATAGCTTAGCTAGACTCTTCAAGGTTCATCAAACTTTAAGTCTTTTGACAGCATGTGGAACAGCGATTTGTGGTGCAGCAGCCATTATTGCCATTGCTCCACTGGTAAAGGCCAAGGACCAAATGACAGCGGTAAGCATTACCGTCATTGCCTTACTAGGTACGCTCCTTACATTGCTGTTCACTCTATTATACCCTCTGTTCCCTTTAACAGATTATCAATATGGGTTATTAGTAGGTGGAACATTACACGAGATCGCTCATGCCATTGCCGCTTCTACAGTTGGTGGCGTTGTTGCCGAGGATATTGCATTAATTGTTAAATTAACCCGTGTAATTTTACTCGTTCCAGTAGCAGTCTGTATCGGTGTCTTATTCAATTACTTTAATAAGAAAGATGAGGAAGGACCAAGTACTTCAGCAGGCATGGCTAGTTTCTTACCATCATCAACAAGCCCAATGAAACCAAAAATGAAATGGCCAATACCTTGGTTCATTTTCGGCTTCCTTGCCATGAGTACGGTCAATACATTCGGTCTACTTTCAGAAACATTAACAGAAACCCTTATTTCTCTATCCTACCTCTTCTTAGCGATGGCAATGGCAGGGGTTGGATTAAAGGTGAAATTGAATGCCTTTAAAGACATAGGTCCAAATATTTTATATGCCGGGTTGATTGGAACAGTATTATTAGTAGGCCTCGGTTATCTATTACTTTCATTCATGTAAAAGAGAAAAGATGAATCGCTCTTGACCCAGCGATTCATCTAAGTGTCAAACAATTGGTGCCTTCTTGTTATTTTGCTCTGTCAGCACGCCATTATCCATTTTATATACATATTCGCAGAGTATAGAGATATCCTCAGAGTTATGACTGGAAAGCAATACGGTTAAGCCTTCGTTCTTAAATCGCTTAATCATGTCACGCATATCATGAACTCCGGACTCATCCAATCCATTCATTGGTTCATCTAAGATAAGTAACTTAGGTTTCTCCATGATCGCCTGTGATAAACGGGTTACCTTTAGAACTTCAATCTAAAGGTAGCCCTATTGCTTAAGCACTCGTTAAGCGATATCTCGGTTGCGATATCCCCATATTCCAATCACCGTTAACAATAAAGAAAGAATACTAACGACAATTAGTACAGGGTAACTAGGATTGTCACCGAGTAACTTCAGCATATGTGAAATTATAGATAGTTCGGACCATATATCCAGCATATCTATCAGTCCACCTAAATAAAACATAAGAAAACAATAGACAAGATATAACCAAACCAACGGGCTCCATTTAGGTAATAGTCCAATAAGTAATACAGCAAAACTAATAAAGAAAAAGAGCATCGGAATAAATGAGAAAGCAACTTTTAATATCATCGTAAAATCAAGAGCCTGCTCCATGACCGCATTACCAGTCGCCCATATTCCTATTAGAATCGTAAACTGCAACACGATACTAGCGACAAAAGCTGTACACAAATAGACGACAAGCATATGGACCCGTGAAACAGCTCGCGAATAGAAGTATTCCGCACGCAGCTTCGTCTCTTCTCCTTTTAAACTAAAAATGATGAGTACAACAGGAACGACTGTGAGTAAAGACATCATCGCAAAGAGCATTTGAATAAATTCATTCGTTAGATCAGCACCTTCATCAATAAATGCTTGGATAAAATCTAATTCTAAATAATAACCCTCCAAATCTCCAAGTATCGCACCAAAGCTTGCACTAAAAAGGAAGAGCATGGCAAACCAAATCAACAATTGAGTTCGTTGCATGCGCCATAAGAAGCCAAGTGGTGTTTGTAAGAAACGCGATGCTTTCTCCTTACCTTTCTTTTCACTAATCATGCCTGATCCTAAATCTCTCCTTACATGTAAAAAGAAAGCGACTAACACAAGCACTAGTCCTACAATGAGTAACAGGAATGTTGGCCACCAATCATTCTCGATAAATACGCCACTGCGAACAACCCAGCCTAGTGGTGATAGCAATGAAAGCCCTTCTGCATCAACATCACCAACGGCACGTAATAAATAAGCAAATACAAGCACTAAAAAGGACCACTGTAATGTCGTTCTTGACGTACTAGCTAACTGAGCAAAAACAAGTGTGACACCACTAAAAAACAAACCCACCCCTGCCAAAATCGAGCTATATAATAAAGACGCCTGTAACGAAAACCCTTCTATACCTAACGCATATAAACCTATTCCCACAACTGAAAGTAAACTCACATTCACGAAGACCATCACGATAAAAGTAGCGAATAAATAGGCTAGCCTTCCAACTGGTAACGAGTTGACTAATTCCAATCGTCCATCCTCTTCATCTGCTCTTGTTGAACGAATCGTTAATAAGATATTCATAATGGCAACAGCTATAGCTGTGAACAATAACATTTCATGGGCAAAAATCGCTCCAACACTCAATTCTAAAAAGTCAGCAACTTCATAACCTACCCCAAGCATTGCCACCATTGCTGGATTTTCCATCGTATAAGCAAATGCTTGTTTGGCTTGGTCATCACCATATAAATCTGGATAAGCCATGGCAACTGACAGTGTGACAAGTGTCAGACCGATTATCCATAACAGAATTTTTAAACGTTGTTGCTTCAAAATGAAAAAGATCAGGTTCTTTACGCCATAGAAATAGTGACTACCCACGAACTCGCCCCTCCCTCTTCATTTTTTGGGCATCATCTTCATAATGCCTCATAAATAAATCTTCTAATGCAGGTGGTTTACTTTCTAGTTTGGTTAAACCAAATGAACTGATATAAGCCATCACATCCTCTAAGTGCTCCGTGTCAATTTGAAAGGAGAAAGCATGATTATCTTTTCTTACATCATGCACTCCTTGTAAACCTTCTAAGTTTGTCACCTCTCTTTTCGTTTCAATGGTCATTTGATTTCTCGTTAGGTGCCGTAGCCCCTCTAATGTTCCTGTTTCAATGATCTCCCCTTTTCTAATAATCCCGATCCGATCACATAGTTTCTCGACTTCAGATAATATATGACTTGAAAGTAGAATCGTTTTTCCTGCTTCTTTTGCTTCCAGAACACATTCCTGAAATGTTTGCTCCATCAGAGGGTCCAAACCAGAAGTAGGTTCATCGAGAATAAATAAGTCGACATCTGAAGAAAAGGCTGATACTAACGCTACCTTTTGTCGGTTGCCCTTTGAATACGTACGACATTTTTTGGTTGGGTCTAATGCAAATCGTTCAATGAATTCCTTTTTTCTCTGCTCATCCTTTTTTGCTCCTCTTATCTTTAAAAACATATCGATGACCTCTCCACCAGACAAATTTGGCCATAAATGAACATCACCGGGAACATAAGCTAACCGCTGATGAATTGGTACAGCCTGCTTCCAGACATCTTGATTAAAAATAGTGGCATGACCCGAACTGCCTTTCAAAAGTCCCAGTAATACCCTAATGGTTGTTGACTTACCCGCACCATTTGGACCAATAAATCCAAATATTTCCCCTTCCCTCACTTCTAAATTGACATCCTTTAACGCTTGAAACTGACCAAACTTTTTCGAAAGCCCTCTTATTTCAATAACATTCATAAACGTCGACCACCTAACTTTATATTTTATGAAATATTTATACGTTATAATTTCATAATATACATATATGTTAATTTTGACAATATTTTTGCACTAATTTTATTGTTTTATTTCATTATTTTAATTACAATATGTGATGAGGTGAACGTCTATGAACGGATTCGAAAAAAGAAAAGAGCTTAAGAAAAAAAATATCATCGAAGCTGCCTTCAGTTTATACATGACTTACGGTATACAGAAAGTTTCTATAAAAGAGATTGCTGATCAAGCAAACGTATCGCAAGTAACGATTTATAACTACTTTGAAAGTAAAGAAAACCTCACACAAATTGTTTTTAAACACTTTGTCGATTTAGCTTGGGAAGAACAAAAGCAACTCTTAGATATAGATTTACCTTTTAAAGATAAAGTAGAGAAGATTATTTTTACTAAATCTGATTTAACTGAACAAATGACTGAGCCCTTTTTCAGAGATTTTATGCTCGATTATTCAAGTGGCAAAAGTTATGTGGAGAAGTTATATATAGAAGAAGGATTACCTAGGCTAGTCAAGCTATTCCAAGATGGTAAAAAACAAGGTGTTGTGGACGCCTCCATTTCTGATGAAGCGATTTTACTTTATTTGCAAATGTTTAAAGAATTTATGCAAAGAGAGGACATCGCCACAGCCTTGTTACCTATTAGCGAAGACTTTACCAAGCTATTCTTTTATGGTGTTACAGGAGATCATAAAAAAACAACCGACAAGTGATGACTTGTTGGTTGTTCCCAATTCTTATCCGACCATCTGTTTTTGGCTTTCGGCTAATTTCTGTTCGCTTCGTTTAATATCAAATTTTAATAGAATAGAAATAATTAAAGCAACGGTTATTAAAGCGAAGAATACATAAAAGACCGGAATATAACTGCCTGTACGCTCATGAATTTGTGTCACAATAATCGGCCCAAACACGCCTCCCATCGACCATGTTGTTAATAAATATCCATGAATTGCTCCTAATTGTTTCGTTCCAAACATATCCCCCGCAAAAGCTGGTAGATTGGAGAATCCACCTCCGTAACAGCTCACAACTAAGAAAATGAATAATTGGAACAAGATAATATTGGTTGTAAGAGGTAACGTAAAAAAGGCAATCACTTGAATAACAAAGAAAATGACGAACACATTCGGACGTCCAATATAATCAGATAATGCCGCCCATCCTAAACGACCTCCGCCATTAAACACGCCCATCACACCAACCATTGTAGCGGCTGCCGCTGCCGACAAGCCAACGACCTCCTGTGCCATCGGGGATGCCACAGCAATCATCATGATCCCAGCCGTTGTATTTATAAGCATCATCATCCATAACATCCAGAAACGACGTGTTTTGACGGCTTCAAAGGAAGAAAGTTGCTGTAAATCCTTTTTAATAATTTTCTTCCCAGACGCAATATCCTTCTTCATATTAGCCGGCATCCAACCCTCTTCTGGAGGTGCAATATAAAGAGCACCAACAACCATTAAGAGGAAATAACAGGCTCCTAACACATAAAACGTATTTTCAACGCCGACTGCCCCCATTAAGTAATCAGCAACTGGAGCCGTAATTAAAGCCCCCGAACCAAAACCTAAGACGGCCATTCCTGTCGCCAGCCCCCTCCTATCAGGGAACCATTTTACTAGAGTTGATACAGGTGAAATATAACCAATACCTAGACCTAACCCACTCGCAACGCCATACATAGCTAAAAATAGTGGTAATGAATCAATCATGACCGCAAAACCTGAACCAGCTTGTCCAATCCCAAATAAAACAGCGGCTACTAAGGCCGACTTCCGTGGTCCACTTTTTTCAACAAACTTTCCAAAAAAAGCAGCTGACGTCCCAGCAAGGCCCATCATAATTGTAAAAGCTATCGTGATTTCAGACGTACTCCAACCAATATACTCACTAACTGGATTTGTATAAACACTATAAGCATAGGCACCACCAATGGAAAGGTGAATGGAAATAGCCGCTAGTGCAATAAGCCATCTGTTCTTCATCAAGTATTTCCTCCTTTTCGCTATCCAATTAAATAGGAAAACTTTCACCCTCGCAATGAAAGCCCTTACATAAGGAGTATAAGAGAGTTCACTAAATAATGCAATAATTTATTCTTTTATATAAGTTTAGAATACTTCGATTCTAAGTAATTACCTTATTCTATTAACTCATTATCGATTTTATAGAAACAAAGCATATAATGGTATTTTATTCATATTTTTATAAGCTTAGTTACATTGAGATTTACTATAAAAATTCTTCTAATAGTAAAGTATTCATTTTTTTTACTAATCAAAAAGCACTATTTATGATAATAGATATCCCCTTTTATTCCCTTAAATGTTAATATAGATATAACTTCTACAATAAAACTCTACTAATTAAGTAATAGGATAATTTTATAAATTAATTACTAAAATGGAGGTCAATATGGTCAAGGATCTAGGCAAAAAGCTAAACATTATTAGAAAGCATTTACACCTGACAAAAGAAGAGCTCGCTCAAGGTATTTGCCCTCCATCAATTATAAGTTTGCTTGAAAAGAGCAACTTATTTCGCTTAGACCCTGTCATTATTGAACCACTTTGTCAAAGACTCGGGATAGACTCTGCATTTCTAAATAAAGATATCTCATTTTTCAGACAAATGGAAGAAGTCAATCAAGTTTGTGAGCGGATTTCTTATTTCGTTCAAGAACGCCGTTATCAAGAAGCCTATGATTGTGTTTTAGCCGTTGAAAATAAACCTATGTATCAAGAACGTACTCATATTCAAAAATTCATGCTCTGGCGTAAAGCCATTAGTATTAACTATCTATTTAAAGACCAATTAGCAGCGTTAGAACTTCTTGACCTTGCGTTAGAAAAGTCAGATACTACTAGTCGGAATTTCTCGATTTTAGACATGAATATATTAAATAGTAAAGCGATTATTTTGAATGAGCTTGGGGATGTGCAATTATCTTATAATCTTTCGCAAAAGGTGATTTTTTTCATTCATGAAATTCCTTATCAAATCCATAAAGAGACATGTATTAAAATTTACTATAACTCTTCTAGAATCGCCTTTAAGGCCGGAGAAATGGAGGAAGGGTTAAGGCTTTGTCAGCTTGGTATTGACCTTTGTAGAAGAGAAAAAATAAGCTACTTATTAGGTTATCTATTTTTTCAAAAAGCTGAATGCTTAAAGTATGTCGACCCTACAAATAAGCCCAACTATGAGCGTTATTACTTAAAGGCCATTCAATTATTTGAGAAAGAAAATAACTATCAGACAGTCGATCGAATTCGTGAGAAAATGGAAGCTTAGAGGTAGACTATCGACCGAAAAACATTTAAAAGAGCTGCTCCCTAAAGTTACATGTCTAAAACTTTAGGGTTTATTTTATTTCGGTGACTTACACCTAATTCTCTTGCTCCATTGCTATAGCTTTTGTTTGCTGAACTGTTCCACTAGGATGATGAGGGGGTGCATAAATGGAATACAATTTCAAAGGAATTTGACCAGTGTTTGTCACATTATGCCATTTACCTGCTGGTACAAAAATGGCAAATCCCTCTCCTATATGTTGAGCATAAGTTAACTGATCAGCTCGGTCACCCATTTGTACAACTCCTTGCCCTTGCTCTATTCTTAGAAATTGCTCTGTATCTGGGTGCAATTCTAGTCCAATATCATCTCCAACTGGTATACTCATCAGCGTGGCCTGTAAATGTTGTCCCGTCCAAATGGAGGTTCTATACGTATTATTTTGTTTTGTCGCTTGATTTATATTTATGACATAAGGGTTCGGACCAAAATCTGTAGTCCTCCTTGATACGTATGCATTTCTGTTTGATCCATTTAACAAAAGGTGTGGCTGATTATAATTAGTACTTTTTTGAAACCAATAAGGGTTGTAATAATAGTAATTATTGTACATACTTTTCCTCCATAACGAAACCGTTGAGTGATTAAGTTTCACATCAACGGCTATTTTTTACTATACTATGCTCATTCAGTCGTTATAGGTGCCTGTCATCTACTCATTAGTTTCTTCGCCTAAATCTAAGCCCATAGCCGTAGCTATTCTTTTAGGTATATCTGTATTATCTAAAACTCCGTGAAATAATTCTGATTGAGGACCATATGCATAAAGCGGGACATCTACTCCTGTATGTGCATTCGTCGACCAGCCTACATACGCATATTGACTAATGAGTTGGTTAATGTGTATACCCAATCCCTCATCATCAACCTGTGCAAATTGTTGCTCTTCCTCTTCGGTAATCTCAATATGAGCCCATTCCTGCATAACTTCTTTTATATTACTTCTGTCTTCATTAACTTGCTGGGCTATATAAGAACCAGTTGCCTTTACATCATGTAAGATGTCTACCTTTGCTAAATATTCATCGTAACCACCAACAGTCATCCCACCAGTTTCGTGGTCACCTGCCATGACAATTAATGTATTACCATCTTGCTTAGCAAAATCTAATGCGACTTGAACAGCTTCTTCAAATGCGGCTGTATCCGTCATTGCCCATACCGCATCATGTGCATGGCCAGCCCAATCGATTTGACTACCTTCCACCATCAAGAAAAAGCCTTCATCTTTTTTGGATAGATATTGTAGAGATGCTTGTGTCATCTCTGCTAAACTAGGTTCTTTTTCCTTATCTCTATCCAATTCTGGTGCCATAGCTTCTTCAGCAAATAATCCTAAAAGCTGACTATGCCCTCCGTCTAGTGATAATAAGTTATCTCTATCTTCTATAAAATGATACCCACTCATCATCGCTTCTTCAATAAGATGTGTTTCTTCTTGATTTCCACCTTCTGATTTTGGTAGAAAGTTATTTTTTCCTCCCCCTAAAATGACATCTACTTTATGCACTAATTGTTTCGCGATTTCTGCTTCACTTCCTCTGGACTCAACATGAGCTGCAAATACGGCTGGAGTAGCATGAGTAATCGTCGAAGTAGCGACTAATCCAGTTGCTTTCCCTACTTCCTTTGCAGCTTCTAGTATTGTTTTTACCTCCTTGCCATCAGGCGTTACACTAATCATGCCATTATTGGTTTTCTTTCCAGTTGCCATTGCTGTACCAGCTGCGGCTGAATCTGTTACGTAATTATCTTCTGAAAGAGTTTTCATCATACCTACGAGGATAGCGTCAAAAACCGTTTCTTCACCTTTAAAATTCCGATAGTTCGTTGCATAGCCAGTGGAGAATCCATCAGGTATCATAAAAATCACGTTTTTGACTGGTTCATGGTTTTTATCTACAGTATCTCTTTGAGCGGCTGTGTTCCGCTCTTCACCTGTTGTTTCTTTTGAGGCTGATAAAGTTGAGTTAGAGATTGCACCCGTCTGTGGGATTATTAAGAATCCTGCAACTGCCATGACGACCATACAAGTTAAGGCTACTATCCATCCTTTAGATAATTTCATTCTCTTCCTCCTATGTGAGTTAGTATCTTTCACTGATAAGTGTAGCTTGTAACTATTAATCTAATATAAAGCTTAAGTAAAATTAACGTTTTGACTAAGTTAACTTTTATGTTTGAAAGTGTACTTAGGAGCGATAGTCTGTGCCTTGAAGTTAGCAATTAAAAAATCGCCACTACTTTTATCTTTGTTGGTGTTGGAGAGGCATTCGGCTTCGCCATGGACGTTTTGTATAAAAGTTCAATCTCATTTTCAAGATAATTTGACGTGTCGGTCTTTGTTTTTGGTCCAAAAACACTTGGATGCTGGATACTAATCCTGATGAATAACTACACTCTCTTTTCTCTCTTTTTTGGTCGTGGCTGATTGTGCGGTGCGCTGCTTCTTTTAGGGCAAGCCCGTGCGGGCAACATCCAAAAAGCGGCGGGTCTACGGAATAATACGAGCGGAAAAGATAAAGGCAAATTATTTGAATGCCCCGACTTTTACTTCTTTGCCTGGAGCAGCTTGGTATCATCCACTTCTTAATCAGGTAAACGTGCCACCAAAGTAGGATTTCGACCATATTCACGAGTATTATAGTACTTTATTCATGAGCTTATTCTTGAAGTGGAGATTGAGGAAATAGGAATTAATACGGATGAAGAATTTGGTCAATTTAACGAGGCGTTATTAGAGGATGATTTTGATTTTGAAGCTGCAGTAGAAAACTTAGATATAGCTAAAATGAATGACGACGAAAAAGATAATTTTCTTAACATTATCCAGGAAGTAGCCGTTACTTCTGGAGCTGAAGATGTTGAACTATTAGAGCAGTCACTAATAAATTTATTTGATAGCTCTTCTGATACATTTAATGATATTGAAGCTGCTCAAGATGAATTGTTGGAAAACTATATTGAGAAAATAGAATCAGAAGAAAATGTTGTATTTTCAACAATTAACAAACTTATCTTTGGTGAGGATAAAGTCTATGCGTCTAAAGAAAAAAAGGGGAAACTCTGGATAAGTAAGGCTTAAGTAGCGTTTGAAGTATTGAAGTTTCAAAAAAAGTCATAGTAGAATATTTTGGAGCAAACAAAATATTCTGAGGAAATTAAGAAGGAGCATGGCTCCTTCTTTTGAATTACGGATCAAGTTCCTAGAAATATGAATTGAAATAAAACAAGAATATTCAGTTGATTTTATTTATAAAAAAAGTAGGTGATAAGCCTTTTTTTATAAAGAGGGGGGATTAAATGACAGCAGTTGAAGAAATTCATGTGAGATTTCTGAAATTAAAGAAATTGGAGGGAGAAAGTTCAGCAGACTCAATCTTAGAAGTAATGAAGAAACTTGATGAGACAGAGGAATTCTTTTTGAAACTCTCATGGTATTTCCAAGAACCGGACGAATCTTCATTTCAAGTGTATTGGTTATACAAACATTTTAATGATGAGGACCGTACTTTTTGATTTGATTGAACTTCATGTACTCGACGGCATGCTAGCACACACAATCAAACTGAGGAGTCAGACTAAAGATTAAAAAAGATAATCCTGTATAATGATTTTGTTGTTATGAGTTGAGAATGTATGCCTTAAGAAGGGTCTATGATCTTTTTTATGTATCAATTTTCGTGCTCTCGCCCTCTCGCTTAGCTTGAGTAACGGTTTTATTATACGATTTCCTTTTTCACAAAAAAAAGATACCAATCTCTTGAGATCGGTACCTCATTTTGAACTAAACACGAAATTTATCAACGGATTGTGTTAGTTCTTGGGCTAATTCACTTAAATTTTGAGCAGATGAGGATATATCCTCAACCGTAGCTAATTGTTCTTCAGACGCTGCAGCAACCTCTTGGGTGCTTGCTGTTGCTTGTTTGGTTATTTGAGAGATTTCAGTCATGGTTGCCGTTACTTCCTCCGCACCAGCAGACATTTGCTCAGCTGTGGCTGACACACTACTAATGCGTTCACTCAATTGGTGCGTCATTTCTACGATTTCAGCAAAGACTACTTTGGTCTCATCAGCAACATCAACACCTTCACGTACTTCTCCTAATACAGTACTCATTGACTCTCTAGTATGGTTCATTTCCACATGTATTTCTGTAATAATGGATTCTATTTCTTTAGAAGCTAATTGAGATTCCTCCGCAAGCTTTCTCACTTCATTCGCAACAACTGCAAAGCCTTTTCCATGTTCACCAGCACGTGCTGCCTCAATGGCTGCATTTAGTGATAAAAGGTTGGTCTGATCGGCTATTGAGGTGATGGTATTTAAGATTCCTTCAATATTTTTGGAGCGCTCCATAAGTTTACCCGTCACTTCATTGGTTTCTAATACAGCTTCATGAATTTTATTCATTTGTACAATTGTGTTGTCTACGTTGCTTCTGCCGCTATTTGCCTTTGCGAGTGTTGATTCAGAAATGCCATGTACAACCGTTGTAGACTCAGCGACTTCAGAAATCCCCTGTGCCACCTCTTGAACGGAACTGACACTTTCATTTAACATCTCCACTTGCTCATAGGCACCTTCTGCGACTTTTTGAATTAATTTTGTTATCTCTTCTGTTGATTGATTAGATTGAAGCGAACTACTTGCTAACTGCTGAGATGTCGCCGCCGTATTACTAGCACTTGATTTCACTTGCTCAATTAACCTTAATAATTGATTTTTCATCTCGTTCATACTTTGTGTAAGCTCGCCAACTTCATCTTTTGAACGAATCTGTAAATCTTTTTGAGTTAAATCTCCAGCAGCAATCAATTTGACATAAGATGTAGCTTTTTTTAATGGCATACTTACACTAGAAGCGATAAAGTAAGCAATGATTATAATAAGAACAACCGAAGTAATTAATATAAAGATAGCCGAGTCTCGAATGACATCTGCTGCCCCTAATACACTTTCTAATGGTGTAAATAAAAAAACTCCAAAATTCAAAGCACTAAGAGGAGCGTATGTAACTAAGTTCTGCTCTCCTCCGACATCCACCCTTCTCATTCCAGCTTCTGTTTTCCCTATTTCAAATACTTCCATTAACTCATCAGACGCATCCAAATAGGTTGTAAAAGTCCCGACTAATTGGTCATCAGAATGATACTGAATGACATTCCACCTATCCACTAACACGGGGTATGCCCCAAGCTCTAACATGTTTTCAGATTCAAAATACTGACTAATAAGCTCTTGGAAATTTAATGTTGCTGAAACAACACCGACAATTTCATTCTCATCATTACGAACAGGAGCCGCAACAGCCATAATACGCTCTCCCGTTGTCATTGATTCGAGAATATTGGATATGGATGAAACACCTTCACGTGCCATCCGAAAATATTGCCGCTCCGATATATCCAATCGACCAATTTGCTCTGGATCCGTATGTGCTTGGGCAATTCCATCACGGTCACTAAATACGACCGATTCATAAACATCATCTATATTTAATAAATGTGTTAAAGCTTGATTTTGCTCTTCTTGATTTCCCGCATGGAACTGATGCGAATGAGCTAACACTCGTACAGCTTCTAATCGTTTCGAAAGCCATTCCTCCATTCCCATTACGATATTATCAGTCTGAACAGACATCCATTCCTGCTCTGTTGCGATCACCTCTTGGCTACTTCTGTCATACATAACATAAGATGCAATTAGTAGAGGCAGAATGCCAATCAACAAAAAGTAAAGCATAAATTTATGACGTATCGATTTGACTCTTGGTAACTTCGCTTTTTGTTTTCTTGCTTTTATATCTTTATTCTTCTTTTTCACCCTAATAAGTTTCTTCATGGCTTCCTCTCCAATGACAAAATTTATATTTTATTCAGATTTTTCATTACCTTAGTATTTATTTATATCGGCAGAAAACTATGAATATTTTACTACTTTTTTTAAAAAAACTCAATAAATAATAGGTAATTAGAATGATTATATTCATTTCCATCTTAAGGACATATGAATTTATTGGATACAGACGAATAATTATGCTGATTTATCTAAAAAATAACTTTGAACTTTTGAAAAAGGAGCTGAAGAAATGAAGAAACATACGGTCATAAAACTGCTTATCGCTTTCCTTATCCTCGTAACAGCAAGTACCTATTGGTTCACCTTACAAGGCGAAGCACAAACTAGTGATGTACCTGCTTCTTGGTGGAAAAAAGATAAAGATGATTTTCCAGAGTTAAAAGGAGGGCCAGAAAAATTTGAAAGAATGAAAAGACAACAGCCTGTCGACTTAAATACGTTACAACAACGCTATCCAGATACATTTATATTACGTGGTCCCACCAACCAAAACCGAATCGCACTCACCTTTGATGACGGTCCTGATTCACGCTATACGAATCAAGTTTTGGATATTTTAAATGAATATAATGTACCAGCAACTTTCTTTTTATTAGGCTCACGAGCTGTCGCTTACCCAGAAATTGTAGAGCGCATCAATAACGAAGGTCATATTATCGGTAATCATACGTATTTTCACCCTAATTTAGTTGATGAAGGTGATTTAGACACGCTAGAAAGGGAAGTGACAAGAACCGAGGATGCCATTAATAATATTGTTGGTTATCGGACAAGCCTTTTCCGCCCACCTTATGGCTTTTTATACAATGAACTTGTAGAAAAGCTGGCAGATATGCAATACCGTGTCATTGCATGGTCCCTTGATTCATTAGATTGGCAAGAAGAGCCCTCAGACGTAATAGCCAATCGAGTCATAGACGAAATAGAACCTGGAGCCATAATCCTTATGCACGATGGAGCAGATTGGGATGGTGACCGTACCTTTACGATTGAAGCCTTACGTGAAATAATACCGACCTTACAAGCACAGGGTTATGAATTTGTGACAGTCCCTGATTTAGTCGGAATCCCTTACGCCAAATAACGAAAAACCTGCCATGACTAGTGGCAGGTTTTTCGTTATTTTAAGTAATTTAATCAGAGCAATGTCCAATCACAAAAGACATTTCACTTCACTCACTTCAATTTTTCCGCAATCAAAGCAGCAGCTTTTTTGGGATTCAATCGGTAAATTCGATCCATAAGCTTTGCATCTTTTCCAGCTAATACGCGATACTGATTATCTTCCGTCCCTTTTATTATAATTTCTGCAGCTTCCTTAGGTGTAAGGAGCTTTTTCATTTGTTCTGGTGTAGCTTCTTTTTTCTTACCAGAATCGGCACCGGAATTTTTCGTTATATCTGTTCCCACTCCGCCAGGGAAAACGACAGTTACATTCACGTTGGTATCCTTTAACTCCGAATGAAGTCCTTCCGTCATCAACTTAACAGCAGCCTTTGAAGCACCATAAATGGATTGGCCAGGTACCGGAAGAAATCCTCCCATACTTGATATATTTGTAATATGAGCTTCAGGACGTTCTAATAAATGAGGTAAAAATGTCTTCACCATATAAAGTGTCCCATAAAAATTAACGTCCATAACCAATTTGATTTTTTCATAATCTAGTTCATGAACCGGAATAAAAGGTTGAATAATCCCTGCATTATTAATAATGGCATCCACCGCTCCATGAAAATCAATGACTTGTTGTGGTAATGCTTCCACTTCCATTCTTTCTGAAAGGTTCACTTGATGAAGTGAAACTTTCTCCTTCTTTTCACCTGCTGCTTCGTAAGTTCCATTCAAAGCGTCTAGATTTAGATCAACAGCTGCTACACTTGCTCCTTTAGATAGAAGATTTAAAACAAGCTCTCGCCCAATTCCACCACCAGCACCTGTTACAACAAAAACTTTATTTGAGATTTGCATGTAAATCCCTCCAAATAAAAATGATTTAAAATTTAATATACATTTGTTGATTATTTGTAGTAATTAATTAAAATAATAAACATAGCGTATATTATTTTCAATCAGCAAAATCTTAACAAAATGTTGACTAACAAACAATCTAGTATAGTTATGTTCAATAAAACAAAATGAAAGTAAGATTTTGCTTAGGAGCGATAGGTTATGCCGTGAAGTTAGCTGTCATCCATCTCACGATTGATGACCTTAACAGGACAGTGCTCCCTGTTGTTCAGCCGACTCCTGATGGTGATTGAGTTCTAAAAAAGCCAACTGTTTAAAAAGTCGCCACTACTTTCATTTTTGTTTGTGGCGGAGTGAATGAGGCTTCGCCATGTGTGTTTTGTATGAGAGTTAGTGCTGATGCTCATATGCGGAGCTTTGGTTGCCGCTACCGAAAATTACGCTCATGTCGATCAGCCTTCTTTATCGACATGATCTCGACCTTTTTTGCCCATGATCATGTCGACCTGCCTGCTTCATCGACATGATCTCGACCTTTTTTACCCATGATCATGTCGACCAACTGCCTTCATCGACATGATCTCGACCTTTTTTGCCCATGATCATGCCGACCTGCCTGCTTCATCGACATGTTACGAAATTACTCACGCTCATCACTAGAGTAACTGTCACGCTCGACCTTTTTCATGCAGACCCTTTGATTCATATACTTCCATTGAAAAGCCACAGTCAAAGAGTCGAACCCAACTTTCATTTTTGTTGGTGGCGAAACTGGTTTGACTCTGCCATGTGCGCTTTGTATAAGAAGTGCTCTAACTAAAAAGCTAATACCAATCAAAGCGAAGGAATGGGGCCAATCGTGCAGGATGTAAAGGCAGATCTGAGATCCAGCGGCGTATCCGATTAGCTCAGCGCCAAGCGATTGTAGAGGATCATGATTTTCGGGAGCGATGAGCAAAGCTCCGCACCCCGAGCATCAGCAGTAACTTTCAAACAAAGGGAGACATTATGACAATCGATCGAAGAATCACAAAATCCAAAAAAGCACTAAAAGACGCTCTCATTTCTTTAATGCTCAAAAATGACTTCAAACAAATTTCCATAACAGAAATTGTCCGTATAGCTAACGTTAATCGCGGGACCTTTTATAAACATTATCAATACAAAGAAGATATTCTTGAGGAAATGACAGATGAGGTCATAGACCACTTAATCCAGTCCTACCGCGAACCTTATAAGGACCAAGAGAGCTTCGACCTAAAGTCATTAAATTCAAATGCCGTCTATATCTTTGAGCATGTTCAGCAATACGCAAATTTCTATTCACTTATCGTTCACTCAAAGTCATTAGCGGGTGTACAACAAAAAATATTTGAAGTCATACGTACTTTAGTTTTAGAAGATTTAATTGATATCATCCCCACCAACAATATAAATAAAGAATTACTTGCAAGTTATCATTCCTATGCCATCGTTGGTATGATGGTTGAATGGATTCAACAAGATTACAAATATAGTTCGTCATATATGGCCGAGCAATTATTGTCCATTGTTAAGATGAAATATAACAATCAATAAACAAGCTGTATTAACCGATTTATAAATTTATTTAAATGAGGACAACCTATAGGAAAAGACGATAAGGTGGTTGTCTATGTTTATGTTTATCCTATTTCTCATCATTATCATTGTCATACCGATCCTTATGCAATTAACTTCCAAATATAGATTTTCATTTTTTTATGATCTTTGTGCCTATCTTGCACTCGTCCTCTTTTCTACATTAGCAGCTACGTATATCTATGATGTACTAAATACAGGTGAAGTTTTTATGACAACCATTCATTCCTTGTTTTTAAACCCGTATTTTTTAATTACCGGAGGCTATATTGGCTTATACGTTATTTTTCAACTCTTCCGACATACATTCAGAAAGGTTTAATCAGTTACATCCTTAGGCTCGAAATTTCGGATAATCTCATAAATCGCTAACCCATCGCTCACATGTGTATCACTATATTTGATAGGCAATAAAGCAAAGAACACATAATACATGGAAAAATATCCAAATTGATAAAAGAACGCGGTTTCCGGTAAGAAGCCCATAATAATAACTCCATTTAAAAGTAACGTAGAACTTATATTAAAAATAAAACCACCACTATGAACAAGAATGTGTGATAGCTTTGAATTCTTTTTTAAACCTTTATAAGAACAAGAGGAATCAGCAAAATATATCGTTTTAAAAGTCATCGGTCCAATTTTAAATAATTTTCTTCCCTTTCCAATAACAAAATCTGATGTTCCTCCTAACATTTTTGCCATCGTCCAATGTCCCAATTGATGTATAAACGAAACAATTGGTAATATAAGAAAAAACGCCCAAAAGGCTGTCGTAAAATCAGACCATTCAAACATTAGAAATACCTCCTTTTCTCTTCTATTACCAAACTACCTTCTCCATATAACTGGAAAAGTTATGTGAAACTGTAAAATGTAAATGGTCCATTCACTACAACTTTGAATTCATAACAACCTCAACTAATCTTCTGACTTTTGATAAAAAGCAATTCAGTTCCACGAAAAATCATAAAAAAACCGTTGGTCATTTACTGAAAGTAAAGGTCAACGGTTTCCTTAATCAAAGTTAGCATTACCTTAGAATAATGCAATCTAACTAATCGACGTCAATTTCAAAAATATCTCCCGTTTCCGCATTCAACTCAACCTCTGTCTCAACACCTTGGTCTGTCTTAAACTCTAACTCATAAACAAGCATGTGATCATCTCGTTCTAATGATAATTCTACTAAATCTCCTTCAACCTTACCTTCTAAAAGTTGCAAAACTTCTTCAAGTGTTAAGACATCATTTGTAAATAATGGTGTAACTTTACTGGTGGAAAAATCGTCATCACGCTCTTCCTCTACACGAATCACTTCACCATTATAAGCATCGATATACATTTCATACTCCATATATTCATGTTTAATTTCTACTTCATAATAAGCCTTACCCTTCTTCATTGTCAGTTCAATATGATCCACTAAACCTTTCTGTACGTCTAAAGCCACGGCCTGTGCCTCTTCAATGGAAAGAATATTCTGTTCTGTTTGTTCTGTTTCTTCTTCCTTCAACTCCTCAGTTTCTGTATTCTCAAATTTCTCTCCTTCCTGCTCATTGGTTGTTGCCAAATCATAAGATAAGGCAATTTCCTTAGGCTGTTCATGGCTATTACTCATATTTGCACTTACCCAAGCTGTACCACCAAATAGGATAGCTGCTGTAAATAATCCAATCATTACTTTTTTCATTTTAATATCCACCTCGTATTTCTTTCTTCTCTTATAATGTACACACCGAAGATGAGAGAAAAAGAAGAGTAAGATTAAAATTCCATGAGAATTCATTTAAATTTTATTTAATCATCCCAACTAATCGTCGCATGCCCACTAATTGCATGGACTTGAACGATTGCTTCTTGATTATTTTCTGTTTCAATTTCAATAAAATAGTACACTTGAGCATCTATAATTTCTAGCTCTACATCGTCCACTTCGCCAGGTACATGCCCTAAAGCAATTTCAATTGCTTCTTGTTCTGTAATCGTTGCATAAGAATCATGCCCTGATTCTACGGGTTCAGTCACTTCTTCCTCCGAACGTACTTCCCCATCCCTACCATCTAATATTATGAGATAATATAATTGTCCGCTTCTAACAAGTGCTTCATAATTCCCTGTATCTCGACTGAATTCTATCTCTATGACTTCATTTCCTAGACCTTCTAAAAATCTTATCGCCTCAGATTCTGTTACTAATTCCGTGTCCTTTTGCTCTTTGTCACCTGAACCCATGTTCGTTAATGAATAAATCTCACCATCTCGGCGCTTTACAATCAATTCATATCGTTGTCGCTCCTTATGGGCAGAAAAATAATAGAAATTTGAGTCTTCTATTTGGTCGATAACTTCTAATTGATAGCGTGCCTCTATTACCTTTTTTATTTCTTCTATTGATGTATTTTCATCTTGTAAGAAAAAGAACTGTATGAGGAAAAACAAACTTACTATGAGTAAACATATAGCTGCAATAATCATTCCAATCATCTTTTTAGTCAACTATGTTCCCTCCCTTGCTCCACTACTGACTGACTATCAAAGAGCAGGGTCACAGTTGTACCTGACTGTTCTACACTGTTCATTTCAATTCGAATTGATAGTGCATTAGCCATTTCCTTGGCAATGGTAAGCCCTAACCCTATTCCACCAGTTTTTCTATTTCTTGCTTTATCAACCCGATAAAAACGTTCAAAAACCTTTTTCAATTCTGCTTCACTCATTCCAATCCCACGGTCTTTAATTTGGATAAACAGTCCATCATTTTTTCCAACGACTATCTCAATCACATCATCACTGTACTTTCTCGCATTATCGAGGAAAATATATAATAACTGCTTCAATTTTTGATGATCAGATTTAATCAAAACATCCGTCTCTTCTTTTAAGAAAACATCGCGCTGGTAAGCATTTTCAAAATCATTAATGGTTGACCGTATCAGAGCATTGATATGAATTTGTTCCAGATTCATTGTCCATTCTTCATTAGACTTGGTTAATAATAATAATTGCTCTGTTAAATCTTTCATTCTTAGTGCTTCTGAGTGGATTGCTTCTATCGATTCATCCCAAATTTTCGGATCTTGTTTTCCTCTTCTTTTCAGAAGATTGGCATAGCTTTCTATAATCGTAATAGGCGTTCGCAATTCATGTGAAGCATTGGAAGTGAATTGCTTTTGCTTCTCGTAATTCCCTTCTAGTAATTCGATCATATGATTAAAAGTAACAGCCATTTCCTGTAACTCATCATTAGACGTATTATTTATTTCTAATTGCCTAAACTGTCCACTCTTTCGAATATCTGTCATTGTTCTTATCATCGATAAAATCGGTGCAGTTATTAACCGACTTAAAACACGACTAGATATAACAACGGGAACCATAACCATAACAGACACGATAATCAAAACGATGATTAATACACGCAAGATCTCAGCCGTTCTTTCGATACTACGGAAAATTTGAATATTTCCTACTTCTCCATTTTCTAAAATAAACGGCATCGAGCTTAAAGCAAATAATCCATTTCTTTCTAGCGTATCATGATGCTCTGACATGTAAAAACGGGCATCTTCAAAGTTCCTATAAGGAAATGTTCCATCTATAGCTGTCGATACAACCTCTCCCTCTGAATCGACTAATCGCACCATTCCATCGACAGGTACATAGGCCCGTAACAAGTTTTCCCGGGGAATATTCTCCATAAACTGACTTATCTCTCCTGATTTCCGACTTATTTCCTCCTTTGTCCTTTCCAATTCTGCACTTATAAGTAAGTAACTAAAAAGAAAATAAATAACGGATGTGACAATGATCAACAAAATAACAAATAATCCAACCGTATAAAGGTTTATTTTATTTTTTAATTTCATGTTTGGACCTTTAATATATAACCGACACCCCGGACCGTTTGGATCATAGTTGGAGCATTACTGCTTTCTACTTTCTTGCGCAAATATCGTATATAAACATCGACAACATTTGTGTCACCCATATAATCGTATCCCCATACCGTTTCTACGATTTGTTCCCGTGTTAACACTTGTTGTTTGTTTTGTAATAGATAATATAATAGGTCAAACTCTTTTTTGGTCAATTCCACTAATAAATCACCACGATACACCTCACGAGTTTTATCATTCAATTTCAAATCACCTAGATATAACCACCCGTCTGGATGTTCTTTTTGAGTTTTTCCTTTAAGTCGTAATGCAGCACGAATTCTTGCAAAGAGTTCTTCTATCTGAAACGGCTTTGTGACATAATCATTAGCCCCTAAATCTAAACCTGATACCTTGTCCTCAACGGCCGCTTTTGCTGTTAGCATAATGACTGGGGTTACGTTATCTTGTTGACGAATTCTTCGTAATAGCTCGATACCACTTATTCCAGGCAACATCACATCTAACAGAATAATATCCCAATCTTTGCTTTGATACATACGCCATGCCTCTAAGCCATCTAATATTTTTGTCACTTCGTACCCTTCATATGTGAGCTCTAATTCCAACACTCTCGCAATTTTTTCTTCATCTTCTACGACTAGTATCGATATACCTTCCATTGTTTCACCTCTTTTATATAATCTGCTTTTTAGATTAAGCATACCCTTTTTTTTTGAGAAAAAGATTGAAGTAAGATTAAAATTTGCTGAGAAATCATGTTCTGCCTTCATTTATCCTTATTTTCAAAAATAAAAACACCTTTAAAAGGTGTTTTTGCATCCAAATCATTTATTCAAAGTACCCGTCTTTATATTTCTCATTCAAATTATCCTCTACAAACAAGCGACATTCTGGTGATAACGTTGATTTCTCTGAGTGAATAATATCACCATAGAGCCTTCGACCCAAAAATTTCACATGATCATGGAAGTTTTTATCCGCTACTTGGTCGTAGCCTTTTATTTCGACAAAAATGGTACTTATTGTACGAGCAAAGTCTATGACTGTTACTTGGGGTCTAGAAAGTTTATCCACCCATACCCTCCTAATGTAAAAGCTGACTTATTCATTTTACCAACCTCTGTTCACACGGTACTTTGTTCCATTCTCCCATTAATCTTTTCTTTTTTCAATTGTATACGTTTGTAAGCTAACATCGCTGACCACATGATAAAGGAAGCAATGACACTTCCAAAAAAGAACAGCGTTAAGCCGGGGATGAGGTTAAATAGATAATAGACACCTACAAGTCCTGCAACCATAAATATGATAATATGCGGATTAACAAATGCAATCATCAAACTTAATTGATAATATTGTATAGCCTTTAAATCAACATGTACATATAAAGGAATAAATAACAGAGCTACTGCTATAAATAGTATACCTATCAGAATTAAAAAGAAGCTAAACAGCATATGCATCCAACCAGTTAATAATCCAAGAAATTGAAAATTTATTATGAGCATATAACCAAATAATAGGAAGACAAGACCTACGACATTTGCTCGCAGAAATTCCTTTTTTACTACTGAAAAAAATGTTTTAAAAATCGGAAAGTCACCTTCTTTTAATAACATTTTTCTTACTAAAGCAAACATAGCGATAGTAGCAGGCATGAACCCAAATACAAACAAACCTATCATTGTAAATAATATCCATAAAAGGTTAATAAAAGCTAAGCGCATCACCCATTCAGATACTATATAAAAATAAGAATCGACCCAACTTCTTTGCATACCCTCACGATCCTTTACACGAATTTTATATCCTGAACAATAACTTCACCTTTTAATATCAAAAAGATAGATATAGACTCTGAGGAAATACTTATAGGAATTTCAATTACCTGTGGCCCATCCTTCTTTAATACCTGAGCCCCCCCAAGAAATTCCTCTTTAGTTAATCCACTTTTTAGAACAAGTTCACTACTTTGAACTTCATTCCACACTGTTACTTTAGCCGTAGTCGTTCGAGAATCGATTGTCACATGATAGAAACCAATCCAACCTTCTTCATCATTTGCTTGCACGCCATATGTTTTCTTTGAACATTCAACTAATCTGATTTGCTCATAATCATCATAATTCATAGCTTTAACTACTTCATTTAAATTTCTACTCGGAATCATTTCACCAGCGATTTGGATAGATGTTGATTCAGAGATTTGAGCCGATGACGTACCAACCATGAGCTTGTACAGACCTTGCTCAAAACAATATCGTTCTCTCGTTACATCCCAAATCGCTAGCTTTTCCAAGGGAATATGAAATAATACGGCCTTAGTCTCTCCCTTTTTAAGGTCGATTCTTCGAAAATCTAATAATGTTTTGATAGGTCTTTCAACCTTCGAGTCCATCATTGTTCCATATATTTGAATGACTTCATCGCCATAATATGGCCCGATATTTTCAACCTCAACACTCAACTTGATATACCCGTGAATAAAATCTGTATATTCCAATATCTCTAAATTTTTATAAGTAAAGGAACTATAACTTAAGCCGTGACCAAATGGATAAATGACATCTCCATCAAAGTATTGATACGTTCTTTTTCCTTTTATAATATCGTAATCAAGTATGGATGGTAATTGTTTAACCGATTGATACCATGTCATACTTAAACGTCCAGCTGGATTAACATCTCCAAACAGAACTTCCGCTACAGCATGACCGAGCTCTGGACCTGCATGAGAGGTATAGAGTATCCCTTCTACGTGTTTTTCTGCCCAATTAATAGCGTAAGGATAACTACTTACAAGAACCAATACGGTTTTGTCATTCACATCCCTTATTTCCTGTAAAAGCTTTTCCTGCTGTGGCGGTAAAATGATATCTTCCCGATCAACACATTCTTTGCCATTAATAAACGGATTATTTCCTAAGAATACTAAAACGGTATCCGCTTCCTCGGCTAATTGAATTGATGCTTGCAGTCCATGCTCTACGATTTCAATGGTCAACTTAATTGCATGAATAGCCTGTTCCTGATTTTTATTCTCGATGAATGTATGATCCTTCGACAAATGAATCCTTTCTTTCTCCCAAGAAAGAAGCTCCATACCTTGATCATTGTCACCTCTAAATTCAAAACTCTCTTTAACAAACCATCCTTTTGCTTCATCTGCTAATGCTCCCAGTGTTCCCTCATTCATGGTGACAAACTTCGAATTAGAGGTGGCCTTTAAGGTTTGACTACCGAAGCCCCAATCACACCATTCAAATACTTCAGCTTCGGATGCTTCTGTACCAGATAATGATAGTTGCTTCTTTTCATCCAATTGAATATATACACCTGTCTCCTGACAACGAATACGAATTAAATGGTTTCCGGTGTGATGTGTTATCTTCCGATCTTTAAGCTTCTTTTCTAAGCCTTGTAATGGCGTAACCTTATATGACGGTGTCCCACTATACCAATCTGTATAAATCACATCTGAAAGCGGTCCAATTACCGCTATCGATCCTGCCTCATTTAGTGGTAGCACCTGATTATTCTTTAATAAAACCATTTGTTCTATAGCCGCTTTTCGCGATAATTCCTGATGCTCTTTTGCTAATAACTTCGCTTCACTTATTTGAGAATAAGGGTGTCTTTCATCAAACTCACCTAATCGAAATCGGACGCTAAATGTATTTTGTAATGCTTCATTTAAATCTTCTTCTGTTAATAATCCTATATGGAGGGCCTCTTTCATTGCAGGGATCGCCATTTCGGCATCATCGGTAATGCTATCAATTCCACTCTTAATCGTATCCGCTAATGCTTCAGAATATGAAGAATAGTATTGGTGATCCTTGACAATACCGGTCACATCACCTGCATCACTGACGATAAACCCATCCATTTCCCACGCCTCTTTAACGATTTCACGCACATAAGGGTGTAAAATAGCTGGCGTTCCATTTATTGAGTTATAAGCAGTCATCATCGATTTCGCCTGTCCTTCGACAAAAGCAGGTTGAAAGGCTTTCAAATAATATTCAAACATATTACGTGGATCAATACTGGCTGAACATCTATCCCTTTCTACCTCATTATTGTTCCCTAAAAAGTGTTTTAAGGTAGCAACTGATTTTAAGTAAACCGGATGATCGCCTTGTAACCCATTAACCAATGCCGTCGTTAACTGTCCCGTCAATTCAGGATCTTCTCCATATGCCTCTTCCGTTCGTCCCCACCGAGGATCTCTCTCCATGTCAACAGTTGGTGCCCATAAAGTTAATCCGTGTTTCTTTGGATTTCTTTGATAAAAAACGCGAGCTTCATCCGCGATTACTTCCCCTATCTGATACATGAGCTCTCGGTTCCAAGTACTGGATAAGCCAATATTTTGTGGAAAGACCGTTGCATGACCTAGCCAGGCAACTCCATGTGCTGCTTCCGTTCCATGTTTATATGACGAAATTTGTAATCGATCAATTTCTGGCTGATATTGCATCATCAACTCTACTTTTTCCTCTAAAGTAAAGCGATTTACTAAATCTCTAACTCGTTCTTTTAACGGCAAATTGGTATTCTGATAAGGAAACTGAACAGATTGTTTCATTTACCCACTCCCTTTCATCCTTCAATATCACAACAATGTAAACCTTTTCATCTCCTCTTTCATTTTATAAGCCTATTAATGGGAGAAAAACCGTAAAGATTAAAGGAAAAATCATATAACAATTAGAAATACCCAAAGGACTAAGAACTGACTTAATCTTTTGGGTCATACATTTTCCTATTAATGAAACGTAAGGCTGAATTGCTTTACTAATTATTCACTTAAAGGGATCTTCCACTCGTCTTTTCCATGCATTGGTGTGACTTTAACTCCGACTGTCGTTTTTTCAACTTGAGCATCATCCTCTAACAATCCTATTGAATCGATTCCCCTTAAAATGACACTCCACGACTTAGTTGGTATATGACTTAACTTCACGTTCATCTCATGGTCTACTTTCTTTAAAGTCATCGTAAACTCTTCTTTGCCTTCTGTATTTCTTACAGTTACAGTAGCTTCGTCCGTTACTGAAAAAGCATGTAATTCAATTTGTTCAGCGTAATCATAATCGGTTTGATTAGTGGATGAACCTAGTGCAATGATTGAGTTTTCCCGTGCAAATAAAGGCAATCCGAAATAATCATATGATTCTTGTACCCACTTGCTTCCTTCTTGTACTTCATTCGTTAGAACGTGGGTCCAGCGTCCTTCTGGTAAATAATAAGTTACGTTACCCTCTTGATTAAATATAGGAGCTACTAGTAATGATTCTCCTAACATATATTGTTTATCTAAATAATCACATGTTGGATTATTTGGAAACTCTAACAACATAGCCCTCATCATCGGTAATCCACATTTAGATGATTGGTACGCCTGTTCATACAAATAAGGCATTAATTGGTTTTTGAACTTCGTGAAAAATCGTACAACTTCTACGGATTGTTCATCGTACAACCAAGGGACTCGATACGATTTACTTCCATGTAATCGACTATGACTGGAGAGCATACCAAATGCAGCCCAACGCTTATATAAATCAGCAGGTGCTGTACTCTCAAAACCGCCAATATCATGGCTCCAATAACCGAAACCAGATAATCCTAACGACAAACCACCACGTAAGCTTTCAGCCATTGATTCATAGCTGGCATCACAGTCTCCTCCCCAATGAACAGGGAATTTCTGTCCACCTGCCGTAGCAGAACGTGCAAATAACGTCGCTTCATTGTGACCAAGCTTTTCCTCTAATAATTCAAAAACGAGCTGATTATATAAATAAGAGTAATAGTTATGCATTTTATGCGGATCCGAGCCATCGCTATAAATGACATCTGTTGGAATTCTCTCACCGAAATCTGTTTTGAAACTATCGACACCCATATGAATTAATTTTTCTAAATGCCCTTTATACCACTCGCACGCTTCTGGATTCGTAAAATCGACAATCCCCATTCCTGGCTGCCATTTATCCCATTGCCACACATCACCATTTGTTTTTTGAATCAGATATCCTTTTTCTACTGCCTCATCAAATAACTCAGACTGCTGAGCAATGTAAGGGTTAATCCATACACATATCTTTAATCCTTTCTTTTTCAACCGATTTAACATACTTTGTGGGTCAGGAAATACGTCTTTGTCCCACTCAAAATTACACCATTTTAATGCTTCCATCCAAAAACAATCAAAATGAAAAACGCGTAATGGTATATCCCGTTCTTCCATACCATCAACAAAATGATTAACCGTCTGTTCATCATAATTGGTTGTAAAAGAAGTTGTTAACCATAAACCAAAAGACCATGCTGGTGGAAGAGCAGGTTTCCCCGTGAGTGTTGTATAATTTTCTAATACTTCTTTTCGTGTTCCTCCGCCAATAATAAAATATTCTAATGATTCCCCCTCGACGCTAAATTGCACTTTCGAAACTTTTTCTGAAGCGATTTCAAATGACACATTCTCCGGATGATTAACAAATATCCCATAGCCTTGATTAGATAAATAGAAAGGTACATTTTTGTAAGATTGTTCTGAACTCGTCCCTCCATCTTTATTCCATGTATCTACGACCTGACCGTTTTTCACAAAGGCGGTAAATCTCTCTCCTAATCCGTAAATATTCTCACCGACTGATAGACCTAATTCCTCACGAATATACGTATTTTTTTTGCTGTCTGTGATATGTGCCATTCCTTTATAAGCACTTCCGGTTAAACGGCTTTCCCCGTAAAAATAATCTGAGCTCCATCCATCTTCTTTAGATAATCTAACAGATAAGTCTCCACTTATAAATTCATAGTTTTCTTTAAGATCATTGATTTGAACCTTTTGTCCGCTTTCATTTATTGAAAAATTTGGATATTTCTCTCTTGTTCCTTTGTGTCGATATATTTTCACACGAATTACGTCTTTAATAGGGGATGAATACTCAACAGTAATTAACGGTACATCTAATTGAGCTGAGCGTTCGTTTAAGTTTCGAGGTCCTATCAAAGCTTTTAATGTTGTGTCATTATAATCTACTTTAAACAAATGAACGGGCGTGATAAGGTCAAACCCTTCCTTAATTAACCAATTTCCATCTGTAAATTTCATCGTACCACTCCTTATAAATAAAAAATGAAAGAAGAAAATATCAAAATATACCCTATGTAAAGTCGATAATCAGTGGACAATTCACCTCACTGATTATCGTTGAACTAAATTTGAGTTAAACGGACAACTCCCAAATAGCTTTTAGTTATTCAGCTCCTCCCCATAATTCAATACGATTTTTCACTAATCTTGTAAATTCTCTTTCTGCTTCTTCAATGGCATCTGTACTAATCTCATCAATGAACTGATCGTATATCTCATCAAACTGATCCGGATCAGCCAAAATTACTTGTGGAATCCGAGTAAACATTGTATCCTGAGCTCTTTGGAAAGGAACGGCAATTGGAGAATCAGAATCATAATTGATTTCCCATCCAGCACCATAAGGTCTTGGCTTAAATTCATCCTCCTGTGGATATAAATCTTTCCATATCTCAGCACCATAAGCAGCCAAAACTTCTTTTTCAACTTCTGTATAATCGGCAATGAGAGATTCTGGTGTATTGACCGTAAATGGTTGACCCGTGGAATCTAACACTCCGTCACCATAATGAGGCCCATATGCAGTAAATACATTAATACCTGTTCTTTCTCCAAAAGTACTGTCAGAACGTCGCTCTTCACGCTGCTCTTCCGTTAAATAGCGGTTCCCATCCTCATCTAATTGGTAATGTTCTCCTTCAATACCCCAATTATTTAAGATTTGTGCTTCTTCGCTCGCCATCCAATCTAAAAATTTTATCGCTCGAACAGGGTCCGGATTATCAACCGAAATACCAATTCCCCATGTAGATAAATATCCTGTTGGTTTAAAGTTTCCGTGCTTATAGCTTTCACCTAGTGTAACAGGGTAAACACCATGCATTCTATCTAATTTCCCATCTCCTCTTAAAGCTGTTTGTGTTTCAACAATAGACCAATCGGCATCAATCATACCTAGAACTCTTCCAGATGAAATTTTAGCTTTATATTGATCCTCTTGCTGAACAAAGCTTTCTGGGTCTAGTAACCCTTCTGCATTCATTTTATTTAACCATCTAAAATATTCTTTTTCTTCAGGACGTTTGTAATGTAACTTCGCTTCATAAGTATCTTGGTCAATGAACCACTCACCATCGTCAGGGGCCCCCGTTGCAAGGAAAGCAGGATTCGTAACAGAAATTAATAATCTCCAGTCATCAGCCAATAGTGTTAAAGGAATAGTTGGCTGACCATCGATTTCTGGATACATTTCATAATACGTTCTGATAGCGTTCTCAAAATCCTCTAATGTATTAATTTCTGGGTAACCCAGCTCCTTCACCACAGCATGCTGCAACCAAAAACCATTACCAGGTGTTCGGTACTCTTGATCAACCGGATTCGTACCAATGAAATAAATGGAGTCATCGTTTTCGCTCCATACCATTCTTTCTAAGTAATCTCCATAAACTTCTTTAATATTAGGAGCATGCTCTTCAATCAATGGTCTTAAATCAACCATAGCACCTGCATCTACTAACAAATTCCCATCACCTTTTGGTAAGATAAAATCTGGAAATTCACCACCAGAAGCAAAAAGAGCTATTCTTTCTGAAGGGTCTCCTATAGCAAAGTCAGCTTCTAGACTTACACCTGTTGCTTTGTAAATTTCTTGCCCTATAGGTGAATCCATCCCATTCCAGTTTGGATTATTATCTGCTGCAAACAAAGAAAAGGATATCGGCTCTAAATTACCATCTATTTCCACATCCTCATTGACGTTTCCATCATTATCATTAGCCACATCTGTATCATTCGAACAAGCAACCATAAGTAAAACCATACTCATGATTAGAACTAATAACCCAAACCACTTTTTACCTATTCCCATTCAAAATACCTCCCCTTTTTCTATCAGTATCTATCCTTACTTTCCTATTATTCTATAAATTCGGAAAGTAAAAACCATGTTTACTTGATCGCCCCTAACGTCATTCCCTTTACAAAGTATTTTTGTAAAAACGGGTACACTAATAAAATAGGGACTATCGTAACGATTGTAATAGCCATTCTAATGGACTCTGGTGAAACTCTATTAACTAAGTCTGCACCTTGTCCTCCTCTTGTTGCATCAATTCCTGCACTTGTTGCCGTATTTTGAAGTATTTTCATTAATTCATACTGTAAAGTTGTTAGGGCCGGATTGGCACTATTATAAATGTACGTATCAAACCACATATTCCATTGCATAACCGCGATAAATAAGGCTATGGTCGCCAATACTGGCTTACAAATTGGCAAGATAATTCGCCAATAAATGGTGAAATCATTCGCACCATCTATTTTGGCTGACTCTTGTAAAGCAATTGGTAACGTATCCATAAATGAGCGGATAATAATGATGTTCCAAGCACTTGCAAGGAGTGGCAAAATATAAACAGCAAACGTATTAATTAAACCTAAATCTCTCATTAGCATAAATGTTGGAATTAAACCTCCACTAAAAAACATCGTTAATACAATAACGGTAGAAACAAATCCACGAGCTTGGAAATCTTTTCGTGATAATGTATAAGCAACCATCGAACAAACAAAAAGACCTATAACGGTACCAATGACTGTTCGTAATACAGAATTTATAAAACCTGTAACTAAGCTATCATATCTTAAAATGACGGCAAAATTATCAAAAGTCCATTCCCTTGGCCATATATATATCCCTCCGCGAACCGTATCTGTTGAATCATTTAAAGCTATCGCTAAAACATTAAGAAACGGATATAACATAACAACGACTACTAAAATCATAAAAAAATAATTCGCTACCTCAAATACCTTTTCTGCGGGTGTCATTCTGTTTAAACGTTTTCTTTTTTTCATCTTGGTCACCCCCACTTACATTACGCTCGTATTGGAATACCGTTTAAAGACACCATTGGCTACTAGTAAAAGAAAAATACTTACTAATGAATTAAAAATACTTATGGCCGTCCCATATGAGTAACGCCCCATTCCAATACCATAGTTAAGTGCATATAGCTCCAAAACCTCAGAATATTCACGAACCATCGAATTTCCTAATAGTAATTGTCTCTCAAAACCAATACTAATTAAATTACCGATTGATAAAATTAAAATAACTAGAATAGTTGGTCTTATACCTGGCAGTGTGATATGCCAAATCCTTCTGAAACGACCAGCACCATCTACACGTGCAGCTTCATATAATTGTGGGTCGACACCAGCCATCGCCGCTAAGAAAATAATGGAGTTCCACCCCATTTGTTTCCACACATCCGAGGCCGTCAATATATACCAAAACCACTCACCCTTAGCCATAAATTGTATAGGATTATCTATGAGGTTTAACCCCATTAATAATTCATTAACAATTCCACCATCAGTTGAAAGTACTTTGGTGACAATTCCAGCAACAACGACCCAAGAAACGAAATGTGGCAAATACGAAATCGTCTGAACAGAGCGCTTAAATATTGAATCTCGTAATTCATTTAATAAAACAGCAAATATAATGGGAATCGTGAATCCAGCAATTAATAATAAAACACTCATGGCTAATGTGTTACGCAAGACTAAAAAGAAATGAGGGTCATTAAACAACTCAATGAAATGAGCAAATCCAACCCACTCTTGTTCAAAAAAAGCTCTTCCTGGCCTAAAATTTTGAAAAGCCATTGTCCAACCCCATACGGGTAAATAGTTAAAGATAAATACATAAATCACGACTGGGATAGACATAAAATAAAGGATTTTTTGCTTCTTCATTGTTTTCCAGAAATTCTTTTTCTTTTTTGGTATTACTAGACTCTCGTCGGTTTCCGTAGAAACTTTCAATGCCATCTCCCCCTCTATATCCTCATTTTAATAAAGATATTACGGGTAAAATACCTCAAGGATTAAGTCGAAATTCATGTTAAAATTGCAGAAATGTATCCGATTACACTCCTTATCTGAAGCACCTCTGAATGTTTATTCTTCCATACAAACCACACGCCAGAGCAACAATATTATTTTTATGTGAAAGTTGATGCTGATGCTCATTTGCAGAGCTTTGTTCACTGCTAATTCTCAAGTTTAGAATCAATCTTACAAAAATGATTAAAATGATTAAGACAAAAAACAAAGTGAATAAAAAGCCATCAAGTTAAGGGCAAAATCCCACTTTTTAAACAGTTGGTCCGTTTACAACTCCATCACCATTAGGAGTCCACACGACCAAAAAGGGAGCAGCGTTCTGTTAAGTTCTATCACAAAATGGAGGACCGGCTAACTTCAAGGCACTAACTATCACCCTTAAGTACACGTTCATATAAAAACCCACATGGCGAAGCTCGTTCACTTTGCCATGAAAGTGTGGTTCTGCTTTTTAACTGGTGGCTTTTCATTCATAAACGGTTTTGAGGATTCTCACGCTTTGCCATAATCCCGTCACTTTTTAGGAAGGAGCTCGCAAGAGCTTTCCTAAAAAATTCAGCGCACCGCACAACCAGCCACAACCAACCAAAAAAATGTATAGTAACTCATCAGGATTAGTATCTAACATCCAAGTGTTTTTGGACCGTTAGCCAAGCTTGCTTGGCTACTTCACGCATTTGCGTGAAGTTTTGAAAATCGAAATGAACCTTC
Organism: Alkalihalobacillus pseudalcaliphilus; assembly: GCF_028610675.1. Lineage (NCBI taxonomy): Bacteria > Bacillati > Bacillota > Bacilli > Caryophanales > Bacillaceae > Alkalihalobacillus > Alkalihalobacillus pseudalcaliphilus. Next base: position 197,842 of record NZ_JAQQWS010000003.1, read on the forward strand.
AGACGAATTCATTCGTCTGTGAGGTCAGTTCGATTTTCAAAAACGGACCAAAAACAAAGACCGAAAGGTCAAGTTAACTTGAGAAATGAGCACCACCCATGTAAATTTCATATAAAAAAGCCCCTCTTTAGGAGCTTTTCTCTTGGATAGAATATTTATTTTTTCTACGATATTCTGACGGGGAAAATCCAACATATTTTTTGAATTTCAAATGAAAATAATCAACATTTTTATACCCGACTACCTCTGCAACCTGGTAAACCTTAAGTCCCTCTAATAAGAAACGTTTTGCATGTTTAACACGGACCTTGTCCAAATAAGTATTAAAATACTCACCTGTATAATTTTTGAAAACCTTGCCTAAATAAGCACTATTATAATTTAAAATATCAGCTAATTTCTCAAGCTTTAAGTTTTCATTATACTTAGTATCAATTAAGATGATTAACCTTTTTAACTGGTCATCAGTTTGTTCAAAGTCAAATTCACTAATCATTTGGTCGAAAATGGACGCTAGGAAATTTTGTAATTCCTCATAATGACGAAATTGAAAAATACTCGCTACTTCTTTTGATAACTGTGTTAGAAAAACTTCTTTCTGTGGCTTTGCTTGCTGCAGCTTGGATAATAAAATGGATAGTGCTGCCACATAAGTTTGTTTTAAGTTTTCTTCAGAGTAAAAGTGTTCAATGGACTGATGTATATGGTTAAGAGTTAGAGGTACTGTTGATAATTCTCCCATTTCAATGGCTAAAAATAATCGTTCAATTAAATCTTGAAACTTATAATTGAACGGTTTTTCTAATGGATGGGCTACTTCATTTCCCCTTATCAGAAGTGTACCACTTTCAAAGAAAAAACGCTTTTTGATTAAATGGAGGGCAACATGATAAGAATCTCGTAATTTCTCTAACGTCCCCACACATGTTCCAAGGGCAGCTGTATAAGGTAAATCAGTTTGTTCAACCACTACTTTTAGTTTTTCATATAAGGCAATCACTTCATTCCCTTTAAACACTTCACAATTACATAGACAACCAATATAACTTTCCTCTTGAAAAATCATTACATTCCGTTCATCGTCAACCTTTTTTTTGAAAATTTGTTTAATCTCATAAAGGTGTGTATGTTCAAGCTCAGATTCTCCAAATCCAAATAAGAGAACCTGATATCGCTTCCATTTCAATTGGTATTTCTCAGAAAGTTGATTGTTTACTTGTGCATTCCCTTGTTTTTTATCAAATAACAATGAAAGCAGGACCTGTTCTCTTAAAAAATCATTGTCCCTGAGTGTAAGCTGATGTACTTCGTTTTCTTTATCTAGTTCATTTTTTATATCTTTTAATATAGGTATTAGTGCATCCTCATCAATCGGCTTTAACAAATAATCCGCTACTTGATATTGAATCGCCTTTTGGGCATAATGAAAATCGGCAAAACCAGTCACAATAAGACATTGAATTCTTTGGTCAAACTGCCGAACCTGTTGAATTAATTCTAATCCATCCATCCCTGCCATTCGAATATCAGAGATGATTAAATCAAACCTTTCATTTTGGCAAAGCTTTAGGGCAGTCTGACCGTCTCGTGCGAGTTCACCTATATAAAATCCATATTCTTCCCATGGAATGATTGCTTTTAGACCTTCTCTTACTGTTGCTTCATCATCTACAATCAATACTTTATACATGCTTTCCACCTCACATCATGTAGTCTTACTATTCACAAGTCCTAATCATTTAAAGGAATTAAAAAGGAAATATCAGTACCTATGTTTTTGTCACTACGAATCACCAAACCTTTTCCTGTCTTATAGGTGAGTAGCAGGCGATCATGAACATTTTTTAATCCTATCCGTTCCTGTCCATTCGCATAATGTTTAGTGAGTGCCTCATAGATGTCTTCTTTTCTTTGCTCTGTGATACCTATACCATTATCTATCACTTGAATAAGTAAATTCTCCCCACTTTTCTTAGCCTTTACAAAGACCTTTCCTCCTTCTAGCTTTCTCTCTAATCCGTGTATGACCGCATTCTCTACTAAAGGCTGAATAATGAGAGGTGGTATCGGAACATTGTTGAGCCCTGGCTCAATGTCGAGTTCAAACTGCAAGCGTTCTTCAAATCTAAATTTTTGTATTTCTAAATACGCCCTTACCATTTCTAGTTCTTGCTCAAGTGGAACCATGCCACCCCCAACTTCTATACTAATTCTTAGTAACTTCCCTAACCTTTTAACGATATGAGCAACCTCTCTATCCCCGTTCATTAATGACTTCATCCGGATCGTCTCTAACGTATTGAATAGAAAATGAGGATTAATTTGACTAGCTAACATTTTTAATTTAATTTCATTTTGACTTTTCTCTAACACTCTCTTCTCTTCATTTTTCATCTCTACTTCATCCACTAGCTCTTGCAGGTTGAGGGTCATCTCGTTAAATTGCCTCGATAATTGTCCAATTTCATCATTACCAGTAACAGGAGAATAAGTGGATAGATGACCTTTAGAAACTTTTTGCATTTGATTACTTAAGCTCGATAATCTTTTTGAAAGTAAGAATGACACACTATAAACAAGAATAAGAGCAATAACAATACTAATGGAAATGACCATAACACCTAATCTAACAAGGTGATTTGACCCTTCCATAATTTCTTCATCTGTTATAAATGAAACGACACGTAAATCATTCACGCTATTAGGTAAGCTTAATGTATCAACAATTAAATGGGATGGCTTGCCGAATATTACCTCCTTAAACACACCTGTATCACCTTCTATTAATTTAGGTGAATTGGTGATATCATCTAAGTTTTTTTCTAGCCATTCTTGATTATTTGATGCGACTATATTATGTTCAGAGTCTAATAGAAATAATGGTTTTGACTCTTGTGCGAGAATACCATTTAGCATACGTGAATTTATTTCAATAACTAATACACCTGAGGATTGCGACTCTGCAAAATAAAGCATTCTTGTGATACTGAACTTCTTTTCATCGTGGCTATTTTCATTCTCAACTAATCGGAAACTCATATGCCCCTTTTTGTTCATTGCCTCTTGATACCACAACTGTTTCACGACTTCGCTTTGTTCATTAACAGGAATGAACGTCCAATTATTTAACAGAGTCTCGTTTTCGACATACAAACGAATCGATTCTATTTCGTTATAATATCTCGTATGACTGTCGAAGAACGTATAATTCCGATAAGCTGTTACAATATCAAACCGATTTTCATATTGTGTATTGACTAAGTCTTTTAATCGTTGGTCAACAAAAAGCGAATGAGAAACATACACAGGTGGAATTAGGACATCCGATATCCTTGCACGAATTCTCGTCATATCAGAAGTCGTTTGTTCAAGTGCATTTTCTAAAGCATTTTTTCTCAATTCATCCGTTAGAAAAATACCAACAATTAAAACGGGAATAAAGACGACCACAACAAATGATATAACTAACTTTGTTCGTAGCTTCATATTATTAACTTTTGAAATCAGATATTTTTTCATAACATTCCCCTATATCTTATCCACAAAGAAAACGCTTTCATTAATGGTGTAAAATAGGTGCTTATCGTTATTTTATCGAAAGGAGATGTAAAAATATACACCAAAAATGATGAACAAAATCATATAATAATTAGTGATTCATTTATAAAAAGACACTTCCCTTTAGAGTAGCCTAAAGAAAAGCAGCTTTAACCATCATAGCCCTCTAAAAATAGAGTGTAATCTTAAAATTTTGCTCCGCATGAAAATCAATTTTACAGCTCAATGAACTTACTCTTTCAATATGTTGATGCATGTTTGACTCATAACTCTTTATTTCTTCTCTTAATCGTACTTCAACTTGTTGAGCTATGGATGAGTACATGTCTATCTCGATTTTTTGTTGATGTAAATCCCAATTAAATCGTTCTATTGTAACTTGTGAGCGAGTTTTGAGGCCTTTAATTTCTCCTATTTTTATTTCATCTGGTAAAGCTGGTAATAATTCAATCTTACCTGGGACTGAATAAACAAGCATCTCCATTACTAAAGTGGGTAAGCTACAATTGGCATCAACATTATAAATATGCCTTTTCGGATTATGAGACGTTACAAGGCTAGAATGAATATAATCGCCGTCTTGTAATAGTAATTTTAGGTTCTCTCGGACTAGTTGGCTATTTTTTAACCTTGCAGCTACAATCCCATGATGCATAACCCCATGAGCTGAGAAGTTTCCTCTTTTCCTTTTTTCCAATGCTATTTTAGCAGCTTGGAACAAATGGTAATCTTTGTCCTCTGCTATTTCATAACCTGGCCAAACAGGATATAAATGTGATAGGTGTCGATGATCGTATTGATCATGTAAATCTTTATGAGCCCACTCTTTTAAAGCACCCTCTTCATTTATCATATACTCAGGTAATTTATCCAATAATCCCTGCCACTTTCCAATCTGGTCATGTTCAATTTGTAACTGTTGACAAGTGGAAACAAGGTGACTTAATACTTCTTTTGCAACAGCAATATCCATCGTTGCATTCATACTAGCTTGACTTTCCTGCCAACCTTCTCCCCTTTTATCTACTGTTAATACCGGTGTATTCTCTGGTGAATAAGAAGGGATAAAAGCAGCCTTGCCATCATCCTCCACATCCGTCAGGAAATCCTCATAAAAGAGAGCAATTTCCTTTAGCAAAGGGAGCACCTTCTCTTTAAAGAAAGCAATATCTCCACTGATCTGATACCACTCAAACAACGGAGACACAAGCCAACCTGCTCCTGCCGTCCAAAATCCTAATGGCCAATCTACATCAAAATGCGTATGGATATTATGATTACCATCCGTTCTAGAACCTGCAAGTACCCCTCTACAACCAAACATCACTTTCGCATTAACACGCCAGTCAGGCACAATTTTTTCGATTAAATGTAAGTAAGCTTCTATGCCTTCCGGTAAATACCCCATTCCTGCACCTGATATAGCCAAATTAATATTGGCATCCGTTGTAAAATCACCACTCCAAGCTGGCCTCCACTCGCCTGTCCATATTCCCACTAAATTCGGTGGGAAGAACCCAGATGAACAAATCAAAACGTACCTCCCCATTTCGAACATTTGTTGCAATAAGGGGATGCTTAACTGTTCTGCTCTCTCTGCAAGAAGTTCCTCTGTTGGCTTCAATACCTCCTCCTGCTCACCTAAGCTTATACTCATTCGATTAAATAATTCACTATGAATGTGACTATGCTTTTGTAAGGAAGTATCATAATCCAGTGACGTTGCATTTAATAGTTGCTTTCTTAAATGAGCCATCCGCAAGTTTCCATCTAACTGCATATCGCTAATAGGTATCAATTTTGTCTTGCAGATGATCTCTGATGCCGATTCGATCCTCATTTTATTCTCACAAACGTCTATTACACTTTTTTGACCGAACACTTGAACATGGGTACACCCTATATAACCTTTTTTAGTAATATGATATTGACCTTCAAATTCTATAAAAGGTCCATTTACCAGACAACTCGCTTCTCCACTCTCCTTTGGCATCAGTGAATCTATAAATAACTCACCAGATAAGCCTCGTTGATCAGTGGAGCGTATTTGATAATAAGCACATTCGTCTACTCTTGAAATAAACAAATTACGCTCAAATTGCTCATCTTCCTGTGACCAACTTACTGTAATTTCTCCAGTTTCAAAGTTTGCTGTCCGCTTGTACTGGCTCACTTTTCCTACTCCAAATTGATGCCATTTTAATGCATAAGCAGGATGATAAGCATCTGTAAAAAGAAGTGGATGCCCTGATTTTTCAGAGAACAAAGCTGCTGCATCTCTAAATCTCCCTTTATTCATAAGCTGCCGAATTTCTAATAAGTATGGTGCCAAATTATGATTTTGCACCACCTGTTCATGAAAAGGCTCATAAAGCCTTTCATGGTTGAGGATAATCGTTTCTTCTTCAGGGTGACCATAAACAAGAGCACCTAATTCACCATTTCCTGTCACGAGTGCTTCTTGCCAACGATTTGCAGGCTCTTTACTATACACACCTTTTCTCAGTCTCTTTATTGTCATCATCTACTCCGATTTGTGAATAGCTCACTTTTTATTTCTTCTAATATCGATACACCATTGGCAGGTATATTTAATGACTCCTTCTGTTCTTCTCCTGTGTGGATATCCAAATAACCTTGTTCAATTTCTATCATTACATCGTAGGAATTATGATTGAGAATGAATAGAAATGTCTTTTCATCCTTCGATCTCGCCATAACTTCTACACCCTCTACTTTAGGAAGTAATGAGCTAATCCCCAAATTTTGAGACTGCAGCTTCATAAAATCGTTGATAAAACCTTGTTCTGCACTTGTTCCAATATAAATAGCTTTCCCTTTACCAACTTGATGAGAAGTAACAACCGGTGTTCCTTGATAAAAATCCGAACCATACTCTGCCAGTACTTCTGCACCCTCTGTATGAATGAGGTCAAATAAAAGGTGACAATCATATTGTTCTTTTAGCACATTACCTGTTTCTTTAATAATTACTTGATTAGAGTGGGCAGGATCCATGGCATCGATTTCTTCCACCCAAATTCCCAATAACTCCTTTAGTTCACCAGGATAACCACCTAATGTAACGAGATCATGCTCATTGACAATCCCACTAAAAAAGGTCGTGATAAAGGTTCCTCCTTGTTGCACAAACTCGGTTAGCTTCTTGGCATAGCCTTTTTTGACCATATAGAGGACTGGTGCGATAACCAGATCATAATCTAATAAATGATCATTCACACTAACCATATCTACAGGAATGTTATGATCGTAAAAGGCCTTATAATACTTATGGACCTCTTCTACGTAATCTAGTGAAACAGTTGGACCGCTTGAAAGATCAATTGCCCATCGATTTTCCCAATCATACACAATCGCCACTTTTGCCTGTACCCGTGAATCAATAATTTTATCTGAAAGTTCCGCTAATTCACTACCTAGCTTTACTACTTCCTTAAAGACACGTGTATGCTCGTGGCCAACATGCTCAATAACAGCTCCATGAAATTTTTCACAAGCACCAATGGACCGCCTCAATTGGAAAAACATGACCGTATCTGCACCGTGTGCAATTGCTTGATAACTCCAAAGTCGCATAACACCAGGCCTTTTTAACGAATTATACGGTTGCCAATTTTGTTGGCTAGGTGTTTGCTCCATTAACATAAATGGTTGACCTTGTTTTAGCCCCCTCATCAAATCATGTGTCATTGCTATGAGACTAGTTGGCGTATGGATACCGGGGTAACTATCCCAAGATACGATATCCATGGCTTTACCCCATTTAAAATAATCTAACTCAGGATAGGTACCCATTAAATTGGTCGTAATCGGCAGATGTGGCGTATGCTTCTTTAAGGCATCATGTTCTAATTGATAACAGGCTAACAGACTTTCAGATTGGAAGATCCTATAGTCTAAAGAAATTCCTTGAAAAGCACTGACATTGCCTTCCCCTTCCTCACTTAATGCATTCGGAACAACAATTTCATCCCATTCATAAAAAGTATGCCCCCAAAATGTCGTGTTCCAAGCTTTATTCAGTGCTTCTAAACACAGATACTTTTCCTTGAGCCATTTTCTAAACGCGTTAGCACAATTTTCGCAATAACAATAACCTCCATATTCATTGGAGACATGCCATATAAGCACGGCAGGGTTTCCTTTAAATCTTTTGCCTAACTGGTCCGCCATTTGTTCTGCAAAATGGCGATAAGTAGGACTGTTTGGACACGAGTTGTGTCTACCACCAAAAGCCCTTTTCCTCCCTTGGAAATCAACACGAAGAACATCTGGATATTTGCTTGCCATCCAAGCAGGGTGTGCGGCTGTACTTGTCGCTAGACACGTGTAAATCCCCTGCTGGTAAAGTCTATCAATATGCTCTTCTAAGTCATCAAACCTATAAGTCTTCTCATCCAGTTGATTTAAAGCCCAAGAAAAAACATTAAGCGTTACGATATTAATACCTGCTAATTTAAACATTCGAATATCCTCTTCCCAAATACGAGGATCCTGCCATTGCTCTGGGTTATAATCGCCACCATACCAGATAGTAGGAAGTTTATCACTAATCATAGTTGTTCACCTCTTTAAATAGACACGGGTTGATTTTTCGTACGTACTCTCTTCATTAAAAGACTGAGTAAAATAAACAAGCTTCCTAGTAATAGGAAATTATATGAATTGGTAGCTGTATCAGGCAATAAGTGATTTCCATGTTCACTTGTTTTTTCTCCGTTCGGAGGTGGGTTCATACCTCCTGCTTCAATCCCTAGTGCACCTTCATTTTTCTCACCATTCTCCTCATCCGTCCCACGCTCCTCTTCCTTATCATCTTTTCCTTTTGCTGGTGGACCCTCACCATTCTCTTTTGGCTTCGATATCTCTTTTTCCTTTTCTATATCCGTTTCTTCTTCAATCTGCTCTTCTTGTTCCTTTTGTTCTTCCTCCTTATCTAATGAAAGAAAACCAATAACATGTTCACCATTTTTCTGTAATGTATAGTCCAATTGCTCCCCGCTCCAGAAGTAAAAGGTAAGCTCCGTTTCTCCGTCCTCTAACTCGTTAAAAAACCGTCCGTAAGGGAAAGTCAATTCGTTGTCCTCATAGTTTGGTGAAAAGGCATATCCGAACTCTTTAAATGTCGTCCAATCATGTGGCCCCGCTGGACTTCCGTCAGGATAGACAGCCTCCATAGTTTTCAAATGAGAACCGTTAAACTCTATTGGAATAGTGAAATCATCAACATTACCCTCTGCCTCTCCTATAATAGGTGTATGATAGGCATAAACCTTAATATACCAATCGCTTCCATGGTCAAATGCTATTGTAAATACGCCTTTTTCTCCAACACTATTAAAATCTTTAACTACTTCTTTGATGATACTAGCTTTAATAGTGAGCGTTTCACCTTCAATGGTGTAATCATGTTCATTTAATAACGCCCCATCTAAACGAATTTCTTCTAAAATACGACCATTTAATTGAAGCTGAAATTCATGGTCTAGTATCTCCTCATCTTTATCAACATAAAGATAGTTAGCACTTGCTGTTGCTGAACGCCCCTCCCAGCTTGCTTTCATCATTTCGAACAGTTCACCATCAGCCCATTCATAATTAGTTCTATTAAAATGTTGGCCGTTATCCCACAGCATGTGAGCGATCCCTTTTTCTTGTACGTAATGAATCATATATTCAAAGAACTTTAGTTTTTCACCTTGCTGCACAACGCCTGTGTGAGTGTCAAAACCTAATAAGCCATATTCCCCCAAAACAACAGGTATTCCTCTATCAAGTAATGTTTGTTCAACACGGTCAAACGTTTCGTGAATATGTTGAATGGAATCTTGCTCAAAATGAGTATAACCTGCTACATTCACACTAAATGGCCAAAATCCATAAAAATGAACAGTACCAATTAAATAAGGATCATCTAGCTGTTCGATTTTTTCATACAAATCCTCAAGTTGATTTTGATGGTCGGGACTTGCATCTAATGTCGGTAAAACAAGTGGTCTTACTTCATTTAGAGCACCAGAATTCCTTACAATATCAAAAAAAGAATCATTCAACTGGTCCAAGAAAGCTTGCTTTTCTTGCTCTTGACCATAAAACCTAGGTTCATTAATACTTTCAAACATCAGCTCAATTGGATAGTCCTTAAAATGATCGCCTAATTGTAACCAAATCGCTTCAAACCGCTCTAAAGATTGTTGATTCTCATTGTACATGCCCTCTTCTAACCATAGCCATGAATCGTGATGGACATTAATCATGACGAATAAATCTTCTTCTAGCGACCAATTTACGACTTGTGTAACTCTACTTAGGAAATCTTCGTCAATTAAGTAATCCGGCCCTAATTCCATCCTCTGATCAAATGTAATTGGAATTCGAATACTCTTAAATCCTTGTTCAGCAATCTCTTCAATGAGCTTTTTTGTAACAAATGGATTGCCCCAAGCTGTTTCATCATCACCTACAGCATCAAATGAATTCCCTAGATTCCAACCCGGTTGCATGTCTTGAACATATTCATTAATATCATACAACGGTCCCTCCTGCTTAGATGCCTCACCAGTACTCACGAAAAAGAATAAACTAACACCGAAAAAAGCGATAACGATATAAAAAGTCTGGAAACGACGCCTCTTTAATAATTCCATGTACGAATACCTCCTCTCAAAATTTAAAACGCTTTCATCTTTAAGCTTAATAGAGAGGGAATTAGGAAAATACTAGACAAATTAGCTTAGTTTTTATATAAAAACTAGTGGTTAAAAATAAATAAAAGAGCCCATAAGAGCTCTTAGCGATTAAAGTACACTTATAAACTTGTTAACTTGATAGGAAACCTCTTCAAACCACGAATGATAAAACTCTGCCTCCATTCAAGCTCTGATAAATCAACTGCCAATCGAATATTCGGAAATTGCTCTAATAAAACACGCATTGCAATCTCCGCTTCTAATCTTGCTAGTGGAGCACCTAGGCAATAATGAATACCCTTTCCAAACGCAAGGTGAGGACTTTTCTCTCGCTTAATATCAAATTGTTCGGGCTTCTCAAATTCCTCTGAGTCATGATCTGCTGATGCTAATGAAACGATGACGTGGTCGCCTTTTTCAACCCTCTGACCCATAAATGTAAAAGATTCACGTGCCCAACGATCTGTGCTAAATTCAACTGGACCATTATAGCGTAGAAACTCCTCTATTGCTTGTCCCATTCGTTCAGGTTCTTCTTTTAATAGCTGAGCTTGTTCAGGGTGTGTTAATAATGCCAGTAAGCCATTAGCGATTAAATTCACGGTTGTTTCATGTCCTGCTACAATTAGTAACATGACGACTCCATATAACTCACGAACCGACAGCCGCTCTCCTTCTTCCTCAGCTAAAATTAAATCCGTTAATAAATCTTCTTTTGGTTCACTTCTTCTTTGATGAATGAGCGATTCCAAATAAGCCATAAATTCAATCATCGATTGCTCGTATTGCTCTTCGGTCACAATGTCAACAAGTACTTTTGACCAGCGCTGGAAAAGGTGCTGATCTTCAGATGGAACACCTAAAAGCTCACAAATCACACGAATTGGGATCGGAAATGCATAGTCCTCGATGAAATCTACGTCCTTATTCCGCCCCATTCGTTGAGCTTCTTCTTTGGCAATCTCTTCAATTCTACCACTTAGTGCTTTTATTTTTTTCGGAGCAAATCCCTTTGCGACTAAGTTCCTTAAGCGTCTATGGTCAGGTGGATCAACAAAAAGCATACTTTGTCCAATTGGTGGAACATTTGCATCCGTTATTTCTCCCGGGAAAACGGTTCGCATATCCTTAATAAAACGCTCATCTCTTAAGACCTTCTCTGCTGCTTCATAGGTAAAAGCTAGCCATGAAGAATTGTGTCCTTCAAACATTCTTACTTTAGCGAATGCATGATGTGGCCTAATGTCTTTATAGTACTCATATGGATTTTGATGGAACTGCTTAGAAAATAAGTCAATCTCTTTTATTGGCATAAAAATAACCCCTTTCATCTCTGTTCGTTCTATACTAACGATCATTCTCGATTGATAAGGGAATTCCTGTTGGACTTTTGTATGAAAGTTACTTATGAGCGATAGTTTGTACCGTGAAGTTAGCTCGTCATACACCTCGCGATCAATGACCTTAGTAGGACAGTGCTCCCTGTTGATTCAGGCAGACTCCTGATGGTGATCGAGTTGTAAACGTGCCAACAGTTTGAACAGTCGCCACTACTTTTATCTTTGTTGGTGTCGGAGTCGTTTTTGCTCCGACATGAGCGTTTTGTATGAAAGTGATGCTAATGATTAGGTGCGGAGTTCTACTTACCGCTACCGAAAATCATGCTCCGCGTCCTGTGGGGTGGCGCTAAGCTAATCGGCTACGCTGCTGGATCTCAGCTCTGCCACTACATCCCACGGTATTCTCCGCATGACTCGCCCGCTGTGTTACTGCTAAATCTCAAATAAAAAAATCTAACACCATTCTTTTAAATGAAAAAGACAAAATCAAATTAAATGAAGTTCCACCAGTTAAAGAGCCAGACACCACTTTCATCTTTGGTGGTGTCGGAGTCGTTTTTGCTCCGACATGAGCGTTTTGTATGAAAGTTACCCTAAAAGCGATGTGCTCTTCTTCTAAAACCGCTCCGGTTGATGCAGGCTTCATGGTTAGTGATCTTCTCATACAAAAAAATGATTTAAACAATAATGTACTACCAATAGATAAAGAAGCAAAACCAAATTGAATCAAGTGCTGAGTTGGAAAGGACTAATCCTCACTTTCATTTATACTCCAAGGTTTGGCTTCAGTATCTGCACATTAACCCCCTCTTTGTGTAGATACTCCAAGGTTTGGCTTCAGTATCTTATGGTGGCGATAGATGACTTTCATTTTTGTTAGTGTCGGAGCTGTTTTTAGCTCCGACATCACACAAAGTTGCTCTTCTTCTCCTTTATTAGTAGAGGTTATTATAGCAGCACCTTTGGTCCTTATTTCTTCAATGGACAGACGAGACAATATTCTCCCGTCTCTAGGCACCTTTCTAATTTATAATACATACAGCAGGTTTTTCGCTTTTCGCCATCTAGTTGTAAGTAAGGAGTGAGTGGATTTTTTTCTAATGCAAAGTAACGGGGTTCAGCGTATTTTATTTGATTAAAGACAGCTATAATTCGGTCTCTCTCTATTTCATCATCTACTTTTTTAACTATTTTTCTAAAAATAGAATTGATTCTTACCGCTACATTTTCCCACAAAATTTTTAAAGGTAACCTAGTTGTTGCATGTAATTGATTCAAGATAGGTGTCAGATTTTCTTGAAAGGTTTTCTCCAGATATAAGTCCATACAAGCTTCAAACTCCGGCTCTCGTACAAGCCCTACATTTTCACTTATGAGGGCAAGATTCTTATCTGTTGTGTAATAACTAGCCTGCTGATTCCAATAAATACAGCCTTTTAAGTTCAAGCATACATGCGTGGATGCAGTCAAAACTAAAAAAGCGTAACGTTTAGAGAACATAGAGGATGCCACAAGTTTAGATGGTGAGCCTTGCGTTATTTGCTGTTCTTCTAAAAAAGCTGAACACTTATCATCTGAGAATAAATCGGAAATAAGTAGGCCATCACTTTCCCCACCATTTATTAGTTTAATGGGCGTGTCATTTAAAGCCTCTTTGATTTCACTCATATCTAGCTTATTCATAACTTAATAAGTTCCTTCGCTTTATTTGCACGCACTACCTTTCTCCCTTTACCATGTGGAATGCAAAGTGGCGTACCAAAAAGTGGATCTGATATAATGTCAGCATCTAATTGAAAGACCTCTTTGACCATTACTTTCGTCACAACTTCCTCGGGCTTACCTTGAACATATATGCCCTTATCTTTAACAGCAATCATATGATCAGCGTATCGACTAGCCAAGTTTAAATCATGTAACACCATAACAATCGTTCTCTCTTCAGCTTCATTTAAATCATATAGTAAATCTAGAATATCAATTTGATGGGTCAAATCGAGATAAGTTGTCGGTTCATCCAAAAGAATCGTATCGGTTTTCTGAGCAAGAGTCATCGCAATCCAAGCTCTCTGCCTCTGGCCACCTGATAATGAATCTAACGTCTTCGCTCTTAATGGCATCATCCCCGTTACTTGTAGAGCCTCATCAACCAACCACTCATCTTCTTTTGACCATTGCTTTCTCCAGCTTTGGTGTGGATATCTCCCTTGTTTCACTAGTTGATGAACCGTTAATCCTTCAGGAGAGATGGGCCCTTGTGGCAACACAGCTAACTTTCTTGCAATTTCTTTCGTTGTCATACTTTTCATTTCTCTGCCATCCAACGAAATTACACCTGTAGCTGGCTTCATAAGTCTTGCAAGTGCTCTTAATAATGTAGATTTACCACAGCCATTTGCTCCTACTAATACCGTTATTTTGCCTGTGGGAATTTCTAATTGAAGATCTTCTATAATATTTCTCTCACCATAATTCAGTGTTAACGCTTGAGCTTCAATCATCCAATCCCTCCTTATATATTTCAATTACGATAAAGTAAGTAAATAAAAAATGGGGCACCAATACTAGCCGTAAAAACACCTGCTGGAATATCTGAAGGCAAGAAAGCTGAACGTCCAATTAAATCAGCTGCCATCACAAGGAAACTACCTACTAATGCCGATACAGGAATCAGCCCAGCAAATGAACGACCTATTAACGTTCTTGCAATATGTGGGGCCATCAGTCCGATAAAACCAATTCCACCCGCAAATGCAACAGCAATTCCTGCTAATACGACACTTATGGCGAGAAAAATGACACGGTAGATTTGTACTTTCACACCTAAACTCGTTGCGATATCATCGCCTAATTCTTTGACAGCCATTGTTCTTGCTAAAATATAAGTAAGCAATAAACATAAAAGTAACCAAGGAAACATCAATTGGATATCGCTCCAACTCGCTCCGTATAAACTACCTGTTAACCATAAGTAAGATTTCGTTGTAATCGCCGTATCACTCATGACCATCAGCATCGTAACTAATGCATTCATAATGGCTGATATTCCAATCCCCATCAATACGAGTCTGATAGGAGTAACTCCTTTACTCCAAGACAATAGGTAAATCAGAGTGGCGACAATCGCAGCACCGATAATAGCGGCGAGTGATAGCCATTGAATGCTAACAGCCCCCATAAAATAGCCGATAAATACAATTGCCCCTACCGACCCTCCACTAGTAATCCCGATAATATCCGGCGAAGCAAGTGGATTTCGAATAATTCCTTGTAAAATTAAACCTGATACAGCAAGTGCGCACCCAACAAAGATCGCTAGAAGTGTTCGCGGTAACCGCCATACGTTGATAACAAAATCATATTGAGGGTTTCCTTGCCCAACCAAATGTTTAACTACTTCTATCGGATGAATCCAATCACTACCTATCGATAAGCTACTAAGGAAAAGTAGTACATTCATAAAAAAGAGAATTAAAAATACGTATACGGTTTTTCTCTCAAATTGAATCGACCATTGCTCATTTTTGGCTCGTATTTGATAATATCTACGCATTCCTTTTTAATCCCTTTCTAGCGATATATACAAAAAACGGTGCCCCAATAAAGGCTGTCATCACACCAATCGGAACTTCCTGTGGCATAATAATGACTCTCGCTATCATATCAGCTACAAGCAGCAACATAGCTCCCACTAACGCACTATAAGGAATGACCCAACGATGATCTCTTCCAATTAACCCTTTAACAATATGCGGAACAATTAAACCTATAAAACCGATCGCACCAGCCACAGCTACAGAGCCACCAGCAAGCATAATAACAACTAAACCTACGATTATTTTTACGAGTACCGTTCTTTGACCTAACCCTTTGGCCACATCCTCACCTGATAGAAGGATATTAAGCGGTCTCCCTAAAAATAATGCTACAATCATTGCCATACCAAGGTAAGGAAAAACAGAGACTAGCATATTCAAATCACGACCAGCTACCGACCCTGCCATCCAAAATAAAATACTTTGAATCGATTGTTCATCAATGACTAAAAGCCCCTGCGTACCTGAAGCAAATAAGGCCGAGATGGCAGCACCCGCTAAAACGATTCTTAGCGGACTCAAACCATCTCTTCCTAAACTTCCTAAAAAGAAAACAAGCACACCAGCAATACCTGCTCCTAAAAGCCCCATCCACATATAACTTGTCAAAGAGTTTAATGATAAAAAGGTAATCGAAAGAACAATAAAAAACAAACCTCCCGCATTAATACCCAATAAATCAGGTAATGCTAACGGGTTCCTAGTCATGGCTTGCATAAGGGTTCCTGCTATTGCAAGACAAGCACCAATAACGACAGCAATAAGAGCTCTTGAAATTCTTGATGTCATAATAATAATATGCTCCGTATTGCTAGGGTCATATTGAATAAATGCTTGAATGGTAGTTATAACCGTGATGGGCGTTTGTCCAACTGAAATACTAACAATGAATACAAGAAATAATAGAATAAATAAAGCTATTAACCCTATTAATTTACTTTTATTACTTTTAAAAACATTCATCATCATCGTCCATTCCATTTCCATTAATAGGGTTATTGATTGACCTTACTCTTCTATTGCTAGTCTTTCATAAATATCGTCAAGCATTAAATTAGCAGCCAGAATGCCGCCACCCATATTCCAAATGACTTCATCAACGATATAAGATTGCTCTGCTTGTACAGCATCAAGACTTTCCCAAAGAGGATGTTCCGTCCACTCCTGGTACGTATTCTCTACAGCAGCGTCATCTTCCATAAAAATATAAAAGACATCTGCATTCATTTGTGGAATCGCTTCTTTATCCATAAGCCTAACAATCTCTTCCCCTGAGCCTTCTAAGTTTTTGGGTTCCTTAAAACCAAGCTCAGTCAAGATTGAACCTGCAAAACCCGTCACATAAATTCTGGCGTGGTCTGCTCTAAAATTGAGAACAGAAACATGCATCGGCCAATCATTTATTTGCTCACTTGCTTTTTGCCCGAAATCAGCCACACGATTATCCCAGTCAGCTAGTAATTTTTCCGCAACATCTTGTTGATTTAATGCTTCACCCATTAATTGAGTCGTTTCTTTAAAATCAAAAAGCGATTCATCTGCAACCGTTGGTGCAATCTGAGATAACTGCTCAAAAATCTCCTCGTGGCGTACTTTAGAAGCAATGATAAGGTCAGGATTTAACTTCGCAATCTCTTCTAAGTTAGGTTGCGTCTCCTCCCCTACATTCGTCACTCCCTCTAAGTCATCTCTTATGTATTCATAAAAAGGCTGTTCTAACCAAGATTCAACTGCTCCAACAGGTGTAATACCCATTGCTACTGCTGTATCTGTAGCCCCTTGATATAACGTAACAATACGTTGTGGCTCTCCCTTGATTGAAGTCACCCCTAAAGCATTTTCGACTTCTCGCACTTCCGTAGCAGATTCTTCTGGCTCATTCTCCGTTTCTCCACCGTCACCTTCCGTTGTTGCTTGACAACCGACTGTGAGTAACATCATAAAAATCAAAGACAGCAAAAGCAAAACATTATTCTGCTTCATATTCATTCTCCTCTACTTCAAAATAAGATTTGTTTATTATTGATAATGATAATCATTATCATATAATTTGCAGTATACTTGATTCAGTTCACATAATCAACAAAATAATTCAATAATTTCATCTGTCCACCAACAAAATAGAGTGAGTAGTAACCTATCAGGATTAGCATCTAAAATCCAAGTGCTTTTGGACCGTTAGCCAAGCTCGCTTGGCTAAAAAAAACAAAGACCAAAAGGTCAAATTATCTTGAGAAATGAGCATCACCCATTGAACTTTCATACAAAAAAGGGTAAGAATCACGCTCTTACCCTCCATGTATGAACTTTTATTATTCAACTAAACTTTCTAAAATGTAATCAATGATTTGCCCGTTAGCAATTGCTCCTTGGTATAACCAAGCCGTACCTTGTTCGAATTCATAGACGTTACCATTCTGTACAGCCGGGATACTTTTCCATAAATTATCTTGAATCGCTGAATCAGCACCATCACCATCACTATTAATTAAGAATAAGTGATCAGCATCTAGCTCAACTAATTTCTCTAATGAGATCGCACTCCAATTCGCTGTATCCGCAGCAGAAATTTCTTGTACGACAGCTGGTGCTGTTAACCCTAAATCACCGTACATAACCGCTCCACTCGATAAGTTTTCATTCACAATGAAGAAGCTACTATTAATCAACCACACAGCGGCGGCTGATTGTTCACCAATACTGTCTTGAAGTTGTACTTTAGCTTCCTCTGCCTTTGTATTATAATCAGCTAAAACTTGTTCAGCTTCTTCCTTTTTATTCAAAACCTCTCCTACTGTTAACAACTCTTCACGCCAGTCATTGTTTTCTTCTTCACCAATAACAAAGGTTGGGGCAATTTTTGCATACTGCTCGTATTTGCCTCCTTCTACAAGTGCTGGTGAGTCAACCAAAATTAGATCTGGATTGTATCCACTTACTGCTTCAAAAGGTAAATCATGTGGAATTAAAGGAATTCCCTCTAAATCCCCTTGCAAATATTGTTGAATACTATCGCCACCGTGCACAGACCATTGAGCGACCGGTAACACATCTAATGCTACTAAATGATCCTCTAAATAGGTGCCCAATACATTTTCAGGTGTTCCTGAAATCGTTACCTCATTACCCATTCCATCTGTTAATACTCTTTCTTCACTGGTCGGTTCATCACCAGAATTATCAGGTGCTTGTTGCTCTCCACCATTTTCATCCGTACCACACGCTACGAGAGCCAAGGTCAGTACGGATACCATACTCCATCTATGTAACCATTTTGTTTTCTTCATCATATATTCCTCCGATTTTCTTTACTATACATCACAACAAATAGATGATAACAATTATCATTATCAATAGCAACTATTATTTTTTGGCATATTGATGTACACGTATAAAAGCTATATAATGAAAATGATTATCAGTGTCAATAAATTAGAAGGAAGATGGTTTTACATGCAAGTGATGAATTTATGACAATAAAGGAAAATAAACCTGCTTCACGTTCAAATGCTGTGATAGCATTATTTGTGCTCATTTGTAGCTTTGCCCTTTTGCTTATTTCCATGGTTGCCTCCATTGGTTTTGGAGCCTCCTCTATTACTATACAAACCATTATTGATAGTATTCTAAACTATAACCCTAATGATTCTTCTCATATTATTATTCAAGAACTTCGTATTCCCCGTGCTGTTGCTGCGGCCTTTATCGGTGCCGCTTTAGCAGTTTCAGGTGCCATTATGCAAGCTATGACTCGAAATCCCCTTGCCTCACCTTCGATTATGGGAGTAACTGCCGGGGCGGGTTTACTGTTATCTATTGCTTTTGCGATTTGGCCTGCCTTAAGTCATATACAGCTATTAATCGTCTCTTTTGTCGGGGCGGGTCTCGGAGCTACACTCGTTTTTACAATCGCCTCGATGTCACGAGGTGGAATGGCCCCGGTAAAATTAGCTTTGGCAGGAACTGCGATTACAACTCTACTAAGCTCCGTTTCTACGGTTATTGGCTTACGTTTTGATGTCGCTAAAGATATAAGCTTTTGGTATGCTGGCGGAGTCTCAGGTATTCAGAAAATAAGTTTATATTATTTAATTCCACCTATTGTAATTGGTATCATTCTTGCTTTATTTCTCGCGCGCTCATTAACCCTATTAAGCTTTGGTGATGATATTGCCAAAGGGTTAGGGCAAAGAACAAGATGGGTCAAAGTTACGGCAACCTGTGTCGTTCTATTACTCACTGGTGCTGCTGTTTCCATCGCTGGTGTCATTGGCTTCGTAGGGCTTGTTATACCACATATTACTCGCTTTTTAGTAGGATTAGACTATAGGTGGGTCATTCCAGGGTCGGCGCTTTTAGGTGCTCTACTGCTGGTTGTAGCTGATACAATCGGTCGCACTATTAACTCTCCTTTTGAAATTCCTGTGGGAGCTGTAACGGCGATTGTCGGAGTCCCTTTCTTCTTATACTTGGCTCGTAAAGGAGGAAGAGGGATCTAATGGATATTTTCCAATTGAAGCGTAAGAAAGCGTTCAGATTGAGTATAGTCATTTTAGTGCTTATTATTATCACTTTTTTTATTAGCTTACATACAGGTTTGACAAAGTTAACACCTGTTGTAGTGATCCAAACTTTACTTGGCAATGGGACGGATCAAAATTGGGTGATTTTGGTCGACTTCCGCTTACCACGTATGGTTTTAGCTTTATTAATTGGGGCTGGAATCGCTATATCCGGAGTTATTTTACAGTCCATTTCAAGAAATGCTTTAGCAGATCCTGGCATAATCGGTATTAATGCAGGTGCTGGATTTGCTGTTGTTTTATATATGTTTTTATTTCAGGGAGCTTCTCTATTATCGGGGACATTAGCGATTTTCTCATTACCGTTTGTTGCTCTAATTGGGGCATTTACAGCTGCTTTATTCATTTATTTATTAGCTTGGAAAGACGGGGTAACACCAACGAGATTAATCCTTGTCGGTATTGGTATTAACGCTGCTTTTAATGCTGCTATGGTCGTTTTTCAATTAATGATGGAACCTAATGATTTTACAAAAGCTTTAACGTGGTTATCCGGATCAATTTGGGGGACCAATTGGACTTATGTTCTATCCCTACTCCCTTGGATTATTCTACTAATACCTATCGTCTTATTAAAGGCACGAAAGCTAGATCTCATTTCACTAGGAGATTCAACTTCCATTGGACTAGGAATTGCTATTGAAAAAGAACGTTTTATCTTGCTTATGTTTGCTGTCGCACTTGCGGGAGCTTGTGTTTCCGTCGGCGGAGGTATAACCTTTTTAGGCCTTATCGCACCACATCTAGCAAGGAGATTAGTCGGTTCTACACATGCTCTATTTATTCCCGTTGCGGCATTACTTGGTTCATTCTTTTTACTTGCTGCTGATACATTAGGTAGAGTAATCTTAGCACCAGCAGAGGTACCTGTTGGTTTAGTTGTAGCTATTCTTGGGGCTCCTTATTTCATTTATTTATTATTAAGAACACCTTAATACATTAGATGTTTACTCGAGGTATACAAGAATTCCTTGCTATATCTCGGGTATTTTTTATGGACTTTTATACTTCTCTTACTCTTCTTAAACTTTTTAATTGATAATGATTATCATTATCTTGTATACTAATTATGGTTTATCTTTCTCCATTCTTCGGGTATAGATTGAGATAGAGAAAGATAGCTTTTTTAGAGAAGGTTTATTTAGAGATTTCCGAATGATTAATTCTAAATACAAATGAGGAGTGAACACCATGTTATCAGAAAAACTAGTTGATGCGTTGAACCACCAGATGAATATTGAATTTCAAGCTGCCCATGATTATATGGCGATGGCTGCCTATTGCCACTATACAAGCTATGATGGCTTTGCTAACTTTTTCTTAATGCAAGCTCAAGAGGAACGTGAGCATGGGATGAAGGTCTACACCTATTTAAATGACAAAGGTAAGCAAGCACTCTTTGCCGATGTTAAGGCACCAAAAGCTAAATTTAATACCTTATTAGAAACATTTGAAGCCGCTCTCGAACAAGAGAAAAAGGTAACAAAAAGTTATTATGACGTATACGGTATTGCTCAAGATGAACGAGAGTACCAAACACTCTCCTTCTTAAATTGGTTCTTAGATGAACAGGTTGAAGAGGAATCTATGTTTGAAACGCATATTGATTATTTAAAAAGAATCCAGGATGACTCAAATGCATTATATATTTACGAGCAGGAGCTTGGAAAACGTAAAGCCGGAGAATAATAGAAAGACCGCGTAGCTCAGGTAGCTACACGGTCTTTTCTTCATCTACTTCTTCTAATCTAGCTTAGGTAATTCATCTGATTTAGACGCTGCCCTCTGCCAGAGTCGATAACACCCATAAACAAGCGCTAAAAATACGACATATCCAAGTCCAATTAATAAAAGCTGACTCGGATTGTTCACAAAAGAATTACCGACTGTAGCAAACAAAATCATCGCAGGGATTTTTCCTAACGAGGAAGCAATCGCATACGACATGAAACGAACCCGACTCAATGCCGAATAAATATTAACGATAATCGAAGGTATAACAGGAATTAACCGTGTCATAAAAATCGTCATAAACGCATTTTGTTCAAATAACTTTGTTACTTTGGCTAGTGATGAATATTTATTTAATAACTGCAATCCCCAATCTTGATAACCATATCGTACAAAAGCAAACATAATAATAGATGCTAAAGATGAACCGACCCACGTAATAAAGCTTCCTAGTATACCGCCATAAGCAGCTCCTAATACAGCCCCAATCAACGGAAATGGAATAATCGGGAATAAGGCAAAGATCGTCGCCAATACAGCTGTTAATACAATAAATTGAGTTCCACCTTCTTGCAACCAGACTAGTAGTCCTTCACCATATAAGAAGATGAGAATAGCCATAAATGCATATAATAAAATAATACTAATTTTCCGTAACATGACACGTACCCTCCAAACAATCAAAACAACTCCCTTTATTTTCTCATAGAAATTGAGAGAGTAAAGCAAAGAACCGTAATTGCCATGATTTTGTATGAAAGTGGAGTTAGGGCGATAAGTTGTGCCCTGAAGTTAGCTGGTCACTGCTCCCTTTTTGTGCGTACGAGTCCTAATGGAGATGGAGTTGTAAACGTGCCAGATGTTTAAAAAGTCGCCAATACTTGCTCTTAGTTAGTGGCGAAGTGAATGGGGATTCGCTTTGTTTGGTTACTCTCCATATTTGTTCTAGTATCTGTATCTGCCTATTATGAGAGGGATTTTTTTAGGTTCAAAAACTCTTCTTCTGATAAGGTTACGCCTTTTCCCATTTTCTCATGCCCTGGGCCCCAGTCACGGATATCATACTTAGGTTCTCTGCCATTCCAACTAACTAGATTAAGCTCTTTTGTCCAACCTTTACTCGATTCTGATAAAACTGCGATATGTTCGGCAATTTCATACTTGATTTCTGCCATGATTATTCCTCCTTTTTATAGCTATATATTAATTTTAAACGTTTTCTATCATTTTTATAAAGGAATACTTTGCAATTCTTATGGAAAAAGGCTTTATGGAGTAATGAAATGCCTACACCAACATCACATTACTAATTTCCACCTACATATCGAAGTATTTCTTGACCTATCTCCTCTGCACTCATCTTTGACGTATCGAACCTGCTTATGTAATCTTGATTTTTGTAAACTTCTTGATGCCATTGAAGAATAGGGGTTGGAATGTTTGTAGAGTCAATCCGTGTACCCCATGTCTGCTCTCTTCTGATAATAACTTCATCAATAGGACAGTAAATGCTGAAATGATAAACTGGGAGTCCATTTAATCGTTCTTTCATTACTTCGTACGGTTCCCAGCCATTTTGATAATGCTGGTGAAAACCTACATCTACAACAACATGAAGCCTTTGATTACTAAAAGCTCGTATACTATCAAACAAAGCCAAGTAAAGCTGCTGGACTAGCTTTTCTTTTTCCGGAAACTCTTTTCCTGGCCTTAAGCCCATTGTAGGAGTAAATTTTTCATGAATAGCTGTGGTTATTTGGTCGACTCCTAGATGAACCCATACCTCGTCGGATATCTCAAGAATTTTTTGTGCTACTGATGTTTTACCTGAACGGGGAACTCCATTTAGAAAAACAACGTTACCTTGCATCACGATCACCTCTCCCTATATTTTAGAATTTTTAGTTAATAATTGAAACTCTTTTTCGTGATCACACGTATATTTTTATATACTACATAAAAGGAGGGGTTTTTATGAAAAGAATGGTGGCAATTAGCCTTGTTACGGTAGGGGCTTTGATGATATTAGGTGCTTGCCAAGCAACAAAAACCGAGGATGACGTATCTGAAAAGGACCAAAAAGTAGAAATTGTTTCTACTGGTGGGGATATTGAAGAATCGCTCACTAAAAAAGAGGATATCCAAGCATTTATTGATGCCTTACAAATTGAGAAATGGGAATCTGACACATTACCAGAGGGTGCTACCGAAATGAAAAGAGCAAAAATGAGCAGCCTGGACACCGTTCAGCTCTCTAACTTACTTGATAATCCAGAAGTATCGTTAGACGGGGAAATTATCATTTATGAAAATATACCTTATATCACTTTGAGTACAACTTTAATGGACTTACATTTTAGCATTCCAGATGAAGTTGCTGACTATTTGAATAGATAAGGTACAACATTACTATTTAATTTTCGAATTTCCGCACTTATATACGGCTTTGCTAGTCAGCTATTTGCCATCATCCAGATAACGTATATGCAACAAGTTGTCGATGAACAGCAGTTACCATATGTCTATGCGGCTCAAGACGCAGGTGCATTACTAGCTTTCTCTATCGCTGTAATAGTATTTAATACGCTAGCTGACATGATTCAGATTGAATTTGTCATGGTGCTTGCCAGTATATTTTCGTTTGTTGCTTGGATAATTACCTATAAATTTAGAAAAGAATTGATTTACCTTAGCAACTAATAAGTACTCCCATTAGTCGAATTTACTAGTGGGAGTTTTTCTTGAAAAGATTTACTTTTAACAGTAAGTAAACCTAACCGAGATGTCTATTTTTGAATGGCAAAAAATCAATCGCCTTTTTGGTGTCCAATTGTTAGCAGATGCTCTGTATTTCCTTCTAAAATAATCTTGGTAGTAGCTGTATTCATCTGGATTTGTGTAAGGCTCGTTCCTTCAATAAAAGGAGGATTCCACAATTCTGCTAGCGTCCTTTCTTTAAAATATATGAGTAACATTTTGATTACAACCGCATGCGTGACGATTAATATATTTCCTTGTTGATGCTTTAATTTTAGGTCTTCCATAAAAGTATGTACTCTTTCTTTTAACTGTTGAAAGCTTTCCCCACCAATTGATTCAAATTGCAAAGGCTTATGAAAGAAAGCGTTAAATTCAACCGGATAATGTTCCTCAATCCAAGCAAATGTTTTTCCTTCCCAGCTCCCAACATTGATTTCTTTTAAGTGTTCATTCTTCATAATAGGCAACTCGTGAAAAGTATTCAGTATATGAGCAGTCTCAAGCGTTCTTCCACTTGGACTCGTATAAATCAAGTCAAACTCAACATCATTAAGCCTTTGTGCTAATGCCTTTGCCTCGTTGATCCCTTTCTCTGTCAATGCTGAATCTCCCCAGCCTTGCATTTTATTTTGCGTATTCCACTCGGTTTCCCCGTGTCTCGTTATGTATAGGTGTAGCAAATCATACCTCCTTCTTAAAAAATTTGTCATTTCCCAGCAGATCCTGTCATTGATTTTTCAATTACCACGTAAAGAACTCAAAAGTCTATCCCAATACTCCAAATTACACCTTATATTTCCCGTTGAACCGCATAAAGTCGTGATAATCATAAATGGTTCATTAACTACTTTTTAGAACCTTCTCTAAAACTAACTGGTTCTTGTGACCATCTAAAATAGTAGGCACATCTTTATCAATCTTATGATGAATGATCTGATTATAAACTTTATTAATGAACGGTAAAAAGGCAGGATAATACGAACTTGCCTCTTGAGATAAGTCCTTTGGTATTTGGAGGGTGTCATCTAGTAGTTCGACAGTTTCTAAAGAAGTATCATTTCTCCCCATTTGGATATACGTATCATTTTCTAAAATGACCGTTCCTTCGCTTCCAAAAATCTTCATTGTCGACCCGAAACCATGGTGAATACCTGAAATCAACTGAATTGAGAAAGTACTGCCCTTTTCTGTTTGACCATGTAGGAAAAAGGCATCATCTGCATCCCTCATCTCCCCTGCTCCAAACGGAACATGCGTATGCAGTAAACCGTTAATAGAATGAACCTCATCCTGTAGTAACCACCTTAAGCAGTCAATCATATGTGTTCCTATGGCACCAAACATACCACCAAAATGGCTCTTTTCACCCATCCACCCTAATTTCTTATTTAATAAACGTTGATAATTCGCATAAGATATATGGTATTCATAATGAAGAGCTTTGCCTATTTTATGTGTTTGAACTAACTCTTTCACTTTTTGACGTGCAGGGAGAAATCTCCATTCAAAGTCAACCATTATAAACCCCTTATACATAGAATTTAATTCTATTAACTTTGCAGATTCATTTGAATTCATCATAAAAGGCTTTTCACATACTACATGTATATCACGCTCCATAGCAGCTTTCACCATACTAAAGTGATAAATTGGCAGAGAGCTTACAAAAACAAGGTCAAGTTCTTCACATTCGAGCATTATTTCCCAGTCCGTGTAATGTGTAGGTCTTTCATTCCAAGACATGAACTCCTGAGGTAATTGATGACGAACCATCGTACAAACAGCCACTAATTCCATTTCTTGATAAGAATGAATGATAGGTGCTTGAACCTTTAATCCAAAACCACCACCAATAATGCCAACTTTCACAAGAACCACCCTTTCTTTAATTCATTTATTATTTCACCAAGGCAGTTCAGCCAAAAGTTCTTCCTTCCACTCTGAATGGTACCTTATCATTTTACCCGTATCTTTTGCGTATTGTATTTCTTTCTGTGTGCTCGAACCAATATAACCTTCTATATCTATCACATAGATTTCGTCACTCAACTCAATCTTTTGATAGTGCATCATTTCAAGCATTTTCAACTTATTAGAAGACAAAATAATCCCTTCGCTATGTTCAAAAAAACCGAGTGATAGTACGATATGACCTTTAAAAGTAAGAGCAGCTTCTACCTCCTTAAATTGTTTCTTAAATTTCGTCGAACCGCATAAAGTTGTAATAACCATTACCTTCACCTCAATTGAAATTTTACGTACTAGAAATTACTCTCACATATACGCCACTTTCTGTTTTTTTACGTGCTTGTTTATTCATATTTTTTATTTTATTTGAAAGCGAAGATGCGGGTAAAAGCTCTCCTTCTACGAAAACCGATGGATCAATTAACCTTAGCTTTGTTTTTTGATGAAAATGATACAGCTCTTTATTCTCTTCTACTCTTACAGTGCAGTTAAGCTCATTTAATAAAGTGTTCATTTCTTTATCCGTGGATAACTTCATTTTATTCATGAGAACTTTATCGGTTTTCATAAAATCCTCCATGTCAATAACCCCTTTATCTAAAGCTAATTTCAAACATGTTGATAAGCGTTCATATGCATATAGATTTAAAGGGTCCATAAAAAAATTGATGACTTCTTTATAATAAGTTTCTACAAACCATTCCGCCGATTCAAGGTCATTTATGTACATGTTTCCTTCTCTTACAACAAGGTTGTCCAAAAAGTGCTCTACTTCTTCTTTCGTAATTTCTCCGTATGTAAACATATCCCTTAATGTATAGTCAACACGATCTGCACATAATTCAGGTGCTGGCTGTTCTAACAATGTCCATTGTGAATCATCATAAAGGATATCTTCATAACGAAACTGATATTTTTCTAATATTTGAGGGATTGGTGAGCTTCTCACTACTTCGTTGAAAATAAGTTCGTGATAGTTTTCTTCAGGGTGGTCAAGTACAAAATCTACAACATGTGAAAACGCTGTGTGCGAAACATCGTGTAACAGTCCAGCAATTTGCTCTTCAATAGAACCACCCATTTTTTTGATTAAAAGCATAACACCAATGGAATGCTCAAAACGTGTTACATTCCATTTCGGATTAACAAGATAACTTGCCCCACCCTGGTGTATATGCTTTAACCTTTGCATCGGCTCACTTTCAATTAACTCAACCAAGACGTTGTCGATTGTAAATTGGCCGTAGATAGGATCATAGATATTCATGAAAAAGCTCCTTTCTTAATTTAGATTTAATTTCTTTATAAGTTGAATTTCATCATTCAGGGGTATATTGTTATAACCTATTAAAGGAATAGTAGGTTTAATTTCTCTAGCTTTATTAACAGCATCAGGAATGACTTTATTTATTCTATAACCTCTTTTTTGGTAAAACTTTAATGCTCGTAAGTTATCGTTTGTTGTGATTATTGAGATCCTATCACACCTCCTTTTTATTGCTCTTTCCTCAACCTCACTAATTAACTTGGTTGCAATCCCTCTTTTCTCTTGTAAACTATTTAAAGAGATAATCTCACATTCTATATCTCTTATTACACAAGTGATTAAACCCACTATCGTTTCTTTTGATTTATAAATGAAACCTTCCAATTCACTGTAAACATACACTCCAGAAGATACTATTACCTTAGAATCACCCCATTGCTCACTAAAAAAATCTCTTACTAGCTCGTGATTGCTATGATTTATAGGTTCAATTCGCTCACAATTATCAAAAGCAATTCCCGTGATATCCTCAATTTGTTGAAAATGATCAAGATCATGTTTGGCTAATCCCTCAAAATAAGCTAATAATGTCAGGTTATTATTACTAATCGTTATTTCTCCATTCCAGCGATATTCTGGTATTTGATTTATGTGTTCTATTAATTGCTTTCTTACAAAAATAAAGATCGACATGATCTCTTTCTTGCTTTCAATACGTGCTTTTTTTGCCGCAATTTGATTCATTTCTTCTACTTCTGGAGCCTTTGGTAAAGGTTTTGCTGAGAAGAAGTAAGGTTAACCGATTATGAAGAATAAACTCATCCCAAGTTATTAAATGACCAACGACTTCTGCTATCGTCCACTTTCCTATTGAAATTGGTGACCTCCACTGCTCTTCTGTTAACGCTTCTAATGAGTGAATGAAATTTATCACATCTTGATGATGCTTTAAAACCTGCTCCTTTTTAGTTAGCATATTCTCACTCCTATTCTTTAAGTTATACAAAATATCTACTGATAGTGATGATTTACCTATAAATTTAATCTCATAAATAACTATTACTATTATAATACAAAAAACAGAACCTTCTAAATTTAATCATTTAGTAAGCTCTGCTTTCATTGTTTGAAATAGGCATGGCACATTCATTCGTTTTCTAACATTTTATGCGACCCGTCACAGTTAGGGTAACGTTTGGACAGGCCACAAATACAATCAGTTAAACCTTTTCCAGCAAAGATTCTTGACAATGATTTTTCAATTCGTGCGGCCTTCGTTTTTGACTGTTTTGGTTGTGAGAAATGTAGAAGATACGCTCTTTGACGGCCAGGTGTTAAGGCTTCAAAAGCTACTTTTAATTCTGGCATCTCCGTGAACTGAATGATTAGTTCCTCCGGGATTTCTATTTCTCTTGTTTTTTTCTTAACAACTAACCCTGCTTTTTCAACCTCAATCGCTTCGTTTATATAGGCTTGAATCGTTTCTTCTAATCCTAAGATTTGTTCTAGGTTGTTAAACCGTATTTGCCTAGCACCATGAACGTTTTCTGTTTGTTGAATAAGGATTTTTTTGGGATCCTTTAATAGTTCGCCTTTATGAAACAGTAGAGCACAGTAGTCTTTAAAACCGTGGATTAAGACAATATTTTTCTGATTAAACGTGTAACATGGATGCATCCATTTATATTCTTCTTGCACATTGCAAGACAAGATGATTTCTCTTAGTTTGATATATTCTTTCTGCCATTTTTGTGCTTCAGTAGATTCTTGTAAGAACTGGTCTACTTTTAAATGATTCTTTTTTACCGACATAGGATAGACTCCCTTTTATGTGATCATGTAATGAGATGCTACTCGTACTAACTTGTGACGGTTGAACTTACCTCCTATTATCTTCTGTATCATTTATTCCATATATCAGTTTTCCTTCACGCTACTCTTTAAATGCTAACCCTTTTTCTTCTAGTGCTGCTTTTAGATTGGGCAAGGAGGCAGGCCCGATTCCATGTAGTTTTAAAATTTCCTTTTCAGTAAAAGTCGACAATGTTTCGACTGTGGTGATGCCTTCATGAATGAATGCATTTCGAGCTGGTGATGATAACTTAGCTAAAAAGCCTTCAGTCGGTTTATTTTCTTTATTACAAACAGGACAAGACGTACAACTCGAAGATTTATAATACGTATGACCTTTACTACATGTTCTTAATGTTTTCGGTGCAGCCATTTTGCAACCACCCTTCTATGAACAATTTTTTTTAATATCCGTAAAAACTATCCTTTTTTATACGTTTCTTTGAAACCTCTTGCTTGATTAAATAATTGGTCATTGATCCCACCATACTTTTGGAACCAGCCACAAAATAGTCACCATTATTTTTATACGCTTGAATAAAAGCATCGATTTTTTGATATAAATCATCCCTCGCTTCGAGAAATGAAACCACTATGAATGGTTGATTCGAAGCCATTGTTTGAAACTCATCTTGATATAAAAAAACTTTATCAGAGTCTATATAGAGCAAGTGAATGGGATGATTTCGTTGCTCATTCTCTAGCTCTTTCAACATCGCTCGAAATGGAGTCACGCCAATTCCTCCTGCAATGAGTAAGGTTGGGCGATCTTCTTTTAGATAAAACGCTCCAACCGGACCACTCATACGAATCGTTTCACCTTCTGTTAATTCAAGTAACGCTTGTTTAAATTCACTTGGTTGCTCACCGATCTCGGTTGTTATTTGCACATATTCTTCCTTGGCTGAAGAAGAAACCGTAAATGGTTTTGTTGCACCTTTTATTTTTTTATGAGTAATCGTAAATAAACCGTGCTGCCCCGCTCGCCATGTTATATCTTTTCCCTTTTTAAAGCTGAACGTATACGCTTTATCTGACTCTTTATAACTCTTAACGAAAGGTAAATCTGTTTTTTTGAAAATCGCCAATGCCTCTTTAAAAAAACTCATCACATAACCCCTTTTATTATTCTTCTATTAGTTTTTTCAAGTTGTCTACCATATTAGACCAACCATACTTGGCTCCATGGTAAGCTTGATTCATTTCTTCAAAACCTGCATGCTCAAGATGTAAGTGCGTCACCTTGCCTTCTTGTTTGAGTGTCCATATCACAACCGTATCAATCGGACCACCAACCCATGTATAAGATAGCTTGTTTGGCTTATCAACAAGCAGTACCTCACTATGAACGACTAAACCAATCGCCTCATTCCGAAATTGACATTTGTAACCGACAATCGGTCTAAAATTATTCTCCATCACCCATTGTGCTAATGTCTCCGAATGTGTGAGTGCCTCCCATACCTTCTCAATAGGGCTGTTAAATTGAAAATCTAACTGAAGCTCTGCCATGATTATTCCTCCAATATTTTTTTAAGTAAAAATGCTCGCTCATTCCAAAACTGTTCATAATAAGATAACCAATCCTGTATTTCTTGTAAGGGAGCTGAATTTAATCGATATCTTGTTTCTCTACCTATCTTTCTGTTTTTTACTAAGTCTGCTTGCTTAAGAATTGTTAAATGCTTAGAAACCGCCGTACGTCCCATATCAAAGTGAGACGTAATTTCATATAAAGGCAGTTCCTCAGAATCCGCCAACAGACGTATTAACTTTCTTCTTGTCGGGTCAGCAATCGCGTCATACACATCACGTTCTTTTAAAGCCGTATTCAAAGGAAATCCTCCTTCACAAAAATAAGACACCTTTTAGTGTCTCAATAATACGACACCTATAAGTGTCATGTCAACTTAATAAATATTCTTATTCAATACCATCTTCACTTTAAAAAAAGCCCTCACTTATGTAAAAGTGAGGACCATCTTCATACTAGTAGAAGAGCTATTCTTCTAAATTAGTAACACCCGAATGACTAGCCATAAACTGATCCAGCATTTCTCGCACTTCATCTGTTGAACTTGTACCCATCAATTCATGTCTCAAAGCACTCGCTCCCTTAAACCCTTTTACATAAATCTTAAAAAAGCGGTGAAGTGTTTTAAATGGGCGCGTTACTAAATCCTTTGAGTATTGATCATAAAGATCAAGATGTAGCCTTAAAAGGTCCAATAACTCCTCCCAACTATGATCTTTTGGCTCCCTTTCAAAAGCAAATGGATTTTTAAAAATACCTCGCCCGATCATGACACCATCAATTCCGTATTGTTCCGCTAACTTCATTCCTGTTTGGTAGTCAGGAATATCTCCATTTATCGTCAAGAGTGTATTCGGTGCAATTCGATCACGTAGCTCCTTAATTTGAGGGATTAATTCCCAATGAGCATCGACTTCACTCATTTCCTTTCTCGTCCGTAAATGAATAGAGAGATTCGCAATATCTTGTTTGAAAATATGAGTAAGCCAATCTTGCCACTCATCGATCTCTGTATATCCTAGCCTTGTTTTAACACTAACCGGCAATCCACCCGCTTTGGCTGCTTGAATAATTTCTGCCGCAACATCGGGACGAAGAATTAAACCGCTCCCTTTACCCTTAGTTGCTACATTCTTTACAGGGCACCCCATATTTAAGTCGATCCCTCTGAAACCAAGCTCTGCCATGCCAATGCTCATTTGTCTGAAGTTCTCTGGTTTATCTCCCCAAATATGAGCAACCATTGGCTGTTCATCTTTCGTAAATGTTAAACGACCGCGAACGCTTTGTTCCCCATCCGGGTGACAATAACTTTCGGTATTTGTAAACTCTGTAAAAAATACATCTGGTCTAGCTGCTTCACTCACTACATGACGAAAGACCACATCCGTTACATCCTCCATAGGAGCCAAAACAAAAAAGGGACGTGGTAATTCATTCCAAAAATTATCTTTCATTTTCAAACTCAAACCCTCTCAATAAAAATAGAGCCTTAACCGCAAAATTAAGGCGACATTCTATTACTTTTTTCACTTATACCATGCTTTCCACCTAATGATCAACCTTTAACCAATTAATCATAATTCAGATTAACATAGAATTCCATCTGTGTATTACTTACAGTAGAAACCTTTACATGGCATATAAAACCCACATAACTGTGCCCGACTTCGCCACCAATAAAGATGAAAGTATTGTTTGGCTTTTTAACTGTTTGCATTTCATTCAATTCGTTTTGTTTATTTTCATTTTAAATGAATGGTGTTGGATTGTTTTTTTGAACTTAAGAATTAGTGGTAACCCAAGCGGGCGAGTTATGCGAAGGCTCCCGCGGGACGCAGTGGCGGGCTGAAATCCACTAGCGAAGCTAGTTAGTTCAGTGCCACCCCGCAGGACGCGGAGCATAATTTTCGGTAGCGACGAGCAACGCTCCATGTTCGCACTAACTTTCATATAAAACTTCCATGGACTTGCTAAGCAACATTCACCAATAAACATGAAAGTCATCTTTCACCATGTTAACAAAACAAAAAGGTTGTGCAGATACGGACACCAAACTTAGGAGTATCTGCACAAAGACCATTCTTCATGGATAGTTACGACTTCTTAACCTGTGGATACGTTTACAACTAGTCCTCTCCAAATATATAAGTAGGGTTTCAATCTTTAACTGGTAGCTTTTCATTCATAAACGGTTTTGAGGATTCTCACACTTTACCGTAGCCCCGCCACTTTTTAGGAAAGAGGTCGCAAGAGCTTTCTAAAAAGATTCAGCTCACCGCACAACCAGCCACCACCAACACAGAAAATGTGTAGTATTCCATCAGGATTAGTATCCAAAAACAAAGACCGAAAGGTCACGTTAACTTAGGAAATGAGCGCCACCCAGGTAACTTTCATATAAAAGTATTTTAACAAGAGAAACTTACAACTACATTCATAATACAATAAAAACTGAGTCACAAAGGCGTACATAACGCCCTTATAACTCAGCTTTGATATCAATTATTCAAAAACTTCACCTTCAGTTTGATAAGCCTTAAATGTCCATTTTAGTTCAAGAGAATCGCCTTGAAATTGATTTTGATCCTTACCATTATCAACAAATTCAAAGGCGACATACATGGAATCACTCGTACCTGCTTTTAAACCACTTTCTTCCCCATTTAATTCAAAGAACCATGTAACCCAATCCTGTAAGTTTTCTACAGCATCTGGTGTCATATGTTGAAGGTCATATAATGTCGTTTCACTAATCACATCATTATAATCATCAATTAACCAACCATCACCGGTCTTATCAATATTTTCTAGGAAAAGCACCTTAATGTGCTTACCAAAATCCTCTGCGTTGTTGCCTTTTACATCAATTACTTTATAATTTGTGAGAATATCTATTTTTGAAATATCCAAAGTACCATTATTTTCTAGCGAGAACTCTCTCAGCACCGTATCACCAGGTTTCATATTCGTTATATCGACAATAACAGATGGATTAACAGCTAAATCTAAAGTACCTGCCGCAAATGTATTATTTGTTACCTCTGTGTCACTAAAATAAGCAAAAGTTCCCCCACCTACTAATGTTACGCCAAGAATAGCTGATGCGAATCCCATTCCTAATTTCTTCTTAATACTCATGAATCTTCCTCCTTTACCCACTTGGGTATGTAGTCTTATTTATTTTTCATCGTCCAACAGGTCTTTCCTTAGGTGAAGAGTTGGTATGTCACTACCAACCCTTCTTTATTTTTTGTTAACGTGAAGGAGTTACTCTTGGTGGTCTTGTATCATCATTTTTTGAAACTGCTACCGTAATTTGGATAGAGCTCTCACCATAATGAGCAGTGACGACGGTAATCCCCGCTTTCTTTCCTAAAATAATCCCCTCTGTTACAGTTGCAATCGCTTCATTATCAACCACGTATGTTGCCTTTGCGGTTACATCTTCTTCTATTTCGTCGTCACCTATTGTTGTTACCTCTAAGATTTGCACATTCCCCGTTGCACCTTCCTTAATTAGGAATTGCTCATGGTTAGCTTTTAAGCTTACGGTTTTATCCTCGTCTCCCTCTATTACTGTCACAGCTACTTCTACATGATTATCACCATAAGCAATTGTAACGATTGTTTCACCGACCGCTTTAGCAATAATTTCACCCGATTGGGCGACAGCAATCTCCTCATCAGCTACGCTATAAGTCGCAGCAGCAGTTACGTCTTCTTCCGTTATTTGCTCACCATTCTTTATTGTTTCTGTTACTATAACTGTTGTAGATTGTCCCGCTTCGATTGTAACGGCAGGTTTGTCAACGGATAAAGAAACTTCAATTTCTGTTTCCACATCAAATATTGCTTCACCTTGATTTCCTGCAGCGTCATCGACAATGACTTTTACTGAATCTGCTGCTTGTGATAAAGCAATCTCAAATGAA
This sequence comes from Alkalihalobacillus pseudalcaliphilus, assembly GCF_028610675.1. Taxonomy (NCBI): domain Bacteria; kingdom Bacillati; phylum Bacillota; class Bacilli; order Caryophanales; family Bacillaceae; genus Alkalihalobacillus; species Alkalihalobacillus pseudalcaliphilus. Next base: position 232,675 of record NZ_JAQQWS010000003.1, read on the forward strand.
CCATCTTGATCGAGTGTGAAAGCTACTGGCTCACTCTCCTCGCCATTAGTTGTAGTCACATAGGATGCTTGTAGTTTGGAATTCAGATCATATTGGAGACCATAATTACTAAGAACTTCATTGTAATCGATATACTTATCGGTTATTTGTCCTGTCAATGTATGCCCATTTACATCACCATTAATAACAGGCTTGGTTGTTTTAACGACAATTGGACCAACATAATCACCAATCGTCCCTCCTGCACTTACTTGTGCCGTAAAATCAATCGTGTAAAGGCCATCAGGAATTTGCTCAAGTCCGCTCCCGCCCCAAGGTCTGTATGTGCCAGAAATCGGCAATTGGTAGGAGCCCGCTCCTAAGGAATTCCCTGCATGTAAATAGCCGATGTAACCATCGCCATAAAACCCACCATCCGGATCCTCGATGTTCCATAATTCAATATAATTCGTCAATACATCACCTGTTAAAGTGAAGTAAAGCATGGCAGCGTCATTCACACCGTCATTATTAAATGAAAGGTCTGTTTCCGTAATGCGCATATCTTTAATTTCTGGAACTATTTCACCACTGAAATCGGCTGCAAACGGTAAAGACAGTTGATTTTGACCACCGTTAACATGAATATAACCGAGTAGTTCATCGCCAGGTTTTGTTGCGTTATTTTGCGAAGCTGTTAAAGTGACGGTTAGGAGTTCCTCACCATTAGGTGCTAATGTGAACGATGACTTATCAACCGTTAAGGAAGCATCTGCAAATGACTTCGTTACATCTACACTCACATTGAAGTTGCCCCCAACACCCTCTAAATCTTTGACGATAATTTGCTTCGAAACGGAAATGGCTTGCTCTAGATTTTGCGGTCCAAATGTGACAGTACCTTTTACATTGGGCACAACCTCGCCACTAGCATCAAGAACCGCTTCATCAATTGCATACGCAAGTACGCTTGGGAACGCAGCAGCATAGGCGTCTACCCGCCCAGCTCCTTGTGCGAAAACATCATATTTACCCGTATCAAGAATTTTCGCGGTATTAGATAAGGCTACTTTTACATCAAATGCATCCCACGTTGGATTCACTTGTTTGATCAGTGCGACAATTCCCGCTATATGAGGAGTCGCCATCGATGTTCCTGTGAAACGATCATAAGACTCTTCATAATTTGCTTCTGGGTAATCCCACTTATATGCTGGTATTGTAGACATAATATTTGTGCCAGGTGCTACTACATCCGGTTTTATATCAAAATTAGGTGTAGAAGGACCTCTAGAACTCGAATTATTTACATCATCGCCTTCCGATACTGTTGAAGTGAAGTTATTAAATGTAACAGAACCATTTCCACCGGCGAGCGCCTGGCGAATCGCACTACCATCAGTGACTGACATATCAATGGTTGGAATAAAAGTAAATGAGTCTCCTAAAAAGACATCCGATATTCCAGGGGCATTTGTCCCACCTGCGAAGTTATGAATAATCGTTGCAACGGCTCCATTTGCTTTTGCATGTGCAATTTTATCAACAAAAGCAATTTCACCTCGAGCTATAAGGGCTACCTTTCCTTGAACATCAATATTGTTATAATCAGCTAAATTTCCGACGCCTGGTACAGCTACAAGGTCGTATTCACCCATGAGCTGATTACTGAGTGCTTGTCCAAATGTTGTTGCCATAAAAGTCAACTCATTTGAGTAGTGATAATCTTCACCAACTCGAACCGTTACTTCTCCACTATATTGCGTTTCTGGGTTCGTCGTATTACCTACCGCAATGCCCAGACGAGCAGTAGCCGGTGTTCCCATCGTTCCCCGGTTCGGTCCTGAGTTGCCTGTAGCAATGACAGAAATGACATCTGCCATCATGGCGTTGTTGATTGCAAACGATCCCGCATCAGTCTCTGAATTAGCCCCACCGCCAAGTGATAGATTGATGACATCCATCTGTTCATCGACTGAATGCTCAATTGCTGCAATAATTCCCGAAGTAGAACCACTTCCATACGCTCCAAGAACACGATAGGCGTATAGATCAATTTCAGGTGCAATCCCTTTAATGCCGTATTCATTCGCTCCTATTGCTGCAATCGTACCAGCAACGTGAGTCCCGTGATCGGTATAGAAAGATCTTCCGTTTGCATTAAATTCCGGTTGATTATTAGGACGATCTTTCGGTGACGTTTCTCTAGCATCATCATCATCTCGTTCACGTGCATACATCGAGCTATGCGGAATGAAGTTTTTTCCACCTTTATAAATCCCTGCAAACTCCGGATGATCAGGATCGATACCCGTATCAAGTACAGCTACTTTAATACCTTCTCCTTTATAGCCTTCATCCCAAATTTGCTCAATTCCTAGGAAAGGAATACTTGTGTTCATAGCTGTATCATAATCGACAACCTTCTCGAGGTCAGAAGTATCGCCGGCTGGTTTATCATCCGTTAAGGCATGAACGATTGCATCTGGTTCAACTAATGTCACGCCTTTTATTTCAAGAAGCTGCTCTAGATCTTGTGCTTTAACTGTTGCTGCAAAGCCATTAAGGACCGTATTATAGGCAAAGCCCTTCTCAAAGCTAATACCTTTTATCCTCATTTCTCGCTCTACCGTTGCTTGCTGCCTGTTCACTTTCGCACGGATTTGTGATTTTTGTGTGCTTGATAGTGATTTACCTGTTAGTTTACTAATGCCTTGTTCTAGAGCTACAGGGTGCTCAGATAAATGAATAATGACTGAAACTTGCTCATTACCAGATAAACCCTGTAAATCTTTATGCAGCATCGCTAAGCCTTCTCTTGCCTCAAGCTGGTCAGAAATTGCTGCCTTTAATTCCAGTTTTTTTTCATTTTGTTGCTGTTGTTTAATCTCTTGAAGCGAAGTTTCTTGTGATGTCGCTGATACCGGAAGAACGATAGAAAACACGATCATAAAAGCTAAAAAACTACTAAACCATTTTGTCATTCTTTTTTTCCCCAATTCGATTTCCTCCTCCTACTTCACTATGAAACCCTTTTTACAACTATTTCGGTAAATCAAAAGAATAAATATTAGCCACCCTCCTTTTTTCCATGTTAATAAAGACTTAAATCCAACCATCTGTTCTCAATAAAGAACTGATAGTGAAAAAAATAATGAAACGGCTATAAAATCCATTTCATTCCACTTTGATTATACAACAAAATTCTGAAAATTGATATATAAATTCACATATTTGTTCTTTATTAAGAATAACACTAAAAATCTATGGTCGTTAGTTTGAAAGCTGCAAGTAAAAAACAAACATCTTGACGCAGCTTTACGTCTTTCTCAATATTTTATTTAACCTTTTAAATCGTCCTTTCAACTGCGAATAAAACAAAAAACCCTCATTGGGTTTTTTGTCAGATTGTTAAACTCGAGAAACGATAACCCATTTATTTTATTCCTGTCTAGAGTTTACTTTTTTTAATTAAAATTGAAAACATTCGTCGTTACTTATCTAACAGTCCTTCTTTTTCTTCAGGAAAATCAATAGAATTCGCAATTTGAACAAACACTTCAGGTGTTATGATGTCAGCACATTTACTATTTACACTTAACATGTATTGCCAACCTTCTCTTTCAAACACAAACGCTTGTAATCTTCCAGATACATTGATTAGAGTTGCTTCATGTCCATTCTTTAAAGTGTATGTTTCAATAATACGTTTCTCCCTTATTGGAATTTTGCTATCCATATGTCGAATCATCATTTTATAATGTATATACGGCTTCTCTTCATTGATATATTCAATATCCAAAGCATCATTGCTCGTTCCTTCTGAATCGTTAAACCTTCCAAATTGGTGCGTAAAAGGTAATGGTGGTATTCTTAAAGGTAATTTTAACTCCTTTTGAAAGTGCTCTTCCAACTCTTTAACAGCTACTTCAACCGTCGTATATCCGTATTCAGGCATATATTCTTCCATCGGACGTTGTTTATCAACTTCTGCCACCTCCACTTCATAATTAGGAAATCCCATACTTAACAAACTAATGACCACTAATAAACTCAGACTCTTCATGAACTCCACACCCTTCTAGACTAAGTACTGGTAGTTTCACCATCTCAAGAAAGAACATTCTTGCTTATTCATTTTTACAATTAGTTTATTATGAATTTCCCTTCCATCTTTATATTTAAAAAGACAGTGGATTCAAGGAAAATTCCCCAAACAAAAAACACTTGCCCCTCACGTTACGTGATCCTCTAGAATTGATGTTAGATTAACGTAGAGAGGAAAGATTATATTTATGGAAGAACAACAATCATTATTGAAAAATAGACCTTTTATTTTGTTATTTGTCGGGAGCTTCTTAGCCATAATTGGCTTTAGTATGTTTTTTATGACCACAACCTGGTTTGTAATTTCTGAGCTTGGTTCTGCTAGCTCATTAGGTATAATCCTGATTGCCGTTACCGTTCCACGGATCATCATGATGGCCTTTGGAGGTGTTCTTGCTGACAAATTTAAAAAGACGACAATCATGTTCAGCACGAGCTCCATTCAAGGTATTCTACTCGTTATCATTTTCATATTGGCGTATACCAACCAATTAGCCTTTATTCACCTATTAATATTGGGAGCATTATTTGGAACACTTGATGCTTTTTCTGGACCAGCAGGAACTTCCTTAATCCCGAAAATGGTTCGCGTTGAACAAATTAAACAAGCAAATGCCATTATCCAAGGACTGGGTCAAATTGGTTTTGTCGTTGGACCGATTATTGCCGGGAGTGTTATGGAGTTTGCAGGGGTTACGACGGGTTATTTTGTTGCGGCTGTTATTGTTCTATTGTCTGCCTTTTTTATGTTTCCACCATTCCTAAAAGAAGGACCCGTAGACAATACAATCAAACAAACACCACTGAAGGATTTGATAGAAGGGTTTTCTTATGTCAAAGCAAGTAAATTTCTCATTACAGGTATTCTAATCTTAATCACGCTCAATTTCTTTGCCTTCGGAGCTATTTCCATAGCCATTCCGATCTTAGTGGAAACTTACGGAGGTACACCTATTAACCTTAGTTATATCGAGGCTGCTTTAGCGATTGGTATGCTTGTAAGTACAGGTATTATTGGTACAGTCAAAATACGCCAGAGAGGTTTAACATCGATTCTAGGATTAATTGCAACTTTAATGGTGGCTGTTCTCTTTAGTCAGATTCCTAACTTGTATATCTTAACGGCATTAGCTTTCTTACTTGGATTCTCGATGACATTTGTTTCAATCCCTTTCTTTACCTCTGCACAAGAAGATACCGACCCTCGCATAATGGGGAGAGTCATGAGTATTATCTTCTTAGCCATGAACGGATTTGACCCGCTTGCTTATGCCGGTGTAACGTTACTTGTTTCTAGAGGCATCGATATTCAATCTGTTATTCTGTCCTTTGCGACGATTGGAATTCTAATTGGTCTTACCATCTTATTGAAAGGAAAAACGTATAGGAATTATACATCGAATTATTAAGCTAACCTAAAGACCACTTCAACATGTGAGGTGGTCTTTTATTTAAACCAAGTTCATGATTTTCTTATTTAGGCTTTATATATCATCCGATTTTTCTAATTCGATAAGAGCTCACTAAACCATAACTAATTCACTTTCATTTATTCTTTTTAAGTAATGAATAGACGTTTGCATCGTTTGCTTGACCATTTTGATAAATATAATTCCGTAAGACACCTTCTTGATGAAAACCCATTTTTGTTAATAGCTGATTAGATGCCAGATTATTAATAAGTACAACAGCACCGATACGAGTTAAATTCATCTCTTCAAAACCGTAAGAAAGAACTTTTGACATCGCTTCTGAAATGTACCCGTTCCTCCAGTGTTCTGGATGGAGTTCGTAACCAAGCTCTGCTTTTTATGATAAGGAACCCAAGCATTAAAACCAATAGTTCCCATTACTTCCTTAGTTTCTTTCCTTTCAATTCCCCATCGTATACCTCTCTTATCGTTGTAGTTCTTTTTAAATATATGAATAAGATTCTCCGCTTCTTCAAGATGAACGAAAGTTTCTAATCTATAATATCTTGTAACTTTTCCGTTAGAGAAACAAGAAAAGATGCTCTTCGCATCAGCTTTAGTAAGTTCTCTTAAATATAGTCTTTTTGTTTCTAATACCGGAAACATTGATTACACCCCTCCTTTTAATTCATCCATCTCACTTATCCAAAGATCAATCACGTCATTTGTTTTTTCCATTTAATTTGAATTCACCAATTGGGTACTTTAGATCATGTGTTATTCCTCCTAACCTATTATGATAGTTCTAATAAACTCTTAAGGAGCCTCCATTATGAGAAAAGCCATCCTCTGTTTTTTTTGCTTTTAATTTTAGTATCATGTAATCAAACGACTGAATTAGGAGTAATCGAAGAAATTGATACATCTACTCATTCACTTGTCATTTCATTGATTAATAGCCCAAGTAGCGAGGATATTTTATATGTGTATCATGTTCAAGTTACAAAAGAGTCGATACTAAGAGATGGCGATATCGAGATTCATTTAGACGACCTAGAAATTTCTGACAAAGTTGAATTCATATTTACTAAAAAAGATACGAACCCATACAATTTAAATCAGTACGATTTAGTTGAGCTTACAATCATAGAAGAAGGCGTGGATAATTGAAACAAGACTGCTTTTCTTTTGCCTAGATGCTCACTATTTAAAAATCAAGCTGCACCTTCATAATCACTTAAAAATAAAACTCCCAATACAATAAGTTTCCACATAGGATAACCGTACAAGCAACCGTCATGATCCAAACTCGCTTTTCAAGTTTCTTTAATGGTTGACTGTTAAGCTTAACGACTAAAAATCCACTATACACAAAAGCGATCACTAAATAGGCAAGGTTTAAAGTTAGAAACGGCTTAAGCGAAGCGTAACTAACCATTGATAAGGTTTTATAAACGATCCATAAAACATTCAACATCATGAGTAGATTTAGACTATGTTGACCAAACAAGTAGAAACGTTGAGGTTTTTTACTCGAGAGACTTCTTAAAGAAATGGTGACAACATAACCGACAGAAAAAATGGCTGCTATAACAGTAAGAATAAGTCCCCCCCACTCTATGTAATGTTTATATGTAGGTACATAAAGTAAATCTGAATATGTATTAGATAGCACGTTTTTCAAATGCGGGTGTTCTGAATAAACATCCAGACTGTATAAGCTCGGACCATCTTCCGTTAGGTAAATACCTGGTTGCAGCTGTGAATAATAAAAGCCGTTCATTATTAATTCATCAGAACCACTTTGTTCAACTTCCCCCCTTAAAAATAAACCATACACCTTACTAAAGCCTGACCTTGGTATTCGAGCCGGTTCATATATACCGTTCCATTGCGATGAATCTTCTAATCCTACATGAACTTTTCTATGCTCATACTCACCAAAAATGAGTTCAGGTATTCCCACAGTAAAGGTCATTTCATCTTTTATGTTTGTTAGAACGAGTACACCTCGTTGTTCCTTTCTATCCACATAAAAGGAGGAGCTAAACGCCTTAGAATTTCCGTTATGGCCATAAACATACTGACTTTTTGATGGTAAATAAAATAAGCCATTAGCTATTCTTGAAATATTTGTATTTGGGTAATATAAGGTCGGTTCAAACATGACATCAAGGGTCTCGTTATATTTAAAAAGAGGGTTTTCATCCTCAGCCAATAACGCCTCTAGTAGCTTTTGTAAATCAGTCGCTGTTCCCATCACACTTCCAATCGGATACATCGGAAGCGAGTATAAATTGGGATTAATTAATTGCCTTGCTTGGGAATAACCTTGAACCTTCTCCCTCTGCTCTTTCACCCACTGCTGATCACCTTGTTCAGGATCAATAGCCGTCTTTGTCATCTGAAGTGGTTCAAAGATATGCTTTCGCACGTACTCTTGATAGTCCATTCCACTCACTTCTTCGACAATAAATGCAGCAAGTCCACTTCCATAATTGGAATAAGCGACCACTTCACCTGGGACAAAAACTTGGTTAATGTCTGCTTCTTCAAGCACTTCTCTTAACCTATTTATAGCACTTGGTCGATAAATCATTAAATCAGTATAACTATCATCAAACCCTGCAGAGTGGTGCATTAAATGAGACATGGTGATTGGTTCATCAAAATTTGTTTTGCTACGAAAATGCTGAGGCAGATAGGTTTTAATATCGGTTTCTAGATCCAGTTTCCCTTGCTCAACCAACTGTAAAACACTAATCCAAATAAGGATTTTAGATACGGATGCCCATTCGAAAACAGTATCTTCACTGACTAAAATTTGATTTTCTATATCTGCATTACCTGCCATTTTGTAAATAACTTCATCTTTATCTATCACTATTGTAGCTAACCCCGCAATATCTTCCTGATGTTCATTGATATAATTCTCTACTTGCACTTCTAGTAAGCTCTGTTCGTTAGCAACAGCTTTAAATGGAACAGATAAGACTAAGACTATTAAAACGGAGATGCCAAGAAAGCAGATAAACATTTTAAAAGCATGACTATAACGATTATTCAATATGTTTCAGACCCCTTTATATTTATCAAACTATTGGTAATTCTTATCATACGTAAAAAATGAAAAAGTAGCAGTATTTCCTATTTCCTCTGCTCATTATTGAAAATAAAAGCTGTTACGCTAAAAATCGGCACCATACTATTATTATTATCTGGTTGGAATTACTCACTTCAAAGTCCCTATCCAAACGTCACCTTTATCCATGCAGTATATTAGATGATTTCCATATTCATTTTTAATCGTTTCAGAGGCTTTTCGTTTAATTGTTGATATTTCTTTCTCTGAAGACAGTCCTTCTTCTAACCATCCCTGCAGATCATTCTCATCATAATAATCTGAGTCTATATGTAGGCTCCAGTCGAATTGTTCTAACTTGTCTCTTAAGGAGTGAAATTGATAGAAGGGAAATGCTTTATCGTTCTCTCTTTTTTTGAACGTATGATGATAGAAATGAAGTGCCTCTCTGTAAGCCACAACAACTTGAGATTGGATAAAACGAGGCTCAAATAGCCAAATCTTCAAATAGAATTCCTCATTTTCAGCCTCCATTTTACGGTTCCATTCTTGATACACGTCAATCATAGCTTCTAGCAAAAGTTGATTATACCAATGAGGAGGATTTCTTTTTTCTAGTGAATAAAAGGGATCTATCCATAATTTAACGTAATCCCTTTGATACTCCCTTAAAGTGTCCACATCCAAATGTAAGGCCTGTTCTTTCCAAATTTCAATTTTTGCTTTTTGTCTTTTCCAGCCTCGTATTTTCTTTTTATTTGAGAAATACACCACCAGACCACTCCTTTTGATTTTCAATTATACGTTTAATTCCTATGATAAAAGTCTATTTGAAGGCAGAGTAAGAGTTCTCTAGTCATTCAATCTCTTCTGTCTCATACCTAATAAACAAATGTTCATAATCCCATAGTTCATTAACACGCATGACCCTCCTTAAGCCTTTCACTTCTGTTGATGTATGATTCTTTACTAGCATAGTTGTTACCCCTCACTGAAATATAGAGTTGATACATTCTAGTTATTATAGTATCACTATACTAACGTTAATCGATAGATAATTAACTGTTTCTTTTGATTTATCAGCCATATAGAAAATTCTCTGTTTGATATAGGTTACTATGATCAGGTAAATTCTTATAAGGAGGAAAATCATGAACTTAGGATTAAAGAAAGAGGAAGTTAGATTAGTGAAATATACATCAGAATGGAATATTGAATATAATCGAGTGAAAAGGGAAATAGTGGAGAGTCTAAATATTGAGGGAGTTCGTGTAGAACATATTGGTAGCACGCAATTAAAGGAATATCTCAACAGGAGCTTCGGAACAATCTGCTCTTCTTCAGAGACTACCTCAAGTCCCATGAACAAGCAAGAAAGCAATATGAAGAGATTAAATCGACCTATGTAAAAAAGACAGCGACATGTATCAAGCAATACACAGAATTTAAAGAAGCATTTGTCAAAAGCATCTTCAAAATGAGCCATCATTAAACCAAGCTATCCTTAATGAACAAAACCGCTTGGCCCACATCCCCCAGTTTTTTTAGAATTCCCAAAACATACTTGATTTGCATTTAAACCATCCTTATGTTAATAATATAATGACCATTCTATCTAAAGGTGATGTTATATGAGTAAAAAACGACAGGATTTAATTAGTCAGGCAGAGAGACTATTTTATGAACATGGCTTTCATTCGATCGGCCTTAAAAAGATAATAGAAGAAGCAAATGTTGCATTAATGACCATGTATAACCATTTTAATTCAAAGGAAGAACTGGTATTAGAAGTACTGAAATACCGTGAAGAGAAGTACTTCTCTCTCTTGCAGAAAGTGGTAAAAAAAGAGGCTGATGTGAACACGAATGCTCAATTAATAGCAAAAGCCCATCTGGATTGGATTGCAACTCATAAAAAAGGATGTATGTTTCTCAGAGCTAAAGAGGAGTATCCAGCTGAAGAGAACCAGATTAATCAATATGTCATAACTCATAAAAAGACCTTCTTAACCTTTTTGGAAAGTCTTCATTTTAGTCAAAACGAATCGATACGTCTTTCCATGCTATTAGAGGGAGCAACTTCACTAGCAGAAGTCGTGGATTGGAATAAGGTTTCCAAAGAATTGCTGTACACAGTAGATCATGCCATATAAAACACCCATGTCGGAGCAATCACTTCGCCACCAACAAAAATGAAAGTAGTGGCGACTATTTAAAGATCTGGCACGTTTACAACTCGAACACCATGAGGAGTCAGCCGCACAAGCAGGGAGCTATGTCCTGCTAAGGTCATTTATCGCAGATGGATGACCAGCTAACTTCAAGGCACGAACTATCGCCCATAAGTAACTTTCATATAAAACTTCCATGATGACTTGCCATGCAATTCATCACCAACAAAAATGAAAGTGTTTTTTGGCTCTTTGACTATTGGTATTTCATTCATTTGGTATTTTTTTAAACTTTTTCATTGTTTTTTTAATGAGAAGAGGACAAACAGACCATTGAGTTTGCTCCAGCCTAGCGGAGGGAATGGGGTGGCCGACTCCTGCAGGAGGAAAGGGCAGGCTGAGATCCACCGGCAGAGCCGGTTAGCTCAGCGCCCGCCTGGGAAAGCGGGCCCCTCATTCCCGGAGCGATCATCGAAGATGAGCATATTGTCTTTAGTTAACTTTCATATAAAAGTAAATGCTCAATCACATTTGCTTTTTTTTACAAAATATATATAATGATCGTTCTATATAATATTAACTAAGGAGTGAAATGAAAATGTGGAGACTCGTATTACCTGGGATCGCTTTGATCGGTGTAACTTATGCCTTAGCTAGATTCAGCTTTGGTTTGTTTTTACCACATATCTCTTCATCTCTTGGAATATCAGAAAGTGAAGCTGGTATGGCTAGCTCAGCTGCTTATTTCGCCTATACATTAGCTTTACTCACGTCTTCCAACTGCGTTAATAAATTTGGCGAAAAAAGAGTCATTCAATTTGCCGGATTAAGTGCAACTTTAGGGTTATTAGGCATCTCACTTGCTCAAGATCTTTATTTCCTAACAGCCAGTACATTTATTGCGGGTATAGGCAGTGGGTGGGCATCTCCGGCTTTTAGTCAAATGATTACAACGAATTTAAAAAAAGATGAGATCGACAATGGAAACACGTGGATTAATAGTGGAACAAGCTTTGGACTTATTTTGTCAGGACCGATTGCTATTGTGTTTGCTGAGCAATGGCGGTTTGCTTTTTTACTTTTCACATTTATATCATTAATCGTATTTATTTGGAACTCGCTCTGTGTTCCTACTAGTAAAAGTTCAGCTTCAAACCTTACTATCCTCAAGAAATCGGTTTTAGTGAAGGGTAAATTTCTCTCTCTTGCTTCTTTCATCATCGGCTTTGGCTCTTCTATATATTGGACCTTTTCTCGAAGTTATTTAACGGCTCAGTATAATATGAGCAGTGGGGAGAGTGCCTTCTTTTGGGTATTAATGGGGGCCTCTGGCATTATTGGTGGAATAGCTGGTGGTATTATTCGTAAATTTGGAATTGGAATTTCTTATCAGGTGACTTTGCTCATAATGTCGATGGCTATAGCATTAATAACTGCACCTCATATTGTGACGATTTATCTTTCATCGATTTTATTTGGCATGTCCTATATATGTATGACAGGTATATTTATTGTATGGGGGACACGTCTTTTTAAGGAGATGCCATCCATCGGGGTCAGTTTGTCTTTTTTAGCACTTGGTATTGGTCAGTCACTTGGTTCTGCAATTGGTGGTCAGTTAATTAATATGACTTCTTATTGGTTTAGCTTTATTTTTTATTCAGGTGTTTGTTTAGTTGGATTGATTGTATCTGTTACAAAGCAGCCTAAATAAAAGAATATTGGGCTTTGCCATGAGCGTTTTTATATGAAAGTTACTTAAAGGCGATATGCGGAGCTCTACTCACCGCTCCCGAAATTCATGCTCCGCTGGGTTCTTACTAATTCTCAAGTTCACAAAAACATCTAACACCATTCATTTAAAATGAAAAAGAACAAAGTCAAATTAAACGAAAAACCAACTGTTAAAGAACCAACTGACACATTCAGGCCTTTTCGCGACTTTACTCACCCACTTCTCTTATTAATTGAAATACCACCAGTCAAAGAGTCAAACACCACTTTCATCTTTGTTGGTGGCGGAGCTGATTTTTGCTCCGACATGGGCGTTTTATATGAAGGTTGCTTAGGGGCGATGGATTGTGCCTTGAAGTTAGCTGGTTCTTTATTCCCTTCAGCCCTTTTCGTGACTTTACTCATCCTCTTCTCTCTTTCACAACATGATCTTTTCTGTATTTATTTAGGTAAATTCAATTGCCATGAAACACCAAATCGGTCATTAACCCAACCGAACTTCTTACTGAAACCATAATCGCCTAGGGGCATGAGTGCTTGTCTATCTTCAACTAACTGCTGATAAAGGCTGTCAATTTCCTCTTCTGTACTGCATGTTAAATAAATCGAGAAGGATGGTGTGAATGTAAATTGGTGTTGGATGTTACTATCAATACACATAAATTCTTGACCCCTTAACGTAAAAGCAGCTGTCATGACCTTTCCTTCCTCTCCGCCTTGATTAGCACCATACCGAACGATATGTGTAATCGCTGAATCTTCAATGAGAGATGTGTAAAAATTCATCGCTTCCTCAGCGTTTCCATCCTGAAACATTAAAAAGGGTGTGACCTTTTCCATTGTAAATACCTCCTTATTTTAGTGATGTTATCCTTTATCTTTATCATAATAGCTGGTTCTAAACCAGAATGTCTTATTTGAAGGCCAAAATACCTCTCTACATTTGGCCAGATCTGAAATTATTCCTTAATCAAACGCTCTCTCTCTGCCTCATATCTTTACAAATAACGTCTAATCTCATCAGCTAAAGCAACCAAACTTTTTTCTATCTCCTGATAACTACAGTAAGAATAGGAAATTCTTATATGATTATAGTCATTAGGTTGATAAATATAACCTGGATTAATTAAAATATTTTGTTTGAGCATACGTTGAAATAAAGCTTTCGTAACAACTGGCCTTTTCATTTTGAGCCAAATATAAAAACCACCCTGAGGAGTTTCCCAATTTGCTAGTTCAGCAAAATGGTACTGTAAGAGTTTTTCAGTAAAATCTGCTCTTTTTTTCAATTCTGTTCTCAACCAACTCATATGTTGATGATAATGTGACGATTTGAGCCATGCCGCCACTATTTTTTGAGATACAATACTTGTCCCATAATCAAGCTGCATTTTCAAGTCTGATAAATGGTTCATGACTGATTCAGGACCTACCATCCAGCCCACTCGTAAACCTGGGCTCAAAATTTTAGAAACACTACCTATATAAATAACTTGTCCATCCGTATCCATTGACTTAATGGAAGGTGGTGATTCACTAAATATAAGCTCTTGATAGACACCATCCTCTATCATGGGCAATTGTAGCTTTTTACATTCTTCTAATAGCCTTTTTCGTTCTTCAAATGAAAGAATCTTTCCAGACGGATTATTTAAAGTTGGAATTGTATAGAGAACACTCGATTGTTTATTGAGTTGGCTATTATTCATGGCTTCAGATGGGAGTGAGGGTAATGAATGTAGATAGGACGGTGATTGACAGTAGATTTTACCGTACATATTGATGAGTCCAATAGAAATTAATTGCAATGCCTGTAAACCACCAGATACGATTAAGATATTTTCAGGTGTGGCACTTATTCCCTGACTATGTAAATACCTTGTTAGTACTTCTCTTAACTCACGATCACCCATTGGATCAGAATAACCAAATTCCCTACTTGTTATTGAAATAGAACCCATGAATTCTTGAAGCTCTTTAGTAGGGATCAGCTCTGGTGATAGCTCACCCGTTCCTAACCTCATCATCTGTGGACTCATCTCATGTTCGTTGATCGATTGAATCGTTTGAATGTTAGATTTATAGTAACTTTGCTTTATTCTAGTGCGCCAATCAGGGGCTGACTTTTTCACAACATATTCCCAACTTCGTGCATTCACGTATATGCCGCTACCAGCCTTCGAAACTAATAAACCTTCTGCTTTCAATTCATCCAAAACTTGAACAATCGTACTTCGATTTACTCTGAGGTTCTCAGCTAACTTCCTCTGTGATGGCAGTTTCGTTCCAACTGGCCAAATCCCCTGCTCTATTTGTGTCACTATCCAAATTGATATTTGCTGAAAAAGCGAAATGGTAGATGAATGATCTGGCTTCCAACTCAAGCGAACCCCTCCATAAAATTGGTTGGTTAAAGATGCAACCAATTGGTTGTTTATTAAACGTAACGGATCCTTTACGATAAATCAACAAGCAAGGAGTGATATGAAATGGTAACTGCTTTTCTTCATGGGTTCATTTTAGCCGGTGCCCTTATTCTTCCACTAGGTCCCCAAAATATTTTTATTTTTAATCAAGGTGCTTCTCACAAAAAGTTACGATTGGCTATGCCTGTGGTCATAACCGCCGCTCTGTGTGATACTGTTTTAATTTTGATGGCTGTATTAGGAGTTTCAATGATTATTTTGGCTGTACCACAGTTGCAGATTCTATTTTACACAGTAGGATTTCTCTTTCTCATTTATATAGGCTGGTCGATTTGGAAATCGGAAGCCAAGAGTGTAGAACAAAAAGGACCGATAAATATCAAAAAACAAATAATATTTGCCTTATCCGTATCATTGCTTAACCCACATGCTTTATTAGATACAGTAGGTGTTATTGGTATCAATTCTGTGCAATATACGACGAGTCTAGAATTATCCGCTTTTACCATTGCCTGCATACTTGTTTCATGGATAGCTTTTTTTCTACTGGCTGTCGTTGGGAGAGTTATGAAAAGGATTGATAAAAGGGGAAAAGCTATAAACATGATTAACAAACTATCAGCTCTAACTATCTGGGCTATTGCTTTATTTATCGCAATGCAGCTATTCGTTGCATAGCTAGTAAGGCTTTTTAAGTCGCGTTTGTATGGTTTGTACTCTTGAGCAGAAAAGTACTACAAACAAAAAGCACCCCAACAAGTTAGGGTTGCCGTCTAACTGTTGAGGTTTTAGACTTGTGATTACGCTTGATTAGATAAATCCAATGTTAAAAAATCAGGTAGCTGTCTTTCGTGCTTGTCAAGCTTAATCTGCTCTGCCTTAATTCCTTGTTCTAGTAATAATTCTATGTTCTGCTTCAGGAATTCGTCACTACCAACTACATAGAAAAGGCCTTCCTTGTCTGCTGCAAGATTCTTCACCTCATTATAATAATCATGACGATTATCAACAAACTGAGAAGTAAAATTCTTCTCAGGTGCTGTCTCAAAAATATCGGTAAATAAGAAGTCTTTTGATGAATCAACGTTTAAGGAATGAATTTGATTCACGTCATCTGCACGATTGAAATAATCAAGGACAAGTGGTCTGAACGTTGCCAGCCCAACACCTGCTGATAGCAGATACACATTTTTCCCTTCTCTTCTTAGTGGTACATTGGTATGTGTTTTAAATATCGCGACTTGATCGCCTACATCAAGACCTCTTAAGATCCTTTTGAATTCAGAGCACTGCTCCTTGATTCGTGTTGTAATACCGATTACCTTTTCATGTGGTAAGGTAGAAATCGACATGTGACGAATGAGACTACGATTGGGCTTCTCCCCCGCATTAAATCCTTCCAATGCAAAATGAGTATGTGAACCTTCTTCCCACGTAAAACCTTCTGGACATTCGAGTAAGTATGTTTTAACCTCAGGCGTTTCTTCAATAATCTTCTTGATTTTAGGCCAGTATATTTGCATGATTTATTCTCCTCAATGATTATGTCTTTATATCTAGCATACTACAATTGAAAACAATTCTCAATAAGTAACCATTTATTCACATCAATGCTATTCAAGATGCCTAAAACCTTTCTATACAAAACCCTCATAGCGGAGCCAAAACCACTCCACCACCCACAAAGATGAAAGTCAGCTATCGCCAACTTAACGATTAATAAAGGTTTGTGAAGGTAAAGACGCGAAACCTTGGAGTATCTGTACAAAGAGGCGGGTAATTTGCAGATGCTGATGCCAAACCTTAGAGTATCTGCACAAAGTGAGGGTTTATGTGCAGATACTGAGGACAAACCTTGAAGTATCTGCACAAAGAGGCGTTTTATGTGCAGATACTGAGGACAAAACTTAGAGTATCTGCACAAAGTGAGGGTTTATGTGCAGATACTGAGGACAAAACTTGGAGTATCTGCACAAAGAGGCGTTTTATGTGCAGATACTGATGTCAAACCTTGAAGTATCTGCACAAAGTGAGGGTTTATGTGCAGATACTGATGCCAAACCTTAGAGTATCTGCACAAAGAGCCGTTTTATGTGCAGATACTGATGTCAAACCTTGAAGTATCTGCACAAAGTGAGGGTTTATGTGCAGATACTGAGGACAAAACTTGGAGTATCTGCACAAAGAAGCGTTTTATGTGCAGATACTGATGTCAAACCTTAGAGTATCTGCACAAAGAAGCGTTTTATGTGCAGATACTGATGTCAAACCTTAGAGTATCTGCACAAAGAGCCGTCTTATGTGCAGATACTGATGCCAAACCTTGGAGTATCTGCACGAAAAGGTGCGAAGGGAATAAAGAACCAGCTAACTTCAAAGTAACCCATCACCCATAAGTAACATTCATACAAAATCCACATGGCGAAGCCCCATTCACTTCGCCACCAACCAAGATGAAAGTAGTGGCACATCTTAAACAGTTGGTACTCCATACAACTCCATCACCATTAGGAGTCGGCACGACCAAAAAGGGAGCAGTGACCTGTTAAGTCATTTATCGCAAGAAGGATGACCAATTAACTTCACGGCACAACCCACCGCCCCCCAAGTACCTTTCATATAAAAATACTACCTATACATCATTCTGAACATTTGATATACTAAGAAAACTAAAAGGCGATGATGAGAAGAGTACTTGTGCACAAGCATAACAGAGAACTCCTGATGGTGGGAATGGAGGATGTAATGGCATAGGGAAACAAGCCTCTGAGCTGTACAAAGGATCTTTCATTAGAGAGTGATGGTGTGCCGGGTTCTCCCGTTAAAGAGATAGAGTATAACCATGTTTACATGACGTACTTGAAAAGGTTGTTGTAGCGATACAATAACAAACTGGGGTGGCACCGCGAACTTCTAACAATCAGAAGTCTCGTCCCCAAGGCTAATAACCTTGGGGGTGAGACTTTTTTTCTTTGCTAAAAAATGTTAGGAGTGGTGCTACATGAATTGGAAAGCCCCTTTGCTTTTACTCGTTGGGATTGGAATATCAAATATTGGTGCTTGGATTTATTTACTCGCGTTAAACCTCATGGTGTTAGCGAAAACAGGATCGCCGTTAGCCGTTGCTATATTATACATCCTTATTCCTGTTGCAACACTTGTAACCGATGTATGGGCTGGTTCATTGATTGATCGGCTTAATAAACGTACGCTCATGATCACATTAGATAACATACGAGCATGTCTTATCTTTTGTTTGCCGTTTGTAGATTCATTGTTTTACATCTATGCACTCGTCTTTCTAATTAACATGGGAAGTTCCATCTTTGGATCGACATCGCTTGTATATATGACAAAGCTGGTTCCTAAAGAGAATCGTCAACGCTTCAACTCGTTGCGTAACTTTATTCAGTCGAGTGGCTTCATTATAGGACCATCAATTGCCGGCCTTCTCTTTGTTGTTAGCACACCACAAATAGCGATTTTCGTTAATGCTATTGCCTTATTTCTTTCAGCCTTGGTCATTGTGCTCCTTCCAAATCTAGACAGAGAAAGGGATGTTATCTATACGAGAATAACGTCTAAGGTTATCAAAGAAGATTGGAAATTAGTTATTTCCTTTGGACGAAAACATACACATGTTACTTGGGTCTATATATTATTTGGTGGATTTGGAATCTTTTTAGCTGGAATTGATTCACTCGAGGCAGCATTTGCAACGACAGTCTTACTATTTTCAGAAAGCACCTATGGATTTTTGGTAGGGATTGCGGGTCTTGGAATGGTGGCAGGTTCACTTCTTAATGCTTGGTTTGCAAAACGACTCAAAATGAATGATTTGATGGGATTTGGGGCTATCATAACACCGATTGGGTACTTAATTTTTGCCTTCTCAAACTCTTTTATCGCAGCTTCGATTGGTGTCTTTCTACTAACGTTTGCGATGACGTTTGCACATGTAGGATTTTTGACGTTTTACCAAAACCATATTCCTGTCTCGATCATGGGGCGTTTCACAAATCTTGTTGGTATGATTGAAGCCGTTGGCACGATCGTAATGATTATACTTATTGGTTTATTCGCAGAGTGTCTGGCGATTCGACCGATTTATATAGTAAGCTCGACCTTGTTCCTACTGCTAGGCTTTTATATATACAAAGTCGTGATGAATAAAGAGAAAGAACGATTTTATAAGGAAGAGATTATCGTTTAACGGATAAAAAGGTAAGGTCCCTAAGTAAACTCGGGGACCACTCCTTTTAATAGAACTTTTTTAAAATATTAATAATTCTGCTGTAAGTTTTACTACGCTCACTTATTACATACAGCATTTCTTATATTTTTTTCCACTTCCACAGTGGCATGGATCGTTTCTACCTATTTTTACTTCGTTCACGAGTGTCTTTTTTGCTAAACTATCCACTTTAGCATCATCATTCTTTTTTTGTAATCGATTTCGCATTTCCTCTAAATGAGGATGTTTGATTTCATTGATTACAAGATTGGCATAAAGTGATTCTTCGAGGTCCACCATTCCAGAATCATAACCTTCATTTATCAGATTTTCAACCTGAGGAATCGCCCGTACCGAAAATTGCTTACATAAAGCATCTGCAATTAATGTTTTTTGCATAATATCATTTGTTTGTCCAAGGAGACGCAATAGGGCATCCTCGGCTTCGATTGTCTTAATATTTGCTAATACATCAATGCTATAAAAACACGTACTTTCTAAAAGGGCAATCTTTTCAACTTCTTGTACCACTTCACTAGTTCCGATCTTGATGAGTGCCGTTGCTGTTTCTTCAAGTACAAGGTCACCTTCTTCTTGGTTTTCTAACACCTTAATTAAATCTGGAAGAACGGAATGGAGAGCCTTTTCACCTGCCGCATAAAGGTTATATATCCCCGCATAATACAAATGACCATTGTCATCTCTGTTCTGGCGGATACTATTCTCCACTTCCCAATCAGGAATGTCACCACGTTCAATTAGCTCATCATACATCAATTTCCCAAAATCATACATATGTTGATGGTATCCATCTTCCTCTAAATCATTAAATATCTGACCAAGATTCTCAAATAATTGTTCTTCGTTTAATGTTTTCATTTCTTTGATATCATTCAAATATCTAGAATCGAGATAATCAGTTAACCGTTGTTCATACTTCAATTTCAAATGAACAGGCGCTTTTGAAAGTATTCTTAAATAGTGGATCTTCTGAACCTGGTCGACTTCTTCTAACTTGTCCAAAACTTTCAATAAGCCTTCTTCTCCAATTGGAAGAAAATCAATAAAAGGCAAAAGCGGTGCCCCTTCTCCTATTGCTTCTAAGGAAAGTAAAAATGTTTCTTCGGTCGCAAGAAAAGAATTCGATAAGGAGTGAAGTGCGTAATCTTGAACATAAGGATCATTGGCCCGAAGTGCTTGCTCTACTTTTTCTAAAAATGTCATGGTCTCATCATGCCTTTCTTCAAACTTATTGTTTAGCGTAAAAAGGGTCCACAAATTACTCACTTGACTCATGAAACATATTCACTTGAATCATACATACTTTTCAGCTAAAATGGGTATAGATAATAAAAGAGAGAAGAGCGTGAACTCTCCTCTTTACAGCCTCAGCCGTTAGGGCAGTGGTTGTCAAAAATTTATTTAGTTTTTCGAGAACCACCCTTATGCTTCCTACGGCGCGGGGTGGCTTTCTTTTTGTCTAAAAAGGTTCTCTGAAAGAGATGCGCACTGATTGCACGTGTAACTCCCTTCAGAACTTCTTTTAAAAACTCAAGAATTAGATCCATGATTATCACCTCCTTTCCCATGACGGAAAAGAAACAGTGACATCCAACCAGCCCAACAATTTCGGCTATTATCATTCTATCAGATTTTATTTAAAGCAAACAGACCAACCACACAACTAGCCTTAACTCTCATGATTTCGTCTTCAACCTTGACGATTTTAGTCGTTGTCGCTCGTATTAACATTTTATTTTTTAATTAGACATTAGTTGAGTGAACCCAAGTGACATCAAAATTCCGACTTGTCTATATCTCTCTGAATTTCATTTCAAAATTTCATAAACCCCAAATTAACTTTCAAGAAAAAATCTCGCCGTTTCCTTCAGTTCATCACTAAATTCTTCGAGATCCTCATAGCTAATTACACCTTCATTTATAAGTGAAATAATGTTAAAAATAAGCTTTGAGCGGCTCATTTCTACTCTAACACCGGTATCTTCTTTTATCCTCTCTTCCAGTCCCCAAAATTTCTCTGACGGATTCGCATCTTCACTTAGTAATTTTATGTATTCCTTATTGTTCCTGTCTATATAGGCTTCCTGCCAATCCGCTATCTTATTTCTAAAAAGCTTCCAGTCACCTTCAGTAAATCCTCTTTCTACCAACAGTATCAACCCTCCCATTAACCTTTAACCATTCGGAATTTCTGGGTGATTTAGCTATTCATTATAAAAAAATATCTTATCATTACTGTTTCTATCCATTTCTGTCTTAATATAACAAGAGGATTTTGGGATTCAACACCCAATCATTCCCTGTTTTGTAATTCTATTTTATCATCAAATTCATTATAGGTGCCACTTCATTACTCTTAACATCATATTGAACAAGCTATTATTCATCTGGCAAATCATATTCTACATCCGTACATTTTCTTATAATGTACTTTGTTTTTTTCACGGGCATTGGAACATGATCCTCACCAAAATATTCAATGTTAACCACCTTTACAATCGCCCTGTGATTATCTTTCCCCACAGGCACAATCACAAAATCATCAACCTTAATGCTGTCGTCTTCGGTCAAATAGTAATAGGATTTCTGGCCCTCATCAAAGGTTACACTACAAAAGATATAATCCGTCTTGCGGCGAAATACTTTAGCGTACACTGAAGGGTCCAGTATTTCACCCAAACCATAAAAGTTCATGAAATCAATTACCATATCTGCAAACTCTCCAAAATCTTCCGGTAAATTATTTTTATCAAATGAGCCTGTGATAATACGCTGTTGGTTCTTTTTGTAGTCAATGGTGATTTTATAGTCCTTCATTTCGTTCGGTGTATCAATCACATCATCGGGATTACCAACGATTTTGCTGAACAATCGCTTAGCATCAAATTCATCGAGCAAATGTTCAATACCGCCTTCAATCTCATATTTCCGAGAAACCTTGCATCCAGTTCCAATATTCTGAATATGTTCAAGAGTTTCCGTTTCTCTATCTATAATCAAGTGTTCCATATAATCCCACGTTACAAACTCCACGCGGCATTTTCTGATAATTTATTTGTCTTCATTTTCGTAACCCTATGATAATCTAAAGCAATTCCGTTTATAACGTCCGGCTTACAGTTTCCGTCAAAGACATATAAGTCACCCATGCCAACTGTATCACGTACAAGGTCTGACAAATCCGTGCCTTCATAACTAAAATCGGCACAAAGTGAACCTCGAAATTTATATATTGCCCCTTCAGTATTGGTCAGTTCCATTATCCAGTTACCAATATCCGTGGCGAAAACCTCCATATACTCATTTCCGAAATAGTTGGAAACCGCATTAAGTAACTTATTCGCTGATGCCTTTTCAATTTTGAAATTCTTGCTCCTCGCTTTTTCATATTTTCCGTCTGTGTGTCCAAAGTTATATCCAGAAAACCATACACGACCTTGCTCATTGATCGTAATACGCTGTTCCACTTCATCACTCGGTACTGGTATTGGACCATAACAGATATTATTGGATATAATACATATCTTTTTCAGTTTCCCTTGGAATATGAATGGATCCTCTCCTGATAGGAAAGCCAGTCGGCTAAGTGCTAAAATAAACCACGCACGATTATTTTGTGCTAAAATCTCTGCTCCGTCATATGCCCAGTGATTAAAATATCTCCATCTTGAGTATATAGCAGAACCAAGCAAGGAAATATCGGTCACATCATCGATGATTTTATCAAGTGCGATGCTATCATAAACAGCCTTATCATACATACGCCCAAAGGCAAGACCGCAGTCCATCTTGAAACCAAGGGCAGCACAGTCATCTGCCATATAGTGGTCAACCAGTTCTATGTAGTTGATTTGTTGGTCTTTGAATTTATCAACCCACTTCACTGCGAAATCGTGTATTAGATTTATATCAGCCACTATGGTACGCCTCCAATCGATCGTTGTGTTTTTCTAAATCAATTTTATTAATGAGGGATTTTTATAGCTTTGTTTATGCCTGCACTGTTTCTTCATGCTTAGATAAATCTGTTTTTGTACATATCATCAATGTTACGGACAAAAGCAGACAATTCATTCTTGGCGTTGGGTATGTTAGAATCCGTTCCTTTTTCAAACCACTTTGAGAAGTGTTTATCATAAGCTATTTGTTTCCCTCACTTTTCTCCTAAAACATTTCTTAGACACCTTGGAATATCAATAATCAATTCATTATTTTTAATTCAAAATGGTATTCGCAGTTTGTTCAAACAAGTTATCTTCACTATTTTCAATTTCTTTTAAAGTCATACCTTCTTTTGTTTTCCATTCGATCAAGCCGTTTACACTACTACCTGTTACAAATGCTGCGGCATAACTGGGGCTCTTAAAAAGAATATCCTCTTGCAAGATGCCCCCATCGTCAATTTTTGCTGATTTTCGAGTTTCTTTTATACCGGGTGGAATACTGTTAGAACCTTCTCGCTCTATGCCACTTCCTCTTAATACAACAAAGCCCTCAGATGTTTGCTTACAGTTAGCCTCAATTATTCTACCGCTTTTGCGGATTTTGCGTTTCATATGAAGGATTCTGTCATCACTTTCGAAAACATCATTATTTGAAGTTATTGTTGTTTTAGAATCAGCGAGTCGTTCAAAAACCTTATGCCCCAGCGTGCCCATTATAATTTTTGTATAGTCAATAAACTCTTCTAGCTCGCTTTCTTTTTCTTCTGTAATATTTCCGGAAGTAGGATCATTGCCATTTTTAACAACATAACGTTCTGCTTCTTTTGCGATTTTTGTAAACCTATTTTCAAGATAGCTTATCTCAGTGGGACCGAAAGAATTGTTCGAAGTCGTAAATACTACAGCTTCTGTCCAATAATCCTTATTTGAATTGCGCTTATGTTCTTGTAAACGGCATAATATCCCTTCCCCATTCTTTCTAACACCTGCTTGTCCTATATAAACTACGCTTTCACCTGTTTGATCTGATATTCCGAATAGAAAATATACACCGCTTTGTGAGAGGTCATCTCTTCCTTTGCAGCTGTCCAGTTTTGTTCGTGGAATTTTATATGCCAATCCTGTCCAATTGGCAAGTGTACATTTTATTCTGCCGTTTGGCTCTCCATCCATTAAAAATAAATTTATACTTTTTCCTCTCATCGCTATCGGAACCTCTTTTCAATGCTTTTTTCATCTACTTTTCTATTAACTTTTCAGTATCTCTGCTCTCTGTCAACACATTATTTCTCTACCCATGACATCAATTCAACACACTTCACATGTGCGGGGTGTAGGTCACCGGCAAATGGTGTAGTTGTGTTTATAAATACTAATAATCTCCAAAGTAATAGTTAAAAAAATTGTAAAAAAGTACAAATTCTCAAGGATTAATGAATCCATGTGAGAAATTCTTTAAACTGTTAGCATTAAAGAGCATATTGTTTCTCATGTATATTACAAAAAGCCATTATTAAAAACACCTATTTAAAAGAATATTTACATAATATGATTGTAAAAAATTTCAATTAGTATACTAGAATGATTTTAGTGTTCTATACAATCTAATATATTTTATACATTATATTATTAAAGATATTAAATTCGATTTTCAATTGATTTAAAAATTAAATTACAATTTCAAAATCAATTATGATTCCCAATCAATTTTATCAAGTGACTTCAAATACTCTTCACCTAATTTTGAATCAACCATTTTTATAAATTGTGCTAATCCAGTCAAATGTCCTTGATAATTAGTTTTATATAATCCTTTCTTTGACATATGGTCTTTGACCCCATACTTTTGACAATAATAAATCTCTTGCCTTAAATAATTTCTTGTCTTTTTAGGAATACTTAACTTCTCATTAACAATCAAGCCTGTAACCATTTGTCTATGGTATTGAAACTGGACCCTTACTTTCTTTTCATTAATCAAGAATCTTTCTTCTTGTACCACCTTCTTAATTAACTTTATATAACTAGTTATACCTCTGTCGCCGGAAAAAGTTATATCGTCAGCATACCTAGAATAGGACGCATTAATGTGTGAAGCTAATAAAGAGAGTCTATCATCTAAATTTTTACATATTATATTCGATAAATACGGGCTTGTCGGCGCACCCTGAGGTAATTTATTATCTAATGTACATAAGCCTGTGAAAACCATAGAAAGATGCCTTGAATAACCTAGTCTATTAAAAAGGTTATAAACTTGTATATAAGTTATACTTGGAAAGAAATCCTTTATATCAAGATTAATGACACATTTTTTTCCGATATGTTGTATCGCATTTGTAACAATTGACCTTTCATTAATAAATCCATTAGCATGAACAGAAATACTAACATTACTTAATATATTATCTAGTATCCATCGTTGTATATACTTTAGGTTTTCAGAAGGCGCATTAATTACCCTTTGACCTCCTGTTCTTTTTGGAATTAATAATTCATTATAAAGATTAGATGATAGTTGATAGTATGCATAACATTCATCAGCATTAATTCCAATAAGTTTTGCTAAATGCTCAATATTAAAAATAACCGGTAGTTCATTCCTTTTAAGATTAATCGCATAATCTTTACACAACTTAATATAATCTGCCCGATGACCTTCTAACCTCATGCTTTGTTCCAATTTTATTATATCCATAAAATACCTCTACCGTTATTTTCTACTGGATTATTTAATTTACCTATACACCACGTTTACTGGTGTATACAACAAAGTGATTTTCTTTGTTGTATGATACTAATTTTACGCTCTTGAAAATTAGTATCATAGATACATAGTAACTTTACTTCACGAACAGCGACTCGCTGCTCAATTCTAGAAAACAACTACAATTATAATTTAAAATTCTTCGGTATGAAGACATCATCGAAAGATAATGTTTTTTTCAAACTTAAAGTAACCGTGTCCATTTGAAATAATTCTTCAATTGATACATTGGTCAACCCTTTTTCTTTTAATAGTACTTCACCTTTTGAACCTAAAATTAAACTACCATCTTGATTTAGCAATAACCCCTTCTCAATTAATTTATCCAATGTTTGTTTCATTTGAGAAGTAGTAAAGTTACAGAGTTGTTTTATCTCTGTAAACAGATACTCATCTTTATAATCATTTAAATATATCAATACTAAAAGTTCTTTAAAATCAACCATTTAAACCTCTTTCAATCTTGACATGTTGTATACAGCATTTTTTTTATTTCTATTACCTCGTTTGAATAAGGGTTTTCTATCGTCTCTAGGGAATAAACCCTCCCACATTTTATTCTGATACCAAAATGAACTAATTGTATTATTAGGAGTATTTCTAAAGAATGAAATAGTAGCTTGGCTATTTTCATAACCCAATATATTTTTATTTCTCTTTCTTCCTCCCCATAAATTCATTTCGAAATCTTTCAATAATTGCTCATAATCTTTACATCTATCATCAAAAATATGGTCCTCACAGAATGCTTTTTTATGAATGTTTCCAGATATTATCTTACATTCAAATCCATTTTCACGAAAATATTCATTAAGAAAATCCTTTGCTTCATCCAATACTTCAATACAAAATATAAAATTATTTACCTTCAACAACTTTGATTTATTTTCTTCAAAAAATGTTTTTACAGTGTTCCCAGAGCCAATAACATCATCAAGGAAAACAATATTTTCTATTTCATTAAAATCGGCTTCTTTTAATTTTTCGATAGCGTGACTAAAGTGATTTGAGATTTCATTAATAACTTTAAATTCTTCTAGAAACGAATTAGAACTATCAATTTTTGAATCATCCTCTATCCTAGAGTATATCGTTACATCTTCAACTAGCCTCAAGTCATCCGTAACTTTTTTATAGAATTGCTTCAAAAGTTCCTCTATGTGTTTTCTTGAATAATAATTGTATTGTTTGATTAATTCTAAAAAAACTGTCCTAAGTGTAACATTAGTTTCTATTTGTTTTATAAATGAATCTAATCTCCTTTCAAAGTTAACAGTTTTTTTATCCTCTTCTCCCCACCTTTTCATACATGAAGATGCAATGTTCCTTATTTCATGAGAAATCTCATTCTCGTTCAATCAAACACCACTCCTCTCAAATCCAACAAAATTCATAGAAATAAATCTAATAGAGTTTTCATACTATTATCTAAAACATATTTTAGATTTGAGTTTTTAAAATTGTATTTCTTAAAAACTAACAATATTATATGAACATCCAGTAAAATTTCCATTTCAATATGGATTTATGATAAAAATACATTACATTAAACCCATCATTTCTCAGAATACTATTTCATAGAAATGTAGGATTTTTACGCTTTAGTAAAATTTTTATATTAATCTGTTGAGGGAATTTACTTCTATTTTCATGAAATCATCCTTACTTCTTCATTTTATCAAATTCTTATTTACTTAAGTATTTCTACTAGTTTAGTCTGCCTGCTCATTTCTTCGCATAATGGAAGAAAATTTTTTGCTCCATACTAATGCAATTTGATGACATTCTTCATATTCACTAGTCCCTGCTTCTAAAGGTCTTTCTTCATCAAAAACCTTAACAGTATGGACTCTTCCTTCTAAAGTGCTTATCATGATATCGATTTTATTGATTTTTATTCTTCCATCTTTCCTAGCTGTAGCTCCAACTACAACAGCACCAATTCCACCTGCAAGTAATCCTCCTACAATTGCTCTTCCAGTTCACTAGATAGAGAAGTTTTATACTCGATATCATTATCTATAATCAACTCCACATCCTTAATAGTTTCGTGTTGCACTATAGCTGTCCAACCATCCATCAAAAGAAATACTTGTCCATATTCCCTATCATTAAGAATAATATCTCCATGGTCAAATTGTTGCCACTCATAGTCTTGTACATTATAATCTACTATAGTTTTTTCTACTAAATCTCTTTTTCCTTTTACATATTTTAATTTAGATGTACCTCCAATTATAGATGTAACAACGCTTATTATAATAGCAAGTATAAGCATAAATAAAAAGAATCCTAACATTATTATCCCCTTTAGGCATGTATATTAAAGTATTTTTTTATAGTGTTTCTTACTGTAATGGTTTTATTATATATTCATCCCCTAAATTAATTATATTTACATCTAACCCCCTAGATATCTCTAATACCTCTTTCATAGTTAGTGATGAACCAACTATTGATTGCCCTTTAACATTTGATAGAGCCACAAATAATTCTTGTTGACTATTAATATCCATTTGTTGTTGACCAGGTTCATCAAACACTAATAAGTTGACATGATTGGAATTATACTCTAAGCAACATAAATATAATGAAATAATATAAGACCAAATTAACCTTATGCTATCACTAGCAGAGGAATCGAATTTAATATCAAAACCACTAACAATAGGTGTATATTTATCATGTGAAATAGATATATCGCTAACTTTGACGCTTGAGTAATTAAATTTAGTTAACAGCACTTTAAATTCAGTTTCAAAAAATCCCAACTTTTCCTTATCCTTATTAGAAAAGTATTCTTTGGGTAAATTTTCTAATCTACTTAAATACTTTCTCCACCTCTTTGTAATGCTCAAGTACTCTATATGTAACTTTTCAAAGTTACTTAATGCTTCTTGCATTTTTATTAAGGTAATTTTACTATCGACTAAATAATTTAGTTCCCTTTTTGTTGGTAAATGAGGATTTTCAGATAACTCAGATTTTAATAATCTTAAATCTCTTCTTTCTTTCTCAAGGTTAGTATTTAATGCTTTTAACTTTAGAGTTCTATTTTCTATGACATTATGAGATTGTTTAACACCGAAATTTAATGTCTTAATTTGTTCTTCCACAAACCTAATATTTTCTTTTAGTTCTAACGGCTGAATTTTTAAATCCATTGGCATTAATGTATCTTCAACTTTTTGCATACAAGTTGGACATATTTTTTTCGAAAAATTTTCATCAACATTAGAACCTAACCTATTAAGTTTCTCAGCTTCTTTATTTCTTTTTAAATCAATTTCTAAATTTTTCAAATTATCAACCATGTATCTTTGATTCTTTTGCTCTAAATTTAACTCTTGTCTTAAAGAATTAATTTCATTTTGAAGAGATTGAACTATCACTTCTTGTTCATTTATTTTTTCTTCATATTTATCACTTACATCTGCTATTTTATTAATTTTTAGATTTTCTTTTCTTTTTATTGACTCTTCTAATTCAAAAATTCTATCATGCAATGAAATAGGTTTGTTATCTTTGCCATAAATTTTCAGTGTCAAGTTCTCTAATAACGTTGGAGAATCAGGTAAAGATTCAACTATAGCATTAATTGACCTTGCCAAATCCAAATATTTCCCCTTTAATGTAGACCACTCATTAGCCAGGACTCTTCTTAATAGCTTTAGAGCTTCTCTTTCTTTAGTATTATGCATAACATCCATTTTTAATAGATATTCAAATGCTCTTTTAGGCAAATCTCTAATTCCAAAATTCCCAGAAATAGGAGCATAAAAACTATTCCATCCTTTAATTTGTTCAATAAAAAAAAGAGGAAAAAGAGATTGTAAGTATAATAAATTATCTCCTCCATCAAATGCAGGTACTTTAGGTAATTCTAAACCTAAAAACTTCGCAAGATAACTATGAAAGCCTGCATTTTCTACAGCCGAACCTTTTAAATGAACATAAAAATCATTATAGTTATAATGTTCTTCTGTGGTTAGTAAAGGTCCATCATGTACTCTTATTAACCTCTCATCTATACTCTCTGATTTAATCCACCTTGTAACAGTAATAATTTCACCATTTTTATTAGAAAACTCTAACTGTACTTTGGACTCTAATACATTTAATTCCTTATCTTGATAGTTTAACTTATCTTTTAAAGCAGGCTTCATCGTCTTGGCATTCTTACCTCCCAGTAACTCTTCGATACCTAATGAATATAAAATTGAATTAATTATTGAGCTTTTGCCTTTTGTATTCTTAGCTCTTAGTACATTAAAGCCTTTTTTAAATGGAACATTTGACCCGAATTTCCCTTCAACTGTATCTATAGTCAATTTCAAACACATTAAATTTAAAATTTTCATGTACTAAACCTCTCTTTAAATGAAGATTGTATATATGTGTCAGATAAACTTTTCTTCAATTTATTTAACAGAATTATTTCTTCTTCTAGAATATTCTCCTTTATAATTCCTACGGCTAACTCCTCACCCTTTATTGTCAATGTATATTTCCCTGTGGTTGCAAAAAAATCAAAATATCCTTTAGAAACTCCTAAATTCAGTGCCCTATTTAAAAATGGGTCAAAGTTAATTAAAGGAAAATTATTTGTCTCTTTTAAATTAATTAATGTACTAAATCTTTTATCATTCTGAAAACACCAATTAAATAATTGTAGTTTTAGAAGAGAGGCTGATTGTTTAACTGACGAAATATGTAAAATTAGTATGATTTGACATATCCTATATGCGGGTCTCATAGTAGGTGATATTGGGATTTTTCTTCTTTTGAACCTTATACTTTTAATTTCTTCTAAAGGTAAATCCATTAATCTTCCCCTCCGAAATCTAATGGGCAATCTATTAACCAACTTGCAACAGCTTCATGCAACAAATTTTCATAAACAGAAAATTCGAATTGTTCATCGAATTTTTCCCCGATTAAAGCTGCTCTATATTTTTCCATTGTTTTTTCTATGAACTTTTTTGGACTTAAATCAGTAATCAGTGACTCAGTTTCTAAATGGTCAGCTATTGTACTTTTAATCCTTGCCTGCTTTTCATAAGATAAGTTATAAGTTTGTTGCATTTTGTTTAAAAGCTCTTGACCTTTAATATAATTCCTAATTTGTATGTTTACATATTTGTTGACTTGTTTTTGTTTCTTTTCTTTATCAGAATCTGGAAATAACTTTTCTATTTTATTACTTAGAGTAATGATAGATTCGGATTGACATTGTCTCCAATCTATTATTTCTTCTTCACTAGGTATTTCAACATCAAATTTAACCTTTTGATTTAAAATATTTTTTGCTCTTAATATTTCAGTAACATAAAAATTTTCATCATGAGCTAGTACATCAAACTCTACATCGAGCAACTCCTTCATACTATCATCTTCTCTAAGCTCAATTGCTTTAGAATGGCAGTGGGCTATTAAGTCTTTGTTAGGAATCTTTGGAGTGAGAAATATCCATTTCTTGATTTTAATATTTCTAAAATAATTCAATAATTGCTTTTTATATGTCTTTAACTTTTTTAAATCCTTTGTTACTTTGTCTCGTTGATGATTATAATAAACTTTCGTCTCGTATTCATTATCCGGACAGTAACATTGGAATACTATACCACTTCTTGTAAACCCCTCAATTCCTAAATCACCATTAGTATGAGCTGTCATCTCTTGATAACCTTCATTTTCATACTTCATTTTTAATATAATTTGACAGTGTTCTTCCCAACTATCTCCGTTGTATGTACCAAAAGGAGTTTTAATCATAAATACCTCCGTATAAATATATCGTGATATTTTTACTACTACAATAGTACATTATTTTTACATAATTATCTATAATTTGATAAAATACACTGTCTATATACATATTAGAACATATGTTCCTTTTTGTATATACTTCATAAAAAAAAAAAAAAAAAAAAAAAACAGACCTAATTTGGTCTGCATTAACTTACTTTGGATTCCCAAAAATGATAACTAACTTCCACGTCGCCACAACCAAAAACTTGAATCCCAGAAACAAACCTATGTATTAATTCAACTAACACTTCATCACTATAAAGATAGCTTAAAACCATAGATTCAATATCTTTATCTACTAAACTTAAAAGGTTTTCTACCCTTTTCAGATTCAATATTTCCTTCTCCAATTCATTTCTTCTTTCTTCATTTTCTCTGATATATTCTTGAAATTCTACCTTCGTAACCTCTCCTTCAGCCCTCATATCTATTAGCCCTTTCTTTCTTTGAGAAATTCGTATTAATGACATTTCAATTTCTTTAAGTCTTTTATTAGTTCTCCTATTAATAGATTGAAATTCCCTTTTAAATAGCGCTTGATAGTCTAGAGAATGAAGGAGTGCCTTCCTATTTGATTCAAGCTGATTAATCACAATCTCTTTTAACCTCTCATCTCTAAGTGCGAACTACACTTTCTTTTACCATATTGAGCATATGTACTACAAACATAAGCTTCCCTTCTAAACCACATTGAGGCATCACATTTCCCACACCTAATCAAATTTGTAAAAAAGTGCTTTTTGGCTTTTGCTGGCTGTCTTGTTCTTTGCTTTATCATTCTTTGAACTGCTTCAAAATCTTCTTCAGAAATAATTGGTTCATGTTGATTTTCACAAATGACTCCTTCAGAATGGCGCATCTTTTTAATCGTGACACTAATTGAGGAAGTTCTACATTGTACTAATCTATCAGTATAATGCTCATTCATTAAGATGATTTTTATTGAAGAACCCCTCCAATATTCACCTGCGTTCTTTTTACCAACGACCATGGCTGGTGTTGGAACTACTTCTAACGTTAATTGCTTTGCGATAGAATCAATCCCTTGACCATTAAGGTAATCTTGATAGATTCTTTTCACAACATCAACTGTCCAATCAGTTCTCTTAAACAATCTACCATCTTTTTTATAATATCCAAATGGTGGTTGAGAACCAATAAACTTACCTTTTTTTGCTGTAAGTTTTTTAACAGATTTAATTCTATCACTAGTACTTTGGGATTCAAGTTCAGCAGCCCATGCAATTAAACCGAATGTATCTAAACTTTTTTCTCGAGAATCATATTGTCCATTTGTAGCTACCAAGTGTATGCTGTTTAACTTTAATTTTTCTAAAAAATTATGAGCGAGCTTTTGGTTCCTAGCTAACCTAGATACATCTTTAATTAAAACAATCTCCACTCCATCAGTTTCCAAGTTATCTAATAACTTATCTAACTCTGGCCTTTTTGATTTTGTACCACTTAAAGATTCTTCATATACCTTAACGAGATTCCATCCTTTTTCAGCTGCGTATTGTTTAAACAATTCCTTCTGATTTTGCAATGAATCATTTTGGGCTTCACGATTGGTTGACAGATTAAGTTCCTTTTTTCGGTACCTCATTTGTTGTCCACACTTCTTACAAAACGGTTGAACTATATTTTCACTATCTCTTTCCTCAATCTCTGTTTCTACATGATTTATGAGATGTTTTACTTTCACCTGTATTTCCTTAAATTGAGAAAGAGAGATAAAGGGTTCTACATATGATAGAAGATAATATTTCCCTTCATACCATTCATGACCAGTATAAAAAGGGTCTAATATCATTTTCATCACATAGCTTAACTCCCTTTTCTGTAACTTCTTAAATATTCTAAGGTATTCTAACAATTGCTCAACATTATCAATTATTAATGCTTCTTCAAAAAACTGAATAATATTATCCTTGATTTTCCCATCTATCATGTACCGCCCTGATTGCTTTAGATAACCGAATTTTTAGATGGAGTCTTTCTATCTGCATCTCGTTTACGTCTAATAATTGATTGCCCTTCTTCTTCAATTAATATTCCGTGCATTGCTTCTGTTAGGATATTCCCAGAAAATGGTGCGCAATTAGTGGATGTATATACAATTTTTACTTTGTATTTCTGAAAAATATCTATTAGCTCAAGATACTCATAGAACTTCCTTGTCAATCTACTCCTATCGTAAACTTACAGAGCTTGCACTTCTCCATATTTAATTTGTTCAATAATGCTCTTAAAAAAGGGGACGTTCTGATATTTTTAGCTTATTTATAGAAACACCAAATTCGTTTACTTCTAAATAAGAATCTGAATCCATTTTTAAACGTTACTTTTCATCGGAAGCAATCTTCATCTCAAGACTCTGCTGTCTAGAACTTACTCTTCGAAAAAAGATATTAATTTTTTCGTTCATTATTTTACTCACCCACCTTTACTGATTTGGAAACTATTTTTGTCTCAATTTCTAATGGAAGATTCAATTTTTTAAGGACGACTCGTTCAATAACACTAATTAAAACCTTATTTGAATCCTCGTTACTTTCTTCTAATATTTCAAATTGGACCCTGTTACTCATGACCCTCACCTCCTCCAATCATTTATTAGAATGATTGACGAAATGAAAGTCTTCTATACTATTCATTCTTCAACTATCAAAAATAAGCTAATACTTTCTGAGATATCAGGAGAAGATTCATCTTTTTTACAGGCAACAGTTATTAACTCACCGAAATCGATCTTTATTCATAATTCAGTCTATTTAACAAAAGCGTATTTTAATATGCTATTTTTAGGGGTTGATGTGCTAAAAATAATAACACATATAAAATCAACTAATTAATAAGCTTTATATTTTCGATAGATAAAGTAGGAACCCAAGATAATTAGTATTAGCAAAGTGAAAAGCCAAAAAAAAGCCACTTTAACTTAAAAATGGGCTGACCCCAAAAAGTGAGACAAATATAAAACACCTTTAAGTAGAAATCGGTTATTGTTAACCTAAAGAATACTTGGAGGTGTTTTTTCTATGGGAACTAGAGTGAGCTACCCTGCAGAGATCAAGTTAAAAGCCATCGAAATGAGGTTAAACGGAGTATCGGTAAAAGAAGTCATGAAGGAGCTTAATATTATAAATTACACGCAACTGAAAACATGGATGAGGTGGTACAAAAACGGTGAAACTCATCGGTTTTATCAACCTGTAGGTAAACAATATTCCTATGGAAAAACAGCTGATTTCGCCAATGAAACAGAAAAACTAAAAGTGGAGAATCGATATTTAAAACAACAATTAGATGTTTTAAAAAAGTACAAAGAGTTGGAGAGGATGTGGTACCAGAAGTAGCCGTAAATTTAGTGGAAGAATGTAAAGGAGAAATGACGGTGCGAGAAGTATGTAATTATTTAGGGATTGCTAGAACCACCTATTATCGCTGGAGAAAGAATGTAAAATGTCGAGATGAACAGACACAATCGGTTGAATTTGAGGTCGGAGAACTCTGTCGCAAGCATAACTATCGTTATGGCTACCGTAAAATTACAGCCTTATTAAAATCAAGATGGTCGATCAATCACAAAAAGGTACAAAGGATTATGCAAAAACATGGATGGCAGTGCAGGGTACGAATGAAAAAGAGGAAGCCAACAGGACAACCTTATCATGCCGCTACCAATTTGTTAAATCGCACTTTTCGGTCCGATAGGCCTTTAGAAAAGCTAGTGACCGACATTACCTATTTGCCTTTTAGTCAGAAGACGTTGTATCTTTCGAGCATTCAAGATTTGTTCAATGGGGAGATTATCGCTTATTCCATCAGTGACCGCCAGGATACATCCTTTGTTTTAGACACATTGGTTCAGCTTCCCGAACTGCCCAAAGGATGTACATTGCATAGTGATCAAGGTTCTGTTTATACTTCTTATGAATACCAACAAAAAATAAAAGAGAAAGGCATTACCATGAGTATGTCCCGTAAAGGTACGCCTGCTGATAATGCCTCCATCGAATCGTTTCATTCGACCCTGAAGTCTGAAACATTCTATTTAGACGGGATAAAATGGACTACGACCGCCATCGTAGAACAAACCGTCCACAACTATATTTATGATTATAACAATAATCGTATCCAAACGAAACTAAATAACCAGTCGCCAATAGATTATCGACAACTGATTATTTAAAAAGGTGTTTTACCCTGTCTCAAAAACGGGGGTCACTCCCAAAAGTGACTAGTTTCTTATTATGATATTTTTTTAAATTGTGTTAAAAAACTCTCGAATGTTTATATTTCATATTTTTTTTACTCCAGTATTTAAACATTTAAAGGTTCTTTAACTTTTTCAGAAACCTTAATAACCCCTAGAGTTTTAGACCTTTTCTTAGTATATTCTTCCAAAGTATCATTTAATTTATCTAAAAGAGGTCTAAATTTATTAAAATCAATAAATTGATAATTTTTAATAATATACTGAGAAAAAATTTCCTTCCCATAGTATTTTGAAGTGTCATATTTATCTTTTTTTATAAAAGATTTTCCGCCAATTAAAGTTGAGAGGGTAGTCTCATTGAATAAATCTTCTATGTCACTTTCAGGTAAACCTGGAATAGAAGGTACTGTTAACAAATATAGATTACTAGTTAATCCAATCTTATACTCAGTTTTTAAAAATTCTATTTTCTCAGCCTTAATACTCGAATGTTTAAGGAAATTACCGATAGGTTTTTTCGCTCCACTTTCAATTTCATTATCAAACATAAAGATAACAGGATTTTTTGGTACATCTTTACTAATCTCTCTAAAATAGCTAAAATAATTAGGTCCTTGTTTCTTATCATCATAGTAATTATAGATATTTTTAAGCGAATCTGCTCCATCTTTATCAATATTTAGGAAGTATCTCAACCGTTTGGTTCTTTTTAAAAATGATACTTTAAACTCAAAATTGCCACCTTTCTTAGTAATTAGATTAGGATAATCTAAATGAAGGTTTTTTAAAGCAGATTTTAAATACGCGATATCTGTCTTACCTTCAGTAACGATAAGCGGTTTTGGATTTGCATAGAAATATTTATAAAATAAAAACTTTTGATATTGAGTTTCTCTCGAGTTTAGATTGTGAAAACTATGCTTCTCTCCATCTATTTTGTTATTATAACGACACAACTGGTTAATAAACGCAAACCTTCCTTCTAATTGATTAAGTGAACCTGGTTTACCTTCTATCTGGAAATTGCCTTCTTTATAAAGTTGAAAAGCCATTGCCCTAGTTTTTTTATAAAAAATTCTATTAACATTTATTTTTTTATTGACAACAAGCCCAGTTACCATTTGTCTAGTATCTTTTATTTGTAATCTAGTTTTATTATCATTTATTTTAAAGCCAGCTCGAATTATCTCACCTTTTATTCTTTCATAGAATTCGGTTTGTTGTTCTAAAAATTTCTTGTTATTAGTTGAGAATGTAAGGTCATCTGCGTAACGCGTATAATCTAATTTGTATTTCTTAGAAATTTTTAACAACCTATGGTCAAGTATTTTACAAATTAAATTTGTAATAATTGGAGAGCTAGGTGCCCCTTGAGGTAACGTACCTTTATAGCAAGTCAATTGAGCTATAATTGTAGCTACTTCCATAGAAAACAAAAAATTCTTATTATTTTTAAAATAACCTCTTACACGACCAAAATGAAAAGATTCAAAGAAATCTTCTAAATCAATATTAAGAACTAGTCTTTTATTTCGGTGAATTTTGGCATTTGTTATAATACTCTTTTTTCTTTCAAATCCGTGAGAGATATTATTCTCCCCTCCTAATAATCCACTTTTATGGGTATACAATATAGTTTCAAGTGCCTTTTGAATACTTTTTAGCTCATCGTTAGGAACATGTATTTTGCGGATACCTCCACTTTTTTTATGCAAATCAAATGAAGTGTACAGATTATCTATACCTTTTCTATATAATAAATAAGTAAATCTTTTTTGGGATATATGTAAAAAATCAACTAAATCTCTTCTTGTCCTAATATCATAAAATTCCATCATTTATCTCCTTAATAATGTACGTGTGGCTACTCATTAAGCAATTAATAGCGGATAATAATAGAATAATAGGAAAGCAAATGTCCCCACCATTGTTGTAAACGCTTGCGATACACAAGCCAAAAAAATCTAGCCACACGCAATTATATTATACACTATTTTCCATACGAATTGTTTTGTATTTATTATTTTCTTACACCTTTCATATTTGATTATTACAATTTACTGATATGTGTATATCTTTAATAAAATAAGACAATATTTCTTATAAACACTACTACACCTCAAAATTTAAAATGAGGTGAGTAATCTTATGAAATGTGCTCTATACGTTCGAGTTTCAACTGACAATGAAGAACAAAAGGCATCTTTAGAAAACCAGCAACGATTCTTTTATCAATTTCTTGCTGAGAAAGACTGGGATTTGTATAAATTTTATATTGATGTCGAATCGGGAACAAAATCAAAGAAGAGAGAAAGCTTTAAACAATTAATACAAGACGCCAAGCACAAGAAGTTTGACATAATCTTAGCTAAAGAATTGCTTAGCTAGAAACGGAAAGCTGTCTTATGAAGTAAGAGAAGTGGTTGAAAAAAATGGTATTGACATCATCACGTTTGATAATGCAATTGATTCCACGACTGGTTCAAGTCACATGTTTGGTTTATATGCTTGGATTTACGAACAAGAAAGCCAAAGAACATCCGAACGAATAAAGATGGCTTTACGTACAAATGCTCAAAGGGGATTCTTCAAATCCTCTAAACCTCCTTATGGTTATAAGATAGTTGATAAGAAATTATGCTTAGGTAAATAAAGTGAACCTGATGTAATTAAACGCATCTTTGAAATGTACCTAAGTGGTATCGGCTTTGATTCCATCGCAAAGACACTTTCTTATGAGAATGTACCGTCTCCTTCAATGGTTGCTGAGAAGAAGAAAACGTCTCCCTATTGGCATGGTTCTACAATAAGATATATCTTGACCAATCCACATTACTTAGGTCATACAGTGCAAGGTAGAGAGACTACAGCAAGTGTTACTATCGATTCTCGTATTTGGTTACCTAAAGAAAAGCACATTGTTGTTAAAGATACTCACGCTGCAATTATCTCTGAACATGTTTTTGAGCTAGTTCAAGATAAAATCTTTAAAGTAAAAAACCATATCCCAAAAGCACAAACACATCTATATACGAATTACTTATTTTGTAAAGATTGTTCAGCATCGATGTGGTATCGCTCTAACCGAACTGTTTATATTTGTGGTCGCTATGCCAAACACGGGAAGAAATACTGTTCAAATCATACTATTAAGGAAGAAATAATAACTAAAGCAGTTATTTCAGATATTATGCAAGCGGTAGAGCTAATTGATAACAAGCATGTGAGGAAAGAACTTCAACGTAACAACGAAGTGACTCTGGAGCATCTCTCAGCCCAAAGACAAAAGCTACTTGATAAGGTTGATAAGTCTAACAGTCTAAAAAGGTCTTTTTTACGCTTACTAGCTGAAGGAACTATCACTTCGGACGATTATCAAGGAGAGACTCAATTAATCGATACACAATTAATTGAATGGAAAAATAAATTGGATAAATTATCTGATGTATTGAACGGACTTGATGTCGAATATGAGTTGAGAAAATTTCAATATGGGTATCGCCAATTCTTTCAAGACCACCAGTTAACAAAGAAAAACCTACCACAATTTATCAACCGAATTGAGGTAGGTGAGGATAAGGTGCCAATAATTACTTATCGGTTTCCTCATTTATTCTCTTTGTTGAATTAATAGTTCTCTTTAGAATCAGAGCCAAAATCAAGCTCCCTTTAGTCCTTCCTAATTAACAGTGAGCAACACTCCACATGCGTACTCTGCGGAAACATATCAACAGGCTGCACTTCTTTCGTTCTATATCCCCCTGCTTCTAGTACTTTCAAGTCGCGGGCGAGTGTGGCTGGGTTGCAGGATACGTAGACGACACGTTCTGGCTTCATTGCGAGGATTGTTTCAAGTAGCTCCGCATCGCAGCCTTTACGTGGTGGGTCAACGACTAAGACATCCGCTCTCACGCCTTGGGCATACCACCATGGGATGACTTTTTCTGCTTCTCCAACCGCAAAATCAACATGATCAAATCCATTAATTCGTGCGTTCTGTTTGGCATCACTTATCGCTTCTGGGACGATTTCAACGCCAAGTACTTTTTTGGCTTTTTGGGCTAAAAATAAAGAGATTGTACCAATTCCGCAATACGCATCAATGACCGTCTCATGGCCACGAAGATCTGCATATTCTAAGGCTTTATCATAAAGAACCTTCGTCTGTTCTGGATTGACTTGATAAAAAGAGCGTGCTGAGATGGCAAAACGAATGTCACCGATATAATCATGGATATATTCTTCTCCCCATAAAACAGAGGTTGTCTCACCAAAAATGACGTTCGTACGCTTTGGATTGACATTTTGCACAATTGAAGTGACTGATGGTAGAGATTCACGAATATCGTCAATGACATTCTTTTTATTCGGTAGCTCCTTGCCTCTTGTCACTAAAACAATCATCATTTCACCCGTCTTTTTGCCTTGACGGACAACGACATGACGTAATGTTCCGCGATGTTTTTCCTCATCATAAGCACGAATTCCATAACGGGCAGCAATGCTCTTCACTTCTTGCACAGCGAGGTCATTTTCCTCTTGCTGAATGATACAACTATCCATATCTATGATGTTATGGCTACGCTTTTGATAAAAACCGGCGATTAATTCACCATCTTTTTCGCCAAATGGGACTTGTGATTTATTCCGATATTGCCACGGCTCTTCCATACCAAGTGTAGGATGAACAGGAACATCATAAATTCCGCCAATACGCTCTAATACGTCTTTGACTTGCTTTTGCTTCATCACAAGCTGAGCCTCGTAGCTCAAATGTTGGATTTGGCAGCCGCCGCATTGACGGAAGATGGGACAGGGTGGCTCTACACGGTTTGGACTTTCCGTAATAACGTTTACTAACTTCGCAAAGCCATAACCTTTATTTGTTTTAATGACTTTTACCTCTACCTCTTCACCTGGTAAAGCTTCAGGGATAAATAAGGCGTAGCCCTCTATTTTTGCGACACCTGCCCCTTCATGGGTTAAATCCTCTATATGAACGTTCAAGACATCATTTTTCTGTACGGGTATTCCTTTTTGTTTCATATTTAAGCCGTCCTTTTCCTTAAGCTACTTGTGATTGTAGCATACTTCCCGACCATTTTGGAAACGGCATTAATGACTGCTGCTAGTAACAGCTGCATTATACATTCGGTTCAGTGCGTTAACACCTGTAATCGCCAAGATTAATTCCTCCGTCGACAGCTCCAATGAACGATTGGTTAGCTCATAAGCAGGGGCAGAGAAAAAGAAACTTACTCTTTTTACCTCGCCAACTACCTGTCCATCACCATCTTGAATTTGATACGCTTCTGAAAACACAGGAGCCTGAAACAAATAGGCCTGATCGTCCTGTGCCTTATTGTAATGATATTTTTTATTCCAAGACCAATAGTTTTGCTTCACATAACCGAGCTCCTGCCCTTGATAATCCTCCATCAACCATTTTGAAGTAAATCCTTTTAATTCTCCACGCATCATTTCACGTTGGTTCTCATCTAAAATAGACGCTCTCGTTCGAAAGCCTGACTTTAATTCTAAATAACCAATTTTATGATTGTCTTTATCAAGAATTTCCGTTATTCCTCTTGAAAAGAACTTCTCTCTAAAATAAACAACATGCTCCATACCAGTCACCTACCTGATGTTTTCTAATGTATACGAATATTTCCACTTAATCGTTTCATTTTTTAGAATCATGAAAGAAGTATTCCGGCTTCTGCTGCTAATGTTTTCACCAACTTTCCTGCTGGCATTGCGCGAATTTGCTTAAAATTACTTCCTGCCCACAACGCCGCTATGTCTGCTCTTCCGATTGAAACAGCTTCTTTTCGTAATGATTGAGTAAGGTAATGAATCTCTGGATATGCGTAAGGTGCATCCTTATTTTGACCGATAAAAGGTTGAGAAAGACCACGTGCGAATCTTCCTGTATACGCACGTGTTAATTCAGTCTTGGTAAAAGCTTTGTTCATTAATGACTCACGATGTAAGCGATTTGTCCCACTCTCTGTGCAGCATAAAAAGGCGGTTCCTAGCTGAATGGCTATTGCTCCTTGATCTAGTAAACTCTTAATTTGTTTCCCATTCATCACGCCACCAGCTGCAATAATAGGTATCGTGATCTTTTCTAGTAATCTCTCCACTAACACGCTCGTCGTTAATGGCTCATCTATTTGTTTTTCATTAATAAAGCTCCCTCTATGCCCTCCTGCTTCAATTCCTTGTGCACATACAAAGTCAGCACCGGCACACTCTGCCTGTTCTGCTTCCTTCACTGTCGTTACCGTGACGATTGTCTGAATATGTAGTGCCTTTAATTGCTCAAATAATTCATTAGAGGGACAACCAAATGTAAAGCTTACATACGGAACTTCCATCTTTTTAATCAAATCAAGCTTTTCTACCCAAGCATCATCAGAGTATTCGAGCTTTCCAGTTTTTATCTGGAATGCTCTTGCAAAATGATTAATCCTATCCTGATAGGCTAATAGTTCTTTTGTAATCACAGTAGGCTCATTAGGTACAAATAGATTCACACCAAAAACCTTCGTACCTAATGATCTGACTCGAATAATCTGTTCTTTCAATTTAGTTACAGGCAGATAACCCGCAGCCAAAAAACC
Organism: Alkalihalobacillus pseudalcaliphilus; assembly: GCF_028610675.1. Lineage (NCBI taxonomy): Bacteria > Bacillati > Bacillota > Bacilli > Caryophanales > Bacillaceae > Alkalihalobacillus > Alkalihalobacillus pseudalcaliphilus. Next base: position 275,211 of record NZ_JAQQWS010000003.1, read on the forward strand.
GAGACCTCCATGGCAACAAACTTCGTGGACTAATCCAGGAGTCGTAACACCTCCTGCCATTGGTGCTTGAATAATAGGATTAATCACCAACGATACCTCCTTTTGGTTGAACGAAATGAGCTGTGCTCACAAATCTTACTTTAACTGTAATCCGAACTCATCTATATGTAAATCCTATCCAAAAATAAATACATCATTTTTCCAAAAACGAAAGAAACATTGACACCATTTAGATCGTCCCTTAAACTAGAAATAACTTTAATCGGAGGAGGATTGTTAAAATATGTGTTTTATGAGATTGCGTTTCCCAACTTTGAACTCGTAATTAAATACGTTCAAAGGCTCTGTTTGTGAAACAGAGTAAACGGGAGCAGTCTGACCTTTTTTAATAATCCTACAAACAGCAGTAGTAACTGCTATTGACGGAAAGGCCGACTCGTTCTGCCTTTCTTTTTTATATGTATATTTCATTCTACACAACGTTAATAGGAAAATTTTTGGCTACTCATCACGAGTTTATGTTGTTATCGCTCTTTACAACTGCATTTACTTGAATGGGTTGGTGGTGGTGCATAGAGGCCCAAGATCTGAGATGAAGTTAACTTGTGAAAGCAAGTGACGAGACCTCTTGAGGCATAACTTTTAGTACCAGCACCGTCCTTAATTTCCTAAAAACTAAAAAGACATTGTGTAAAAAAGAAGCCCGGCAACGTGTTTCCCGTTTACTCCTTATCACAGGCAGAGGTCTGTGATTTTTTTGTGCAACAAATAGGAGGAATAAACAATGGAAACATTACAATTAGAACTGGCCCATATTGAAGTAAGTTTTTTAGACCAGACCATTCTGGATATTGAAAAACTGTCTGTTTACCAATTTGACCGCATTGGTATTGTTGGCAAAAACGGGAGTGGAAAAAGTACCTTATTAAAATTGTTGAAGGGGGAGATTTTACCAACAAAAGGTCATGTTCATAGACAAATTGACTTTGGCTATTTTGAACAGACAGCTCCCCCCACAGAGCATGATGCAGACTATAAAATGCTCGGGCTCTTAAATATAAATGGGAAAAGTCACGGGCATTTAAGTGGTGGTGAGCAATCACGCCTTAAGCTAGCCCAGCTTTTTTCTAACTACCATGAGGGTCTATTATTAGATGAACCAACGACGCATCTAGATCAGAACGGTCAACAGTTTTTACTGGATCAGCTTGCTTATTATTATGGTGCCCTACTTATCGTTAGCCATGACCGTTACGTACTCGACCAGCTTGTCAATAAAATTTGGGAAGTGAAGGATGGAAAAGTCACGGAGTATAGTGGCAATTACACGGACTATTTACAGCAAAAGCAATTAGAAAAAGAGCAACAGCAGGAAAAGCATGAAAAGTATATAAAAGAGAAAGAACGATTAATAAAATCGGCTGAGGATAAATTAAAGAAGGCGAAAAAAGTAACACAAGGAAAGAAAAATGCGGCGAAAAATCAATCACCAAGTCGACTATCTGCTTCAAAATCAAAAGATAACGTGCAAAAAGCGATGCAGCAAACAGCCAAATCTCTAGAGCATCGTGCCGAACAGCTTGAAGTAGTGAAAGCACCTGAATGGGAACGAACGATTTCATTCCCACAATCACAGTCTTTGCAGCTGCATAATAAATTTCCAATTATGGCAGAGCGGCTAACCTTATATGCAGGAAATAAACTTTTGCTCAAACAGGCCAGTTTTCAATTCCCTGTAGGTAAAACCATTGCTTTAACAGGCGAGAATGGATCTGGTAAGTCAACTTTACTTCATCATATCCTTGAGAATGGTCATGACCTGACACTCTCTCTTAAAGCCCAAATCGGTTATTATGACCAATTAAGCTATCAATTTGAGAAATCTGAAAGCGTCTATGATTATTTAAAAGAGCGCAGTGACCATGAGGAAACAGTGATTAGAGCTGCCTTGCATTCGATGTGCTTTGGTGGGAGTGACCTCTCCAAAGATATTTGCACCTTAAGCGGTGGAGAACGGATTCGTCTCTTGCTTTGCCAGCTGTTTTTGGGGCGTTATAATATTCTCATCTTAGATGAGCCGACGAACTTTCTCGATATCGATGCGATTTTAGCTTTAGAAAAATTTATTCAAGGTTATGAAGGAACGATCGTACTTGTCTCACACGATCGAACGTTTGTGAAGCGAATTGCTGATGTACAATATACCTTACAAAACAAGCAACTATATTTAAATTAAGGAGTGTTTACTATGAAGAAAAATAACGGAAATACGGGAAATGAAATTATGGAAATTACAAAAAAGAATGGCATTGAATTAGACGCTGCCTCCATTCGTGTTAATCAATCAGGACTAGACTTTCTTGTTGCGATCGCTGAGTCGGTTACAGGTAATAAGTGGTTACTTAGAATGCCTCGACGGACGGAGGTTTTTACAAGGACAGCCGCCGAAAAAGATACGTTAGCTTATATTGCTAAGTTTGTTCCTTTTGAAGTACCTATTTGGGAAGTTTACACACCTGAGTTGATTGCTTATCGACCACTAGCAGGCGTACCCGCTGCCACCATCGATATGGAACAAAAAGCATATGTTTACGAAATTGACGAAAAGAATCTTCCTGAAATTTACCATCAATCTTTGGCGGAATGCCTTGTTCATTTACATCATCTACCCGTTGAAGGTGAAGCCTTACCTGAACTAACGAAAAGACAGACCGCTGAACAAATTCGCCAAACGATGAAAGAAAGAATTGAGAAAGTGAAGCAAGATTATAAGGTGAACCCAGATTTGCTGAATCGTTGGCAGCAGTGGTTAAATACGGATGAGTATTGGCCAAAGGTGACGGGTATGATTCATGGTGATGGTCATGTCGGTCATATGATGATTAACGAAGCCGGAGAAATTACTGGAATGATCGATTGGACCGAGGCGCAGATTGCCGATATTTCCAAGGATTTTATTCCTCACTATCTTGTTTTCGGTGAAGAAGCTTTAGATAAGTTACTTCATTACTATGAAAAAGCTGGTGGTTATACGTGGCCAAAAATGAAGGAGCATATTATTGAACTTTATTCTACCTATCCGATTGATGTGGCAGAGTTTGCCGAAGCTTCTGGTGAAGAAGAATATAGAGAAATGGCCAGACAAGGACTAGAATAAAGTAGTGAGAAACCACTTTACATTTTAAATGGATAGTGCCGTTGACAGTTTGGGAGGTCAACGGTATTTATATGAAAGTTGATGCTGGTACTCACGTGTGGAGCTTTGCCCGTCGCTACCGAAAATCATGCTCCGCGACAATCACGTGGCGCCGAACTAACTAGCTTCGCTTGTGGATTTCGGCTCTGCCACTACTTCCCACGGGAGCTTTTCTCCAGAGAGTCTCCGCATGACTCGCCCGCTGGGTTACTACTAATTCTCAAGATCACAAAACAATTAACTACCCTTTGAGTAACTGGCACGTTCAGACGTTTTCGTGTAGTTACTCACACTTTTCCCTCCAGTAACTAACACGTTCAGGCTTTTTCGTGTAGTTACTCACGCACTTCCCTCCAGTAACTAACACGTTCAGACGTTTTCGTGTAGTTACTCCAAGGTTTGACTTCCGTATCTGCACATTAACCACCTCTTTGTGCAGTTACTACTTGGTTTAGCTTCCGCATCTGCACATTAACCCTCTCTTTTTGCAGTTACTACCTGGTTTGGCTTCCGTATCTGCACATTAACCACCTCTTTGTGTAGTTACTACATGGTTTAGCTTCCTTATCTGCACATTAACCCTCTCTTTGTGCAGATACTACCTGGTTTAGCTTCCTTATCTGCACATTAACCCCCTCTTTGTGCAGTTACTACTTGGTTTAGCTTCCTTATCTGCACATTAACCACCTCTTTGTGTAGATACTACCTGGTTTGGCCTCCGTATCTGCACATTAACCCTCTCTTTGTGCAGATACTACTTGGTTTAGCTTCCGTATCTGCACATTAACCCTCTCTTTGTGCAGATACTACTTGGTTTAGCTTCCGTATCTGCACATTAACCCCCTCTTTGTGCAGTTACTACCTGGTTTAGCTTCCGTATCTGCACATTAACCCCCTCTTTGTGCAGTTACTACCTGGTTTGGCTTCCGTATCTGCACAAGACTTTCATCTTTGTTGATGGTGGATCGGTTTTGCTCCGGTATCGGCGTTTTATATGAAAGTGCGAACATAGAGCGTTAATCGTCGCACCGAAAATGATGCTTCACGTCCTGCGGGCAGTCTCCGCATAACTCGCCGGCATTAATTATTTTTATGAGCACTTTGTAACCTTACGCCCATTTTTGCCGTTCAACATCTATAGATCATCATTACGTATTAAAATAGGAGGATCACATATGAAAAGAACTCTTTGGCTTACTCTTCTTATCCTTTGTTTTTCGGTCGTCAGCTTTCAACCGGGCAAAACCTATGCTTTAAGCTGTGTGGAGCTCCCCGACCGAGTTACAGCTTTTGAAGAGTCTGATTTTGTTTTCAAAGGCACACTAACATCCATTCAATCAATCTTTGCCAATGATCGATTTCTATTTGATGTAGAGCTTGTTTTTAAAGGCGATGTCTCACCAACCTTTACGGCACTTGATTCAGAAGGACAATGGCTCAGACAATCACTTAACGAAAATCAAACGTATTTAGTTTTCGGAAAAATGTCGGGCAATAAAGCTTATATCTCGGCATGTGGCAATACCGAGCCCTGGAGTTGGGCAGAAGATGAGCTTCCTGAACTACCTGTTGAGAGGGAGGTTATCATTGAATATACAGCAGAAGATCGCCTAAATAATCAATATTCATCGTTTACTTGGCTCTTCAGCACAGCCATTATCTTAATTCTAACCGTAGCCATTTTTTATATCATTAAAAGAAGGAAAAAATCTTGATAAAATGCTCCTTATGAAGGGGTGATAAGAAGAACACACAACAGGACAAACCACACCTATTAGAAATATGGTTTGTCCTTTTTAGTTTCATTCTACTCAAATAGTCATACTAAAAGATTGCTCATTTAAGAGCATATAACACTTATTCATACCCCCCTTTAGCCTCAGGTAACTGTTGATATTCTTCCTTCACAAAAATAATCGTTGATTCGAGATTATTGACAAACTTTTCCCACGCTATTTTCGCCGGCGTTTCACAAGCCGTATCCCATTTCAAGCGAAACTCTTCTTCTGCAACGGTCATTTTCAATACATAGGTAGAATGCGGTTCCATACATGTAATGTACTTTCCCGTTGCACGATCATGAGGTAAGTCTTTCACACCTAATTGCCGAAATTGCTCATAAATATATGCTATCTCCTCCTCCGTCAAAAATAGCTCCGTTGTTGCCGTCCCATCTTCAATCAAATCCTTCGTGTACGTATTCTCATATGTATTTAATTCGTTCATATTTAAACCCATCCCATACTTTAATGAGAAATCAAAATCATCTGGTTTTTCAGCAGGCATACCTTGCTCACTCTGCTCATCTTGAGAAACGCAACTTGAACAGAACAAAACAATAAGCAAAATTACGTAAACACGTCTCATCACATTCACTCCATCTCTTAACACTCACTTACTTGAAATAGAACGAACGCTTACCTCATAACGTTTCAGAAACTATCTACGTATTTAAAATTATTCAGAATCTAACTGAAACCCCTCTTCACCAATACGGTCATAAGGATAAAAGGATTCCAACCAATTAAACCGTTCTCCTTCTTCATCCCATCTGAACACATTAACCTCACCATGATTATAAATGACGATCTTATCTTCCCCTACAGGGATTACTTTGTCTTCAGTAACATTAGTTTCAATATAGCTTGGGAAGTTATCATAGTTGTAATGACTATTATTCTGATTGAAGACCAATAAAATTAAACAAACTAAAATAGCGATTAAAATCCCTCTATTTGAGCCTCTTTTCTCATTTGTTTCCATCCCTCTACCTCCCATACATAAACTTACTTCTACGAACATTTCACGACATTGATATGAATCTCGTCCGAATTTCACCTTTCACCTTTGCAAATTTAACAACCGTCACTACCATTAAAAGAAAAAATATCGATAACGCTCCAACCCACTCATTTGGAAAATTGATAAACCCAAACCAAAATAAGCTTAACGGAAGCATGAACAATACCGTGATTATATAAGGCACAAATAAAAGTAAAAACGCTCCTTGACCACTTTTAGATGAAAGGAGAGAGCCCCACTTTTCCTCCGTCATTTTAAACAACTTATTTATCATAAATAAGCTTGAAAAAAGAATGCCTAAAAATACAACCGAAACGAGTACACTCATTAAAAAATAAGAACCGATAAATATTAGCAAATCCACCCTATCCACCACCTATAATTCAAATTCGTTCATATAAAACCATCCTATAACAAATACAGGATATTAATCCCTATCATTGATATACATTAAGATTGGATTTTACTCCACTTTCATTTTTAAAGTGTACTACACTATATTCAATATGTTTTGTTTTTTTCCTACAAAATAGCACGGCTTTTCCTCCACTTATGTTGTTACTTCCTTGCTTTTTCTAGGCCTCTTGCTAACATTCATTTATTTTTTTGTATGAGAAATTCTCTAACAAAATAGCGTGCCCCCATTCCCGGAGCACTTATCAAAGATAAGCATATCGCCTTGAGTCAGCTTTCAAAAAAAAATCAGCTCTACCATCAGAGCTGATCCCATACCTTAATCTTTCTTTTTCCTATCCTTAGGCGTTAGCATCTGAAAATGCTGATAGAGATTCACAAACTCTGCCGGTAGTTGTCCACCATGCTCCCCGTCCAAATTCAGCTTCATATCCTCGCCTTCCACATGCACTTTAATTCGATTTGCTTGCACATAAATGACCTTCGAGTGATTTAAATGCTCACCTCGTAAAGCCATACCAGCTAGTGTTAAAAACTCTGGAAAGCTCGTTTTCTTCACGATAATAAAATCAAACATCCCATCCTGTAACGAGGCATCAGGAGCAAGCTTCTCAAACCCACCAACCGAATTCGTATTAGAGACTAGGAACATCATAATGTCGCCTTCAAATAACTTCCCATCATATTCAATTCGGACAAAAGTAGGCTTTATTTGTGGTAACATCTCAAGCCCCTTAATATAATAGGCTAACTGACCGACTAATGTCTTCATTTTACTCGGAACCTCATACGTGAGTTCCGTTAAAGCACCAGCAGCAGCAATATTAATAAAGTATTTATCATTCACTTTCCCAATATCAATTGGCTCAATATGTTCACCACATAACACATCGCAGGCCTTTTCAATATCCCTTGGAATCCCAAGAGCTCGGGCAAAGTCATTCGTAGTACCAGCCGGAATCAAGCCTAGCATTGGTCTATTCGGCAATTGAGCTAGTCCATTAATAACTTCAAAAATCGTACCATCACCGCCTGCTGCAATAACGAGGTCATACCCATTTTCAGCTGCCTTTTTAGCGGCCCTCGTCGCACAGCCTTCCCCCGTTGTTGCATGGGCAGAAGTTTCATAACCGACTTCCTCTAGTCGCTCTAAAACATAGGCTAAATTTTTTCTAATTTGTTCACGGCCTGAACTTGGATTATAAATCAATCGTGCTCGTTTCATAAATATCCCCCTAATAAACGAACGAAGTACAAATATAAAATGTGTTTCATTGTATGAGTTTGTTTACATAATTATGTCTTGTCTCACCCTTATACACAAACGGAAAACCTGACCTAATAGCCAAGTTCCTAGTTCCACATATTGTCATCCATATATTCACTCCTATTTTACATCAAAAAGGTCGTAAACAACAAATTTTACAAAAAGATTCACGAATTGCTTCGATATTCGCTTAGTTCCTAAAAAAATAATTGACAACAAAAACTCAGCCTATCAGTCATGGCTGAGTATAAACAAAAATAGTGCTAGAGCTCACATAGGAGATTCGGTTCTCGCCACTTCCTGTTTGAAAAGAAGTACTCTCCTGTTCACCGTTATTTACCCATATCTGTTCCCCTTGTAAGGTGACATTGCTTTGATTTGATAAGTATGTTTCAATGGCTCCTTCATGTTGAATATACCAATTAGCAGATAGTTCGCTTGGATACAGGGTGATTTTTCCTTCATAATTACGACCTCTGACCTCTAATTCCAACTCAGCAGGAACTAGAATGGTTGGTCTTGTTAAAGGTTGATAAGAAAAGAAACCACTCACTTTAGGTAAGTCTTTTAACGTAATATAGAGCGTATCACCTTTCACTTCTGTCAACATATAGTCATCCTGGCTCTCCACTAACTCATCCTCAATCGACTGATATGTCCCAAACACCTCAACAGCTTCATGTTCAGAAGCCTCTACATTCACGTGCTGATTTCCTACTTCCACCACAACCTTCTCATAACGGTTATTGACTTCCTCAGAATAAGATGGCAGATTATGAGTCGTTTCCGTTTTATGTGTCACAGAATAACGAAACTGTTCCATTAAGCCAGATACAGACAAAAACATAAAACTCAAGGCAATCGTCCCAATAATCCCTACAAAAAAGATACTAAGGAAATCATATTTGATGCGGGCATCCTCATCATCACGTTTTTTCAAATAAATAAGCATTTCCGTGCCGACAATAATCAGTAAAAATGGCCACCAAGACATAAATAATTCATACATACTTACATTGAGCCAATTCGAGGCAACTAAAACGACCCCTAACAACACTAATGTAATGCCCATTGAAAATGAGCCAACTCTCCAAGTCCTCATTTACGACTCCCCTTCCGCGACCTCTTTCTTTTTCTCTTTCTTTTTTGAACCAGACAACAGATGTAGCCCCGCTCCAATTAATAAGGAACAAACCACAAATGTTTGGAAATATTGATAATACATAAAGCGTAAGTCCGTACTAAAATATGTTTCAAACACCGGTGCTAACATATGAAGCAAAACTTGATCAAATAAATAATAAGCCCCTAACAGGATTGCTCCAATTCCGATCCATTTTTGATAATTACGAAAAGCGGTTAAAATCGGTACATCTTCAACACCCTCATCATATTGAGCCACTTTTTGCAGAGCATCAAAGAAACTATAAAACCATACAATCGGTATTAAGAATAGAAACATGGAAAGCCTCAACATATCCATTAAGAAAATACCAATTAAGAACAAAGCCATTAATTGAATACCTCGACTTTGTAACCCTAAGTAGAGATGACCTGCCCCTGGAAAAATCGCAAATAACATCGCAATCGGTTTACTCTTTTTACCTACTCGATTTGCTTCAATATCCTCTAAAATAGAGCGGTCCTTTAGTTCTTCACCTTTTCCTTTTCTATTTAAGAATTGAATGACATCGAACATATTATAAATCCAGATAATCGGCAGCACGCCTAAGAACACGAGGAAAACCGCATGGCCTGTAATCGCTGTGATAAAAATCAGCATCGTTAATAAACCAAAGAACGCAATCATTAACGTTAATCCACGGTTCATTAAACCAAGTTGCATGTGACCTAATCCTGGTAATAACGACATAAATGTAATAAATAGACGTTCTCCATCATCTGTTTTTTCAACAAGACCGTCCTCATTATTTACAGATTGTACTGGATCCTTTAAGATGTTTATTATCGAATGCAGGAATTGGATAAACCAAACACACATCGCCAAAAACATTGTAATAATAGACTCACCAGCAAATAAATAGCCATAATCAGCCATAATAAATAAGCTAACTAAAAAGAATATCATAAACATCAAGCCATAAAAGGAGGCTATGAAGGGTCTTCTTAAATAAAAGAAACTCGCTCCTGGTATAAACGCTAAAAAGAATGCAATTAAATTACTCCGATTCATGCTGCTTACCCCTTTCTGTGTTGATCATCTGATCAAATACTTGTGAAATTTTATCTAAAACTCGTTCTGAAACAGCTGGTTCCTTAGTAGCCATCACAACTTCACGCTCTACTTGTTCCTGGTGGGCCCCCTCGGCAATATCTTCAAAGATACCTGAAGTCATCAGAATAAAGGTTAAGGAGGCTGCCAAAATATAGTGAAGGAAGGTTTGTTTTCGAGATGCTCCTTTTTTCTTTTTCGATTTGAGCTCGTTAGTTTTCATATCCGATTTCATATGAAGCTGTTGATGGGCTTTTGCTATCGGCTCAACCTTAGTCATTATCGATTCGACAAAACTAACCGGTTCCGTTGTTCCAACGTCTACTTGCTCAAGTAAATCCATATATACAGATAAGCAGTCATCACATGTGTATAAATGGTCCTCCATCTTGCTCTCTTGTGTTTCGTCATACTCACCAAGAATATAAAGTTGCCATTCCTGCTTAGAAAAATGCTCCTTCATCGAAAATCCTCCTCCTTCCAACGTTCCTTAACCCATTTCCTTGCTCGGTATAACTTCGTTTCGATCGTCTTCACTTCTACCATCTGCTCCCTCGCAATTTCTTGATAGCTTTTTTCTTCTATGTAAAAAGCAACTAACACATTGCGGTAATTCTCTGGAACCGACTCCAGTTTTTCATGTAATAAACGCTTCGTTTCTTTTTTTAGAAGCTTCTCCTCTAATTCATTGGAAACACTCATGCCCTCCCAATTTTCGAGCGCTTCTTCATTTCGCCTTTTCTGTTTTCTTTTTTCATCTATCGCCATATTAACAGCAATCCTAGTAAGCCATGTTTTAAAACCGCGTGCTTCATACTGGGGGAGAGCATAGTAGACACGGACAAAAACATCTTGAGCTAAGTCCTCGGCATCCTTCACATTTTTAACGATTGGTATTATCGTACGAATAACATGAACACGATACTGTTCAACAATTTCTTGAAAGGCTTTTTCGTCACCTTTTTGGGCTTTCATCACTAGCTCCTCCATGCCATTGCCACTCCCCCTTTCTGCTAGTCTACCTATTAGACGCGTCAACTTTAGAATCCCCTACACTTTTAAGAAAAAAATATGTAACTATATTATAGACTTACCAATCAGCTAACAATCAAATAAAATACCAATAATGATTTGCGGTCACAAATCATCACCAACAAGAATGAGAGTGGTGTCTGGCATTTTAACTGGTGGAACTTCATTCAATTTGATTTTGTTCTTTTTCATTTTAAAAGAATAGTGTTGGATTGTTTTTTTGAACTAAAGAATTACTGTAACCCAGCGGACGAAAATATGCGGAGACTCCCGCGGGAAGTAGTGGCAGAGCTGAAATCCACTAGCGAAGCTAATTAGTTCAGTGCCACCCAGCAGGACGCGGAGCATAATTTTCGGTAGCGACGAGTAACGCTCCATGTTCGCACCAACTTTCATATAAATTTTCAAGATGCCTATTTACAATTCCATTACCACCCGTTATAATTATCAGAGTAATTTAAATTATCTAAGGAGGTCGATGACTATGTTGAAGTTATTTACAACACAATCTGAACAACCAACAATTATATATGCATCGTTACCTGTCTTAGAGAAGGCCTATACCCTTTCATAGGTTTTAATTATCTCTTATATCCAACCACAGGGGCGATCTCTGTGGTTTTTTGTATCCTTTTCCCCAAAGCCACAGATCTGTTCTGTGGCTTTTTTCGTTGAACCCTCAGCTTAACTGCTGAGTTTTCATAAATAAATATTCTTTCCGTTTTAAAACAGGTAAAACAGTCAAAAATGAAAAAGGAGGTCGTATGAAGTGTTTATGTTGGAAGTGATTTTATTAGACTGGTATGCAAAGGTGAAAGGGCACACCTGAAAGAGTAAGACAAAGGAGGTAGATACTCATGACATTTCAATTTCTTATATTCACAATTACTGTTAAGAAGCGAGCTTATTCAGAAGCACAGCTTAAAGAATTTATTCGTCAAGAACAATTTGAACATGAACTCTCGCATCGACGAGCGAACATTCAGCTATATCGCTAAAAACTAAGAATAAAAGAGATAGTTAGTCCGAATTAGACTAACTATCTCTTTTTTCATGGATTCATCACAAGATTAGCCTTTAGAAAATATTCTAAAACCTATTTGCCTCTTGCATATAACGTTACGTTAGGCATTATGATGATTATAAATACGACTATCAGAAGACTGACATTAGGGGGTATAATGTTCATAGAGATTATATTGTTAATCCTCATGATGCTCCTCATTTCATATTGCATCAAGATTATTTTTAATCTTTTAGGCTATGACATACATTACATCGTCATATTTATACTATGTACATGTGTACATGTAATCACCTATTTTCTTGTATAATAGTAATAAACACAAAATAATCATGGCGAAGCCCCATTCACTTCGCCACCAACAAAGATGAAAGTAGTGGCGACTGTTTAAACTGTTGGCACGTTTACAACTCGATCATCATCAGGAGTCGGCCTGAATAAACAGGGAGCACTGTCCAACTAAGGTCATTGATCGCAAGATGGATGACCAGCTAACTTCATGGCACAAACTATCGCCCATAAGTAACTTTCATACAAAAGGAGATTGGTAAATGCTCAACAAATTATGGTTTCAATTAGGAATAGGTATCCTTCTACTCACTTTTATTATTAAGAATTTTATTGACATCCGTTGGTTATTTGATCCGATTTGGATTGTGATTACGACAATTCTAATACCTGTACTCTTAGCAGGACTGTTATTTTACATTACCGTACCACTCCAAAAATGGTTAGCTTTAAAAATGCCTCAATGGGCAAGTGCCTTATTAATCCTATTTTTTGTTATGGCATTGCTTGCAACAGGTCTCGTATTTATGCTTGAACCACTCATCAATGAAGCCAACAAGCTTATTCAAAATGCTCCGGTGATTTTCCAGCAAATAGAAGAGCTTATTACTAGATATATTAACGGCGAGAACTATATACCTGTCCAATTAGAACAAACCGTAAATTCATTATTAGATAATGTAGAAAATATTTTAATTGTAAGCTCGAGTTATGTCATTTCCTTTTTAAGCGGAGCCGTTTCCACAACACTTACTTTGATATTAGTACCTTTTTTCTTTTTCTTTATGTTAAAAGACCATGATAAGTTCGCACCTGCTATCTATAATCTTTTCAAAGGTGACCTTAGAAAATGGGTAAAGAAATTATTAGAGGAAATTGACTTTACACTGAAAAGTTATGTTCAGGGGCAAGTTTTAGCTGCACTCATCTTAGCAATATTGTTATTTATTGGCTACACCGTTATCGGACTTGAATATGCTCTATTGCTTGCTTTATTAGCATTCTTATTAAATATGATTCCATTCCTTGGTCCTTGGTTAGCTTTTTTACCAGCCCTAACCATCGCTTTAATCCAAAGCCCCATCCTGATGATTTGGGTATCCGTTATCACGCTAGCCGTACAACAAGCAGAAAGTAATCTTATCACACCAAATATTATGGGTAAAAAGCTTAGTGTTCACCCATTAACGGTTATTACCCTTGTCTTGGCAGCAGGTAATCTGGCTGGATTTATCGGGATGATTATCGCCATTCCTGGTTATGCCGTACTAAAAGTCATTGTCATTAACATTTACCAAATGCGTAACCCTATTAAAGACGGGCTCTTTAAAAACGTCTAGTTACTAACTAAAAAAGACCGAATAAGTGATACATTCACTTATTCCGGTCTTTTTGTATTTTAACGCTTATTCATTTCCTCTAATAAAAGTTTATTGACCATTGGTGGATTTGCTTTCCCTCTAGAAGCCTTCATAATTTGACCGACTAAAAATCCTAAAGCACGATCTTTTCCGTTCTTAAAGTCTTCAATGGATTGTTGGTTCTGATCGAGAACATCTGTCACCATTTTCAAAAGCTCACCCTCATCAGAAATTTGGACAAGTCCTTTTTCCTTCACAATCTCATCTGGGTCTCCGCCTTTTTCAATTAAATCCTTAAAGACCTTTTTCGCTATCTTAGATGAAATCGTCCCTTTCTGGATAAGGTCAATCATTTTCGCTAAGCCTTCAGGTGTTAAAGCGACATCCTTTAACTCTTTTTGCTCAGCATTTAAGTATGCAGAAACTTCACCCATTAACCAGTTAGAAGATAACTTAGCGTCACCGCCTTTAGCAACTGTTTCCTCAAAGAAATCAGACATTTCTTTTGTTAACGTTAAAACCATTGCATCATAAGGTGGTAATCCCAACTCTTCCACATAACGAGCTTTTCTTGCATCTGGTAGCTCAGGAATAGAAGCACGAACACGCTCTTTCCATTCATCGTCAATATGCAGAGCTACTAAGTCTGGCTCTGGGAAGTAACGGTAATCATCAGAACCTTCTTTAACTCGCATTAAGATCGTTTTACCTGTTGATTCATCAAAACGACGTGTTTCTTGCTCAATAATTCCACCAGATAAAAGCACTTGCTCTTGACGCTTCTCCTCATACTCTAAGCCTTTTCGAACAAAGTTAAAGGAGTTTAGGTTTTTGAGCTCAGCTTTTGTACCAAATTTCTCTTGCCCAACCGGACGTAAAGAAATATTTGCATCACAACGTAAGGAACCTTCCTCCATTTTACAATCAGATACTCCAGCAAATTGAATAATCGCTTTTAACTTCTCAAGATACGCGTAGGCTTCTTCAGGTGTACGAATGTCTGGCTCAGAAACGATTTCTACTAGTGGTGTACCTTGACGGTTAAAGTCCACTAATGAGTAACCATTTCCAGAGTGGGTTAATTTACCGGCATCTTCTTCTAAATGAAGGCGAGTAATTCCTATTTTTTTCTTTTTACCACCAACTTCAATTTCAATCCAACCGTTCTCACCAATCGGTTTATCAAATTGAGAAATTTGGTAGGCTTTCGGGTTATCCGGATAAAAATAGTTTTTACGGTCAAATTTCGTATCCGTAGCAATTTCACAATTTAATGCCATTGCTGCTTTCATTCCAAATTCAACCGCTGCTTTATTTAGCACAGGTAAAACACCAGGATATCCTAAATCAATCACACTCGTATTCGCATTCGGCTCAGCTCCAAAGTGATTTGGGCTCGCTGAAAATATTTTTGATTCTGTTTTTAATTCGACGTGAACCTCAAGTCCAATAATCGTTTCGAAATTCATAGTTAACTCCCCTCCTTACAGTTCCGGCTTTTGTTTATGGTGATCCGTTGCTTTTTCATAAGCGTTGGCAACACGGTAAATCGTTGCTTCATCAAAGTGTTTGCCGATGATTTGTAGACCTAAAGGAAGACCATCCTTAAAGCCACATGGTACAGATATTCCTGGTACACCAGCAAGGTTAACTGGGATGGTCAAAATATCATTGGCATACATCGTCATCGGATCCTTCGTTTTTTCACCGACTTTAAATGAAGTAGTTGGTGTCGTTGGCCCTAAAATAACATCATAATCTTTGAAGATATTCTCAAAGTCTTGCTTAATTAAGGTACGAACCTTTTGAGCTTTTTTATAATAAGCATCATAGTAACCAGAACTTAAAGCAAACGTTCCTAACATAATACGACGCTTGACCTCATCGCCGAATCCTTCTGCGCGTGTCTTCTTATACATATCAAGCAGGTTCTCTGCATCCTCAGAACGATAGCCGTAACGAACACCATCAAATCGAGATAAGTTCGCAGAAGCCTCAGATGAAGAAATTAGATAATACGTTGCCAGAGCGTATTTAGAATGTGGCAAGGAAACCTCTTCCCATGTTGCCCCTTCACGCTCTAAGATTTTAAGCGCCTCTCGTACTGAGTCAGCCACTTCAGGATCAACACCATCACCTAAATACTCTCTAGGTACAGCCACCTTAAGACCTTTTACTCCTTGCTCCAGCTTTTCCGTAAAGTTTGGCACATCTACATGAGCTGATGTAGAATCCATAGGATCAAGACCTGAAATCGCTTGTAATAGATAAGCATTATCAGCAACATTTGTTGTAATAGGGCCGATTTGATCTAAAGATGAGGCAAAAGCAACTAATCCATAACGAGAAACACGACCGTATGTTGGTTTTAAACCAACAACACCACAATAAGCAGCTGGCTGACGAATTGAGCCTCCTGTATCAGAACCAAGCGAGAATGGGACTTCACCAGCGGCTACAGCTGCAGCTGAACCACCACTTGATCCACCTGGAACATAATCTAAATTCCACGGGTTTTTTGTAATATGTATGGCTGAGTTTTCATTTGAAGAACCCATCGCAAATTCATCCATATTAAGTTTACCAATTGTTACCGCTTCTGCTTCTTGCAGTTTTTGTACAACGGTTGCATCATAAATCGGATTAAAGTTCTCAAGGATTTTACTTGAGCACGTTGTCCGCAAATTTTTCGTGACGATATTATCCTTCACTCCGATTGGCATTCCAAAAAGTGTTCCAAATGAACGATCCGTTCCTAATGCTTCATCTAATTCGGCTGCATAGGTACGAGCCTTCTCTTCATCTAAAGTAACAAAAGCCTTGACTCTATCTTCTACCTCAGCAATTCGTTTATATGATTGGTCAATGAGGTCAGAAACCTTCAGCTCTTTTTTCTGAAGCTTACTGTGAAGCTCTGACATCGGTAAATCAAATAATGACATGTGGGCCTACCCTCCTATTAATCTAAAATTGATGGTACTTTAACTTGTCCATCTTCATGATCTGGTGCATTCTTTAAGACATCTTCAACCGGTAAGCCTTCGTTTGGCTTGTCTTCACGTAACACATTGGTCATATTTAATACATGTGTAGTTGGTTCGATATTCTCTGTGTCAAGCTCATTTAACTGTTCCGCAAAAGAGATAATATTACCCAACTGTTCGGCAAACATTTCTGCTTCATCTTCTGTAATCGCAAGGCGTGCTAAATGGGCTACATGCTTAACTTGATCCTTCGAAATTTGAGACATTTTCTCCACTCACCCCTTCATTTTCGTTCATCTTGACAATATTATTAATGATACCAAATTACCGTTCGATAGGCAACAAAACCCCTGAGTGGAGTAGGATTTCAGTTTCGACCACACGGGCGTTTGTTTTGACTCTTTTAGTGCTGCGTATTTTGTTTTGCTCCGCATTGAAGCCAAACTTTCTTCTCCCATTGCGGTGTATTTTGTTTTGCTTCGCATTGAAGCCAAACTTTCTTCTCTCATTGCTGCGTATTTTGTTTTACTCGGCATTGAAGCCAAACTTTCTTCTCTCATTGCTGCGTATTTTGTTTTACTCGGCATCGGGCTCCGTTTTTCTACCTTGTGTTGTATCCCATTATCTATACACCTAATAACAAAGGTACTAACTTTATCCGACTTAATTTCAGCCTAAGCATTGTTTCCTCTTTCTATTGAAAAAAGCCTGTCACATGCTAAGTTCTTTCCAAACAGCATGTAACAGGCATATTAGACATTTTTATCTTAATTCATCTGATAATTTTTTTACAGCATCGTATTCTTCTTGTATTTCTTGAGAAGGCTCTTTCCCTAATAAACTAACAAGAATAGCCGACAGTCCCGCTAAAATGAAGCCTGGGATAATTTCATAAAGTCCAAAAATTGATATCGAAGCAAAGGTCGCTTCCGTCATCCCGAACCACCCAAGAATTACTTCAAGTTCTGCCCAAATGATTACAGTTAAACCACCAACAATCATACCAGTAAGGGCACCATTTCGCGTCATGCCCTTCCAGAATAACGCTAACAACAATACAGGGCCAAATGCAGAACCAAAACCAGCCCAAGCATAACTTACAAGTTCTAGTACCGAACTATCTGGGTTATAAGCGAGTAACACAGCGATAACGGCAATTAACAAGACACCGATACGACCTACCCACATTAATTCCTTTTGTGAAGCATTTTTTCTTATAAATGGCTTATAAAAGTCTTCTGCCAAAGCACTTGACGAAACAAGGAGCTGAGAGTCAATCGTACTCATAATAGCGGAAAGAATTGCTGCGATCAAGAAGCCTGCTACCCATTCATTCATTAATAACTGAGTAAATAAAATAAACACGGTTTCGTGTTGATTTTCAGGTAATGGCTGGCCTGCAGGTCCAAATTCTGAGAAGTAAGCTAAGCCGGTTAAACCAGTAAACACCGCACCAAATAGTGAAAGAATCATCCAAGTCATTCCGATAGCTTGTGCTTTTGGAATTTCTTTCGTCGATTTAACAGCCATAAAACGTGTGATAATGTGCGGTTGTCCAAAGTAACCTAATCCCCACGCAAGTAAAGATATAATAGCAATAAATCCAACTCCTTGGAACGCATCTAAATAGGCAGTGTCTAATGAACCGATCGCTTGAACCGTTTCATTCCAGCCACCAATTTCCGTAATCGCTACAACAGGTACGATAACAAGCGCTAAAAACATTAATGTTCCTTGGAATAAATCAGACCAGCTAACTGCTAAAAACCCGCCGATAAATGTATAGGAAACAATAACGAGTGCCCCAATCCATAATGCCTGTGTATATGACATGCCGAAAGATGATTGGAATAATAACGCACCACCAACTAGCCCTGATGAAGAATAAAACGTAAAAAAGACTAAGATAATAATCGCTGAAATCACTCGTAACGCCTTTGAGTCATCTCGGAAGCGATTCTCAAAAAAGTCAGGTAAAGTAATTGAGTCATTCGCTTTTTCCGTATAAAGTCTTAATCTTTTTGCAAGAAACTGCCAATTTAAATACGCACCAATGGCTAACCCGACAGCGAGCCAAATTTCATTCATCCCGCCAAGGTATATAGCTCCAGGTAATCCTAGTAGTAACCAGCTACTCATGTCAGAAGCCCCAGCACTTAATGCCGCTGTCCCGCCTCCAAGCTTTCTACCACCTAATACATAATCAGATAAGTCCTTCGTTTTAAAATAAGCATATAAACCAAATGCTAATAGCACTATCATGTAAAAAATAAAAGTTATAAATGTTGCTGTACTAATGGTCCCCATGTTATTCTCCCCTCTTCATAATCCATCTAACAATTGATAAAACAATAATGAGTGGCATTGGAATTAATAATAGTAGCCACGTTGCTGTTGTAAATGTGTACTCCATTCAAGCACCTCCTCATACAATCTTTATACAACGTCTATGCATACCCATTTTCTTAGCTATTGAAACTTTTATTTCAAACAGCTAAAAATACAAGAATTATCATAACACACATATATTATTTGAACATTCTTTTTATTTTAAAAATATAACAAGCATGAATAATTATGCATGAAATAAGCCTTATATCATCTCCTGAGTAATATATCGCATATATATTCATTAAAAAAAATGAAAATAAATTATTAGAATAGTGTGTCTTTAAGGTAGTTTTGAATGAAGGTTGATGATGCTGATTAGAGTGGTGCTCTACTTGTCACCCCAGTTCTTTGCTCGGGCTTTCTTCCTCTTTTTCCGATCGCAACCCCGCGATTCCGCGTTTGCTCGGGCTTTCTCCTCTTTTTTTCGCCTGCAACCCCGCGATTCCGCGTTTGCTCGGGCTTTCTTCCTTTTTTTCCGCCCGCAACCCCGCGATTCCTCGTTTACTCGGGCCTTCTCCTCTTTTTTTCGCATGCAACCCCGCGGTTCCGCGTTTGCTCGGGCTTTCTTCCTCTTTTTCCGATCGCAACCCCGCGATTCCACGTTTACTCGGGCTTTCTCCTCTTTTTTTCGCATGCAACCCCGCGATTCCTCGTTTGCTCGGGCTTTCTTCCTTTTTTTCCCCCCGCAACCCCGCGATTCCGCGTTTGCTCGGGCTTTCTCCTCTTTTTCTGCTTTTTCATCATTTCCCATTCCTTTAAGCATCATTCAATAACAAAAAAGCTCTTGCTTTTAGATTTCCTAAAAACAAGAACTCTTATGTTTATCTTGAGCCTTTTATATATGGTTTTCCGTTTGCTTTTGGAGCTGCATTTTTACCAACAAAACCTGTTAAGGCAATAATGGTTAGTACATAAGGAGCTATCAGAAGAAAAACTGGGTGAATCTCTGAGAAAAACGGTAGTTGAGCACCTGTCGTACTTAATGCTTGCGCTAAACCGAAGAATAACCCAGCACCGAGTACTCCTAATGGATTCCAACGACCAAAGATTAGCACAGCTAACGCCATAAAACCTTGTCCTACAATGGTTGCTCCTGAAAAGTTGCCCGATACGGTCACCGCATAAACGGCGCCACCAAGCGCACCGAATGCTCCACTTAACATCACAGCAACATAACGCATTTTATTTACATTAATCCCCATTGTATCTGCAGCCATAGGATGCTCCCCAACTGAACGGAGACGTAATCCGAATGGCGTATAAAATATAATGTAATAAACGATCAGTACTAATGCAAAAGCCAAAAATGATGTTGTATACACATTTGAGAAGAACAATGGACCAATAATCGGTATTTCACTTAGACCTGGTACATTTGTTCTAAAAATACGATTTTGAATATAATCTGTTTGCCCTCTTCCGTATAGGAGTCTCGTAAAGAAAACAGCTAACCCGAGTGCTAAAAAGTTAATCGCCACACCACTCACAATTTGATCAGCTCTGAAAGAAATCGACGCTACCGCGTGAAACAAAGCAAAAACAGCTCCAATAACAGCGGCTATTAGTAATGAAAGCCAAGGAGAGGCTGCACCTAGTCCAGCACCTTCTAGCATTAATGTTGAAACGATACCAATAAAAGCACCGGAAATCATTAGTCCTTCAAGACCAATATTAACAACACCAGCTCGTTCACTAAATAATCCACCTAATGCCGTTAGAATAAGGGGAACACCCGCATAAATTGCAGCTGGAATGACAAGTGCAAGAATTTGCATCAAATCCATATTAATTTCCCCCTTTCTTTCTATCTTTGATACGATTCATAGCCCAACGAATAATATAGCTTGAAGCAACAAAGAAAATAATTAGAGCAATGACAATATCAACTAGTTCACTAGGAACACCAGCTTGTTGCTGCATTCTTAAAGAGCCTACTTGAAGTCCACCGAATAAGAAGGAAGATAAAAACACACCGATACCCGTATTGGCTCCTAATAATGCAACGGCGATCCCATCAAAACCAACTCCCGTAAAACCACTCATAATTGACATATAGCCATAGGTTCCTAGTCCTTCCATCGCACCAGCTACACCTGCAAATCCACCAGAAATAACCATAGATAATACGATGTTTCCTTTAACGTTCATACCTGCATATTGTGAAGCATGTTGGTTAAATCCAACCGCTCTTAATTCATAACCTTTTTTCGTTTTCCATAAAATGAACCACATAATCAAACAAGCTAATATGGCTACAATAAAACCCCAGTGTAATCTCGAATGGTCTGTCAATGCTTGTAGCATAGGTGACTCCAGAGAAGCAGAAGCTTGAATATTCTCCGTACGCTCACCTGGTACTAATAAATAAGATCTTATGATAGCATTTGCTGTATATAAAGCGATATAGTTCATCATAATCGTGACAATTACTTCATGAACTTCAAACCTTGCTTTCAACAAACCTGGTAGGAAACCCCATATACCACCAGCTATGGCACCTGCAATAATAGCTAAAGGAAGATGAATAATCGTAGGAAGACCTACAAATATGATCCCTACCCAAACAGATGCTAACCAGCCAACAATCAATTGACCTTCCACACCAATATTTAGTAAACCGGTACGATAGGCGAAAGCGACAGCCAAACCAGCAAGAATGAGCGGTGTCATAGACCTAATTGTTTCACCGATATAATACGTATCGCTAAAAATACCATTTAATAATGCTGTATAGGCAGCAATCGGGTTATAACCTGTAATTAACATAATGATGGCCCCGATAAACACCCCTAAAAAGATTGAAATGACAGGGATGAGTAATCCGCTAAATTTGTTCATTTTATTTGCCTGCTTCACGGTTCTCCTCACCCTCCTTTTGCCTTTGACCACCAGCCATCAATAAACCTAGCTCTTTTTCGTTAGTTTTGTCCGCGTCAACAATATCTACAATTTCACCATCATAAATAACGGCAATCCGATCACTCACATTTAAAATCTCATCGAGCTCGAGTGACATTAACAAAATGGCACGTCCTTTATCTCGCTCTTTGATTAGCCTTGAGTGAATCGATTCAATCGCCCCTACGTCAAGCCCACGAGTTGGCTGAGCTGCTATAAGGAAATCGGGAGAACGATCAACTTCTCGTGCAATTATCGCCTTTTGCTGATTACCTCCAGATAAGGCCCTTGCTGCTGTATACTCACTCGGCGTTCGAACATCAAAATCATCGATTAACTCTCGTGCTTTTTCATATATTTTTGGAAACTGTAAGATTCCATTTTTAGAATAAGGCTTTTGATAGTAGGTTTGTAAAACCATATTTTCACCTATATTAAAATCTAAAATAAGTCCATGTTTATGGCGGTCCTCAGGGATATGACCAATACCTGCCTCTGTTACTTTTCGCGGAGTGTGGTTCGTAATCTCTTGGTTGTTTAAGAAGATATGTCCTCCATCTACCTTACGCAAACCAGTAATGGCCTCAATTAACTCCGATTGACCATTTCCTTCCACCCCTGCTAGTCCTAAGATTTCCCCTGAACGAATTTCCAAGGATAGCCCTTTTAAAGCCTCCACCTTGCGTGAATTCTTCATTCGAATATTATCTACTTTTAATACTGTATCCTTAGGTGATGAAGGTGTTTTCTCAACGGTGAAGTTCACCTCTCTACCGACCATCATTTCAGCCAATTTCGCTTCACTTGAGGTTTTTACATCAGCTGTGCCAATACCCTTACCACGACGAATGACTGTGCATCTATCACAAATCGCCATAATCTCTTTTAATTTATGTGTAATTAAAATAATCGATTTGCCTTCTGCGACAAGCTTTTTCATAATTCCTGTAAGCTCTTGAATTTCTTGAGGGGTTAACACGGCTGTAGGTTCATCAAAGATTAAAATGTCAGCTCCGCGATAAAGTGTCTTTAAAATTTCAACCCGCTGTTGCATCCCTACAGAAATGTCTTCGATTTTAGCATTAGGATCTACACGGAGACCGTACTGTTCAGAAATCGCAGCGACTTCCTTTGCAGCCTTCTTAAGATTAAGTCGTCCAGCTTTAGTCGGTTCATTCCCTAGTATAATATTTTCTGTGACGGTAAAATTTTCAACAAGCATAAAGTGCTGATGAACCATTCCAATCCCAAGGCGATTTGCGATATTTGGGTCTGTTATTTTCACATCTTGACCACGCACCTTAATATTACCCTGTTCAGGTTGATATAAGCCAAATAGGACATTCATTAACGTTGACTTTCCAGCGCCATTTTCTCCTAAAAGTGCATGTATTTCGCCCTCTTTTAATTGCAAAGTGATGTTATCATTTGCGACAATTCCAGGGAATTCTTTACGGATATTATTCATTTCAATGACATAACTCACCTGGTTCACTCCTAACCCTAGTATCCAGTATTTAGTATTCTTATAGAGCTCCTGATGAATTGGGATGCGATTCAATTCATCATGAGCCCTAGTATAGTTAATACAAAGTCAAAGGCTAGCACAAACACTAGCCTTTGAATCATAAAATTTATTTAACAAAAATTATTAAAGTCCACTTACAAATTCATCATACTCTTCATCTGTTTGTGGAACTTCAATCTCACCTGAAAGAATTTGCTCACGGTAGTTATCCACTTCATCTTCAGTACCATCAGATAGATTTTGAGTAGATTCAGAAATTCCAACACCATTATCATCTAATCCGTACTCTAATACTTGTCCACCAGGGAAGTTTCCATTCATTGTATCTTCAGAAACAAGGGCAACTGCAACATCAACACGTTTAACCATTGATGTTAAAGTAACAGACTCATCACCATAAACACCTTGCTCATATTGGTCGGCATCTACACCGATAACCCATACGTTTTCACCATTACGTGCTCTGTTAATCGCTTCTGTAAATAAACCATTTCCTGAATCTCCAGCAGCATGATAAATGATATCTGCTCCTTGGCTATACATCGTGTTAGCAATTTGTTGAGCAGTCGTTTGGTCATTAAAACTTTCAACATACTGAACAGCAATTTCAGCATCTGGGTTTACAGCTTTAACTCCTGCTTTAAATCCAACTTCAAACTTCTTGATTAAGCCACTCTCTACTCCACCAATAAAGCCAATTTGGTCTGTTTCAGATTCTAATGCAGCAACTACTCCAGCAAGGAAAGAACCTTCATGCTCTTTAAACGTGATGTTAGCAATATTATCATACGGCTCTTTTGTATCTGGATTTAACACAACTGTATCAACAATCGCTAATTGAGCATCTTCATTTTGCTCAGCAATGGTACGAATAGCATCTTCCATCAAGAAACCAATACCCCAAACTAAATCAGTATCTTCACGAACTAAATTACGTAGATTAGGCTCGAATTCATTCTCGTTTGCAGATTGTACATAGGAATAATTCGTATTTTCTACTAAGTTTAGGTCCTCACCAAAGGCTTGTAACCCTTCCCATGCTGATTGGTTAAATGACTTATCGTCAATTCCACCAACATCAGTAACCATACCAACAGTGAAATCACTTGCATCAGTCGTTCCATCACCAGTTGCATTATCACCGTTGTCATCATTACCTGCTCCACAAGCAGATAAAGCTACGACAGCAGCAAAACCTAATGTTGCATTACGTAACCACTTCTTCATCATTAAATCCCCCTTAAAATAATAACTCTCTTACACATGTGCCTACTAAGCAGTTGTAATAAGTACACATTTTTTAGTGTGCAACGATTACTAGAATTTATTCTAGCCGCTTCACCAAAAAACGACTAGAGCTTATGTCATATTTCATAGCATAAGTTCTATTAAACCGCTATCATTATGAGCGATGTATAAGTCCCACCGAGTTCAAAATCAAGAGATCAGACTTCTGATGTCTAGACTCTGAAACGACATAAATATATCATGTTTGCAGTAAATAATAAACTGTTTTCTCGGTATTCATACATTTTTGTCATACTTTATTCTTAAAACGTACATCTTATCGAATAATCTGATTTTACGGTAAATTCTAATAAAACGCGTAGGTCTTTTTCATATACAAAAAGAACCACGAGTTTTCGTGGTGTTTTGTATGAAAGTTTGATGCTGGTACTCATGTGCGGAGCTTTGCTCGCCGCTACCGAAAATCATGCTCCGCGTCCTGCGGGGTGGCGCTGAACTAACTGGCTTCGCCAGTGGATTTCAGCCCGCCACTATGTCCCGCGGGAGTCTCCGTATGTTTTCGTCCGCTAGGTTACTGTTGATTCATAAGTTCAAAAAAGAAATCCAACACTATCCTTTTAAAATGAAAAAGAACAAAGGCAAAGTGAACGGAAATACACCAGTTAAAGAGTCAAACAGCACTTTTACTCTTTATGTTGTTACTTCCCGGCTTTCCCTACAACACTCGGCACCAATTGAATGAAGTTCCACCAGTCAAAAAGCCAAACACCGCTTTCATCTTTGCTGGTGGAGAAGCAACTATGCTCCGCCATCGTTGTGTGATGCTTGTCCTATTGGTTGATGTGTAGTTCTGGTTCTGAGTTAGGACTTCTAATGATCATTGCTTCTTGTTTTCCACTTGCTGATTCTAGATAAACATTCACTTTTAAAGATTCCGGAAAACGTTGGGTAATACGACTGGCAATGAATTGAGATATCGCAATAATTTCTGTTTTTCCTTGATACTGTAATGACACATCAATCGTCAACTCTTGAAGATTTTCATTATTATAAAAGGCCCTTCCAACTACCCCAACGTAGGTTGAGAAGAAATCTTGAATATCTTCCCTTAATAAGTTAAACGCGTCGGCATCGCCACGGACATCTCGGTTTGCTTCTGTGGAAGGGAATAAGTAATACTGTTCATTAATTGTTTGCCAACCCGATAAGCCTCCATTTGGTTCAGCTTTGGCGTGTGCCACAAAATTTCCCGGAATTGCCGATTGTGGTGGCTGCTCTTGGAACAATGCAAAGACTATAGGAATTTGGTTAAAAGCTCCGTCTTCACGTCCGTCAGAACGTAAACGTTGTAGAACCTTTTCAGCCGCTTCTTTCCCTTGCTCTAGCACTTCCTCATGATTAAGTTCGTGACTGAATACATGAAATCGTCCATCTGGAAAAGTAACTCGATATCTAAAGGTATCTTTTAAAGATAAACCAATGACAATACCACCTACCTCGTATTTCCCCTCAGAACTTTCTACAAGATAGTTATGCTCCAACAAATGAGATAAATAGGAAGGATCTTCTTCTTCACGCCCTCTTGATACTTGGACTATCTCATCCTCAGACATTCCTTCCATCTCATTATTAGATAAACGGTCAATCGAAGGGTTCAATCCGTTTGGATTATTTTCCGTTTCTCTACTAATCCAACTTTCCACTTCGGCTTGTCTTAAAAATTGACCCTCACGAAAAAAGTAGCGTTCACTCGGAAAGAACTCTTGAGCAATTCTTGTTAAACCGAGCTCAAATTGATCAAGATCAATACGATTCGCTAATTGGCCTGTTCCAACCCCTCTTGCCTCACCATGTGGATAAGTACCATCGTATAAAATACTACGATAATAATCCTCAGGTGATGATATCGATGGAATAACACCTACATCAACATCCTCCACAGTCGGGTCGTCTTCAATACTATTATTATCATTAGGCGGTTGTAGGATCGGTAAACAACCACTCAGCACTAATAGGATTGTTAACATAAGTAAACCTAGTTTTTTCAACGCCATTCCTCCTCTCCTAATTAGTTATTAATAATCTCCGCGAATGCAGCGATGAGTTGATTCTCATCCCATATTTGTACGCCTAGCTCTTCTGCTTTTGTTCTCTTCGAACCTGCGTCCTCACCAGCAATGACTAAGTCCGTTTTTTTACTAACGCTGCCTGTCACTTTTCCACCTAATTCCTCAATCCTCACCTTGGCTTCGTTTCTCGTTAGCTGTTCAAGTTTTCCTGTTAATACAACCGTTTTATTAAGAAATGGACTACTCTCTAATGTTGAAAGATCCTGACTGCCTGTAGCTCCCTTATAAGCCAAATTAACACCCAACTCACGCAGCTGTCCTATTAATTCTGTGACCTCTGCTTGCTCAAAATAAGAGAAAATAGAGCTAGCCATCTTTTCCCCGATTTCATCTATCGCTATCAGCTCCTCCTCGCTTGCTTCTTGAAGAGCCTCTATTTTTCCAAAGTGAACAGCCAACGTTTTCGCTGCTTTTGCCCCTACAAATCGAATGCCTAACCCAAAAAGCAGGCGCTCCAATGAGTTTTCTTTGGATGCCTCGATAGCCGCCAATAAATTGTCTACTGATTTCTCTCCCATTCGTTCAAGTTTCAACAACTCATCTCGCTCTAAACGATACAGATCCGCAACCGTTTGAATGAATTGATGAGCAAAAAGCTGAGCAATCACCTTCTCACCAAGCCCATCAATATTCATCGCATTTCTCGAAACAAAATGAATGAGACCTTCACGTATTTGAGCAGGGCATAACGGATTCAAACACCTTAAAGCAACTTCCCCTTCTAAACGAACAAGACCACCATCACATTCAGGGCAATGAGTTGGCATTGCGAAGTCTCGTTCAGAACCATCTCGTTTATCTACAAGAACATTCACAACTTCAGGGATGATATCACCGGCTTTTTTAATAACAACGGTATCTCCTAATTTGATATCTTTCTCACGAATCAGATCTTCATTGTGAAGGGAAGCACGCTTAACGGTTGTTCCAGCGACAACTACCGGATCTAAAATCGCTGTGGGTGTAATTACCCCTGTCCGCCCGATACTAAGTTCGATTTCTCTTAATGTCGTCACCACTTCTTCTGCCGGAAATTTATAAGCAATCGCCCATCGAGGACTTTTTGCTGTAAAACCAAGCTGTTCCTGCTGCTCAATGGAGTCCAGCTTAATGACAATTCCATCAATGTCGTAAGGAAGATCCTGTCTCTTTTCAACCCACTTATTTACATACTCAATGACCTCATCAATATGATTACAACGAGCTGTCTCTTGATTCGTTTTGAAGCCTAGCTTCTTAATAAGCTGTAGTGCTTCATAATGTGAATCGAGATCATCATTTTCTAAATATCCAATCGAATAAGAGAACATCGATAAGTTTCGTTTAGCTGCAATTTGTGGATTTAATTGACGGAGAGATCCCGCAGCTGCATTACGAGGGTTGGCAAATTTCTCCTCCCCCGCTACTTCTCTTTGTTCATTTAGTTTTAAAAAGGATTGCTTTGGCATATAAGCCTCACCACGAACTTCAATGGTCACGTCTTGATTTAATTTTAAGGGAATCGCTTGAATTGTCTTAAGATTTTGGGTGATATCTTCACCTGTCGTTCCATCCCCTCTTGTCGCACCACGAACAAACCGCCCGTTTTCATAAGTTAATGCGACAGCAAGCCCATCTATTTTGAGTTCACATGTATAAGCAAGATCATCACCAATTTGATTACGGATTCGCTTGTCAAAATCACGTAAATCTTGATCCGAAAAAGCATTACCAAGACTAAGCATTGGCGTTCGGTGCTCTACTTTTTCAAAATAAGGCAACGGCTCCCCTCCAACACGAACCGTAGGTGAATCGTCGGTAATTAGCTCCGGAAAAGCTGTTTCAAGCTTTATTAATTCTTGCAATTCAAGATCATATTCAGCATCAGATACAACTGGGTTGTCTAATACATAATACTGATGCCCATACTCATTTAATCGCTCTTTAAGTGCGGCAATTTTTAACTCAGCGTCATGTCTATCCATTCACTTCTTCCTTTCTACTGCTTCGAAATCGGAGCAAATTTGGCAAATAAGCGTTTAATTCCCGTTGGCTGTGGAAAGGCTATATCCAATTCTAAGGAATCATCCTCGCCTCTTGTACTGACAACCGTACCTACGCCCCACTTTTTATGATTAGCTTTATCGCCGACTTTCCAACCAAAGGATTCTCCACCTGTTTCAGTCATCTGTGGACGATTCAAAGTCTGTGTGGATTGTGAAGTTGGTTGTTTTCGTTGCATCGGTCGTGATGTTGACATCCAACTTGGTTGTGTTGGTGCCTCCTTTTGAAGAGGTTCTAGACAATTCTCTGGGACTTCTGCAATAAATCGCGACGGCGGATTCGTATTAGTACGGCCAAACATCGTTCGCATTCTTGCATTCGTCATATATAATCGTTTCTCAGCACGAGTAATCCCTACATAGGCTAAGCGACGCTCTTCCTCCATTTCGTCCTCTTCAAATAAAGAGCGACTATGTGGAAATACACCTTCTTCCATACCAATTAAAAAGACAACAGGAAACTCCAAACCTTTAGCTGAGTGTAAGGTCATTAAGGTGATCGCATCTTTTGGCTTTTCTTCTTCTGCTTCATCATCTAATCGGTCAATATCTGCGACCAACGCTAAATCTGTTAAAAAAGCAACCAGCGATTTATCTTCATTATTTTTTTCGAATTCCTGCGTAACCGTAATGAATTCATCAATATTCTCTAGTCGACTTTGAGCCTCAATGGATTGTTCATTTTTCAGCACATCTCGATAACCTGTTTTTCCCAATAAGTCTTCAACAAGCTCTGTTATCGATAAGTAATCCTGCATTTGAATCCAATGACCTAATTGCTCACTAAATTCCCTTAATTTCGTTACCGCTCGTGCTGACAATCCCGTTTGTTCCACTTCTTGTAAAGCAGAGAAAATCGATAAACCATTTTGAATTGCATAAGTAGCGAGCTTATCAACTGTCGTTGCACCAATACCACGCTTAGGGACATTTATAATTCTTCTTAAACTAATATCATCATCTGGGTTAGAAATTAAACGTAAATAAGCTAATACGTCTTTGATTTCTTTCCGATCATAGAACTTCGTCCCGCCAACAATGTTGTAGTCCAGGTTCGATTTCACAAAAAATTCCTCAATTACACGAGATTGAGCATTCGTTCGATATAAAATAGCTACATCCGAGTAGGAATATCCTTCCTCTCGCGTTGCCTCTTGAATCCTTTCAACGACAAATTGAGCTTCTGCTTGCTCAGTATCTGCCGCAAAATACAAGATTTTTTGTCCTTCATCATTTTCAGTCCATAAATTCTTAGGCTTTCTATTACGGTTGTTGGCAATGACTTCATTTGCCGCTTGAAGAATCGTTTTTGTTGAACGATAATTTTGCTCAAGTAAAATGACTGCTGCATTCGCATAATCCTTTTCAAACGATAGAATATTCGCGATATCAGCACCACGCCAACGATAGATTGATTGGTCGGAATCCCCGACGACACATAAATTTTCATATTTATCACTTATCATTTTGACGAGCATATACTGGGCTCGGTTTGTATCCTGATACTCATCAACAAGGATATATTGAAATTTACGTTGATAAAACTCCAGCACTTCAGGTACAAGCTTAAACAAGTCGATCGTTTTCATGATTAAATCATCAAAGTCCATCGCATTGTTACTCTTTAACCGCTTTTGATACTCAGTATATACATCAGCAGCGACTTGCTCATACATTTGCGTTGCACTTGCTTCAAATTCCTTAGGTTTTGTTAATTCATTTTTGGCACTGCTAATTGTTCCAAGAATACTTCTTGCATCAAACTTCTTAGAATCAATATTTTTTTCTTTTAAAATTTGTTTAATTAATGAAAGCTGATCCGTCGAATCTAGAATCGTAAAGTTTCGACTATAACCGATACGATCTACATCTCTTCGTAAAATCCGTACACACATCGAGTGGAACGTTGAAATCCAAATATCTTCCGCGACAGGTCCTACTAATTGTGCGACTCGATCCTTCATTTCTCTTGCTGCCTTATTTGTAAAGGTAATCGCTAAAACATTCCAAGGTGCAATTCCTTTCTCACGTAAAAGGTAGGCCACTCGGTGAGTAAGCACACGAGTCTTTCCACTACCCGCACCCGCCATTAGAAGTAGGGGACCTTCTGTATGTTTTACCGCTTTTCTTTGCTCTGGATTTAAACCCGACAACATTTTCTCAATGATTTTCTCTTGCATATCCGCCACCACCAAACATATGTTCTTATTTATATCATAATGTGTTTACGTATTTATTGCAATGCACCTTTCACAGCTGCAACCGTACTTAAAGCCTTGTCAAAGTCATCGTAAATTAAATTGCCAACAACGATCGTATCTGCATAGGCAGCCATTTGTTTGGCTTGCTCTTCCGATTGAATACCACCACCATAAAATAGCTTCGTCTGATCAAGGACAGCCGACACTTGCTTAACCGTATCAACGTCACCATACATACCACTGTACTCTAAATAAAAGACTGGAAAATGATACAGGTGCTCTGCCATACGTGCATAAGCTAAAACATCATCTTGATCCATTTCAGTATCTGCTTCGGTTAACTCAGCAACTTTCGAATCAGAATTAAGAACACAATATCCTTCCATAACGACTTCTTCCCAATTCATAATCGCTCCATATTCTTTAATGGCCTGATGATGTTGACCTAATATCCATTCACGCTTTTGACTATTCATCACAGACGGAATAAAAAAGTAATCACATCCTGGAGTAATCGCCTCAACGTTAGATACCTCTAATGCACAGGAAATGGCGTACCTTCTAACCTTCGCCATTAATTGTAACGTATTATCTAGTGTTACACCGTCTGTTCCACCGATAATAATTCCATCTGTCCCTGATTCGCAAATTGCTTCTATTTGTTCATCCGTTAACTCTTTATTAGGATCTAACTTAAACACATGACGCCACTCGTGAAATTCTAGCATCTAATCTCCTACTTCCCCTACAATCTTCTTATCCATTCTCACCAATAAAATAAGACTTATTCTGTTCGTCATTATACCAAAGATAGTAGGAAATGTCGTCGCTCTCCTTCAGTTAAATGTTGACCAAATTGTAGAAAACAATGGGATTTTAGTGCCGAATAATTGGACGATGCACATATTCGGTTTTTATTACGTACGGAAGTTAGCACTGATGCTCAATAAAAGTTGACTTCTTGTTTTTGTTAATGCACGTGCAGAGGTAAACAGCCTTGCGCTTCCGCCGTATTGTATTCCTCATACTTATTGCTTCATCGCTGCGTATTTTCGTTTGCATCGCATTAAAATCCCTTTGCTTCATTGCTGTGTATTTTTCTTTTGCCCGCATTGAATATTCTTTTTTCTGCTTCTTTGCTACGTATTATCATTTGCTCCGCATTGAATATTCTTTTCTCTGCTTCATTGCTGAGTATTTTTTTATCAACTGTCCTTTACTTTTTCCCGTTTCATTGAATTCAATCTTTCACTCTATTTAGACATAAAAAAAGCCCTGCCATTTGAGTAGCAGGGGTATCTTATTCTTTTCTTATACTCAGTACTATTTATTAATAACGACCAATTTATCTTCAACCATTGTTCTTTTTTTGGCTTTTGGAACAATATCATAATAGCCAATATGAAGAGTGGCAACAATCTTCTCCCCTGGTTTGACACCTACAGCTTCTCGAAAACTAGGATCTAGATTATATGCATTGGTTTTCCAACAAACGCCCATTCCTTTTTCCCATGCCAATAGTTGAAAGTTTTGTACCATCGCTGAAGTCGCACACATATCTTCTTCCCACTTTTTTTGTCGAGGGTCCTCAGGCATTACGACTAATAAATGAAGAGGAATATCTTGATAATATTTCATCATATTATCGGCTTTTTTCTCTTTTTGCTCAGTGGTATACGTTTGAATAACAGCATCAGCAAACGTCTTCTTTCCCTCACCTTCAAAGATAATAAACCGCCAAGGCTCACGTTTTCCATGATTAGGAGCATAGACTGCATCATTTAAAAGGCTGATAACCTCTTCAGTAGGAATCGGGTCTGATTTAAAATCACGAATACTTCTACGCTCCCTAATTAATGTCGAAAGCGAACTTACTTTATCATTCACTAATACACTCATCTTAAGCACCACCTGTTAGCTTTTAATCAAATTTATCTCATCAATATTGATAATCATTTTCACTACCTCCAGTATAAAGTGTTCAAGAACGAAGAGCAAGTTATCCAATTTTTAATAGGATCGATGGTTTTACATCCAATCATCTTATATTCACTTACTCATACAACATATTCCCTGTACCCACAAAAAAAGAGAATAGTTATTAACCAAAATTAGCACCTAACCGTAGTTGGTTAGGTGCTGTGTGCTCACATCGAAAATCCTGCTATTGAATTGACATATGTTTAAATTCAACGACATTAAACAAGCCAGTATCGGTTAGTTTTATCGCCGGAATTACAGGCAGTGCTAAAAAAGATAATGTAATAAAAGGATTCCACTTTTCTTTAAATCCTATTTCCACTAACGCTTTGTCAATTTCTTTGAGCTGTTGATAGACTTCCTGATGCGATTTCAAGCTCATAAGTCCAGCTAATTCTAGTGATAAATCTGCTAGAATTCTCTCTCCATCAACGACGGCAATTCCACCGTTGATTTTTTTCATATGCGTAATCGCCGTGTATAGGCTTTGATCGTCTACACCACAAGCAACGATATTATGTGAATCATGTGCAACGGTCGAGACGATCGCACCTCGTTGGAGCGGTATCCCTTTTACAACACCAAGTCCTATATGCCCCGTCGCGTGATGACGTTCAACAACGACTTGTTTTAATTGGCCTCGTTGATTAGAGCTTAGAAAATATCCATTATTTGTATCGACTTCTTCTTGTAAATGTTCCGTTATAATGGAACCTGGTTTTGTAGAAATTACATGAACGGGCTTTCCATTTTCTATTGGTAAAGCGAGGTCATTCATGGAAAAGTCGGCAAAACGAATACTATCTGTTAAAGAAGCTGGTGGCTGGATAGGTGACCTTAGCTGCTCTATCAGCTTTCCGTCGCTTGCGACTTTTCGTCCACCAACATAAACATCATCAATGACTAATTGAGTTAAATCACTTATGATCACAAAATTCGCTTCATAACCCGGTGCAATGGCTCCTTTTTCCTTTAAACCAAAACATTCTGCCGCATTCAAACTTGCCATTTGAATCGCCTGGATAGCGTCGACACCGTGTTTAATCGCTAATCGTATATTGGCGTCAATACTGCCAAATTCAATGATGTCATCCAAATGTTTATCGTCAGTCGAGAATACACATCGTCTTGCATTTGCCGGAGTTAATATCGGTAATAATGCTTCTACATCTTTAGCTGCTGTTCCTTCACGCATGAGCAAATACATACCGCGCTGAAGTCTTGCCTTGCCCTCCTCGGCTGTTACAGCTTCATGGTCATTACGTATGCCAGCTGTCATATACGTATTTAATCCTATTTCATCTAAACCTGCCGCATGACCATCTATTCCTGCTCCTTCTTTTTTAGCGATCATAAGCTTCTTAAGCATCTCGTTATCACCTGAAAAAACGGCTGGATAATCCATGACCTCCCCCAATCCATAAACAGCCTGCTCATCAAATAATTGTTCGATTTCATCTGAGCTTAAAGTCGAGCCGCTGTTTTCAAAAGAGGTTGCTGGAACGCAAGATGGTGCCATCATTTTTACATCTAGGGGAAGATTTTTTGAGGCAGCTACCATATATTGAACAGCCTTTAATCCTCCAACATTTGCGATTTCATGTGGGTCAGCCATCACTGTTGTTATACCTTTTGGCACCACTATTTTTGAGAACTCTTCTGGTGTTACCATCGCCGATTCAATATGTACATGCCCATCGATAAAAGAAGGTGAAATATACTTTCCCTTTAGATCAAGCAACGTATCTCCATCTTCATAGGCACCGATTCCGACAATTTGACCATTCTTTATCGCTACATCTGCTTCATATATTTCTAGATTAAAAACATCGATGATTTTTCCATTTTTTAAAATGAGATCCGCTGGCTCTTTTTTTGCTGAAGCGAAAATTTGTTGTTTATAATTCTCTTCAAAATTCATCCAAACACCTACCCGTTTACCTATATTTTTATTATTGTAGTATGATTTCGCAAAAAAAGCAGTAATCACGTGAGAAAATCAATCTAATTTTATTTGAAAGTTGACTAAAGGCGATATGCAGAGGTTTACTCGCCGCTAGGTTACTGCTAGTTCTTAAGTTCAAAAAGCTCAGGCTTTCTCCTGCTTTTTCAGCCCGCAACCCCGAGATTCCGCTTTTGCTCGGGCTTTCTCCCTCTTTTTCAGCTCGCAACCCCGAGATTCCACGTTTGCTCGGGCTTTCTCCTGCTTTTTCAGCCCGCAACCCCGAGATTCCGCTTTTGCTCGGGGTTTCTCCTACTTTTTTCGCCCGCACCCCCGCGATTCCGCTTTTGCTCGGGCTTTCTCCTACTTTTTCAGCCCGCAACCCCGAGATTCCGCTTTTGCTCGGGCTTTCTCCTACTTTTTCAGCCCGCAACCCCGAGATTCCACGTTTGCTCGGGCTTTCTCTCTCTTTTTTCGCCCGCAACCCCGAGATTCCGCTTTTGCTCGGGCTTTCTCTCTCTTTTTCGGCTCGCAACCCCGAGATTCCGCTTTTGCTCGGGCTTTCTCCTGCTATATTCAGAGAAACGGTATGAGAGGACCCTTTGATTATACTTATTTTTTATTTCGGCATATTCGACACTTTTTATGCACATTTGAATCATTTTAAAGAACTTATTTTTTTGCCGATGTCTTTTGTTCTATTACCTTTCAGCTATTTTACAGTTTAGTAATGTTTACCATGAATTCATTGAATCTACTCGCATTATTCTGTGATAAGATGGGAGAGTCAGAGTTTGTTAGAAACAGCTTAGGGGTTTTGAATGATGAGTTTAAAAATGAAATCATACGTACTATTAAGTTTATTTGGTATTTTAACTTTATTAATTGCTATCCATCAATTTTCTCCATCTATAGGTGTCGCAACCAATAGTGTACAAACAGATATTAATTATGAAAGTAGATACGCTGGGTTGGATATAGAATTTGTATCCAAACACAGTGAAGATTACACAACCTCTATAAGTAAACCAGTTACGAGTAGCCAGAAGGTAAATGAAAAGATTGAAGCGTGGTTAACAGAGCAAGAAGAGCAGTTTTTAGAAGACGTACATAAGCTTAAATCGAGTGGTACACTTGATGTTCAAGCCAATCTAAATATCCAATTGGAGACGAATCCATTAGCCGAACAACAGTATCATTTATTATTTCATGTTTATCAATTTATGGGCGGTGCCAATGGACAGGAGTCACTACATAGTTTGACAGTTGATGTTGCTTCTGGGAAATTGATTACAATTGAGCAAATTTTGGACACAAACCATGTACAATTTACCGACATACATACTTTGCTAGTTAATGCTCTCATTGAAGAAGGTATTGACGACATCTACCAAGAGGAGTTGTCTACGACTATGAACAACCCTTCCTTATGGACATGGACAACAAACGAAGAAGGGCTCACTCTTCATTTTGACGAATACGAGATCGCCGCTGGTTCAAATGGACCCATTCACGTAACGCTTCCTTTTGATGAAATCAGTGATTATATTAAAGACGACTGGAAAAGAGTCTGGGAGCTTGTAGAAGAAACTCCGACTGAGAGTGAGGAACAAGCTGAAGACGAACATCATTCAACCGATGTTCATGAGCCTGATCAAATAATTAAAGAAAAGGAAGAACAAGATCCACCTCAAGAAGATATCTTGTTTGAGCCTAACCAACTAGAAAAAGACGGTAAGTATATTGCTCTAACTTTTGATGATGGACCTCACCCTAGAATTACGCCTCAGATACTCGAAACGTTAGAAAGCTTTGATGCAAGAGCGACTTTCTATATGTTAGGCACACAAGTTGATTTCTATCCTGAGCTCGCTATAGAGGTTGCTTTATCAGGGCATGAAATTGGTAATCATACGATGAATCATATGAATATGACCACACTCAATCGGGAGCAATTAGTTAGAGAACTAGCTGATACGACGAGTATGATTGAGGAGGTTATTGGCATCACACCAACGACAATGAGGCCTCCTTATGGCATCTATAATCAACAAGTCGTTGATGTTTCAACCGAATTAAATTTAGCGATAGTGAATTGGTCTGTCGACTCTGAAGATTGGAGAAGTCGTGAAGTTGGGGCCATTAAAGAGATGGTATTTAAAGACGCTGCCAATGGGCGTATTGTCCTTTTTCATGATATTCACCAAGCAACAGCCGATGCATTACCTGCTGTTATGGAGCAATTACAAGCAGAAGGTTATCAATTTGTGACAGTCTCTGAGCTTTTAGAACTAGAGCAGAGTAACCT
This sequence comes from Alkalihalobacillus pseudalcaliphilus, assembly GCF_028610675.1. Taxonomy (NCBI): domain Bacteria; kingdom Bacillati; phylum Bacillota; class Bacilli; order Caryophanales; family Bacillaceae; genus Alkalihalobacillus; species Alkalihalobacillus pseudalcaliphilus. Next base: position 312,479 of record NZ_JAQQWS010000003.1, read on the forward strand.
CGATATCGGACCACACAGCAGAAGAGTAATTGAATAAAAGTGAGATGATTGGTAAAATATTTCCTTAAATTATATTTTTGGCAAGCCATCTAGTTTGATAGGAAACTAGATGGCTTGCCTTTTTCGGTTTCCATTTCTATTCCTCATTCTTGACCGTTTTGAAAATAACTCACTTTTTTCAGTGAATCTCCAGCGAGATGTTGCTTGTTTTTCTCTTAATACCCACTACTTTTTAACACGATCAAAAAAGTCTACTGATTAACCTTTTGAAAGGTGTTCAGTAGACTTACCTATTATTCTTCGATCGTTTGTTGTTCCTTCACACGATCCAACGTCATTTTATAACCGTCATTGCCATAATTTAAACAACGCTTTACTCTTGAAATTGTTGCTGTACTTGCACCTGTTTCTGTTTCAATTTTATGGTATGTATAGCCTTCTTGAAGCATGCGGGCAACCTCTAAGCGCTGAGCTAATGATTGAATCTCATTAATTGTACATAAATCATCAAAAAATTCATAACACTCCTCTAGGTCTTTTAGAGAGAGAATTGCATGAAACAATTGGTCAAGCTCTTTTCCTCTTAATTTATTTATTTGCACTAAAAAGCACCCTTTCTCTTTTTAATCTTTAAAGCAGCCTACACTAATCCCTTAATACGCGACACTCCCTGAAATTCCAGGAGAATGGGGAATGATATTAATCCAAGTTTGACCTTTAGCAAATGGGATGATTTCACCATTTTTAATTGGAAGGATACGCCCACCTTCATTTACCCACTCAAGCTCTTGCATTTTACCTCGATGAATGAGTAAAGCCTTACCACCTGATTCGAGATCAACTGCTCTTCTTCCTGCCTGATCTAAAATTTCGTGCTCTGCTTCAATAATAAATAGATTCGATACCTCTATGGCTTCACCTGTTTCATAATCAACCGTTTGTTGGTTATTATGCCTTGTATAGGAAGCCTGAGATTCATCGTAGCGATAGTGGACATCATATAAATTTAAATAGTTAATCGTTATATCTTGTGCTTCTATGCCCTCTACCGTTTCATTATCCTCTAAAAACGTCAGAGGTTCAACCTCTGCTTCTAAAGAGAGCTGCTCTAACTCCACTCCCTCTAAAAACTGTTGCCAGTTTAAATACGAATTATGAGGGGCTTTCCGTCCGGCATAACGTTCAAATAACGTACCGTCATAAGAGATCCCGTTGAGATATTCAGTCGTACCAGTGGTTAATACCGTCTCAGCTGCTGGGCTCCAACCGTGGATGACCATTAGTGCCTCATAGCCATCAGCCAAATCTACAAAATACGGTCTCGCACTACGAATAGGCCCTATCCTCTCTGGCTGCTGACTTTGATATAAAGCAACAAATCGAGTTACTTCAAATTCAGCTAATACTTCATAAACCATATCCGCTTCTAATAACCCCGATTGAGGTCTAGCAGCAGGAGAATTGTTAATAACTGCTGCTATTACTCGTTGATTGACATCACCTTCTGCTTCTAGACCCGTTAACGGATACGTTTTAGCTTCTTCCACTTTGTCTTTCTCACCTGATTGCTCGTTATCATCAGAAGGTGATTCATGTTCGTCTGGCGCTGTTTGCTCGGATGAATGATTACGATCATTACATCCACCTAATAGGATACATACAATAACAAGGAACCCTAACCATTTCTTCATATCAATCTCCACAACCTTTTGTAAGTTCTTAAAGTAACTTAACGCATAATTGCTGGAAAGAGGACGGCTTTCTTTTTCACATCATAAATACCATTTTGCGTTAAGCGAATATACGGTAAATGTGTGGAAGAAAAGAAGAGTAGACTATAAATCGGATCCTCATGTTGATAGCCACGATCCTTTAATAGCTGAACGAGATGTTTTTCTTCTTCCATGATTCTTTCCATGGGTTTATTAGACATCATCCCTAGTAACGGCAGTTCAATATTACCAATAATCTCGCCTTTCTCCGCTAAGACAATGCCGCCACCCTGCTGCTTCATCTGCCTAAACGCACAAACCATATCAGGAATGCTTTTACCAATTAACATAACATCACCAGCGTTATTATAAGAGCTGGCTAATCCTGAAACTTGATTAGCAAATCCTTTAATCATCGTATTTACTTGCCACTTACCGTTACGATCAATCAGAGCACAGAAGCTTTCGTCATGTTCCGTACTTAAATGCTTGGTCGCAGAATCAATTGAGATATGATACGGTTTCAAAATAACCGCATTAGCCATTTCAATACCCATTGGCATCGAGAAATGAAGCTCATCTTCATGTAAATCCCAATTGTATTTGACCTCGCTTACCCCGTAATTTTCCCACGGGAAATCAAGGTCTGCTTGGATAAGTTGCTCGTCCTTCACAATCCACTGTCCTTTGGCTAATACAGAGGTTGGCGTCGGCTGATCCTCCGCCTTTAAAAAGTTGAGGTTTGCCATTCTTCCTGGAGCAATCAGACCATGCTTATTTTCAAAATTATAGTAACGTGCCACATTATAAGAAGCCATATTATAGGCCTCTATCGGTGGAACTCCATGATCAATAGCAATCTGTATCAGATGATTCATCACGCCAGCTTCATAGAAAGAAGGCGGAGAACCATCGGTTGTCATAAAACAACGATCAAAATTCTCTAATCCAAGGCCTTGAAGCTCTTGAATCATTTTCTCCAAATCAGGTCGAATCGATGAATGGCGCAACGATGTGTAATAACCCATATTAATTCTCATAAGTGCATCCTTACCACTCATCGATTCATGATCAGCTGTTACACCAACTAAAGCCATTTGTGTTAGCGTCTTTTCAGAGGCTCCAGGAAAATGCCCTTCAATCGGCTTTCGTAAACGTTGTGTTTCTTGAATCCAATGCAGAATCGAATCATCGCCATTTAATACTTTTGGCCATGAAGTCAGCTCCCCGCCTTGGACAACAAGGTGATGTTCAAGCCATTCCTTCATTTTTGAATTAGATATAACATCTTCACTGGATAATTCCGTTTGAGCGTCATAACGAGACCACCAGTACATCGAGGTTGGTGCCGTATCTAATTCACTTATCAAAGAAAGCGCTTTCTTTTTTTCGAGACTTAATAAAAAGATTAAGTTATCACTTACTAATGTTGTTGTACCTGTTTGTGATGCATACTTTGCAAAGCTCAGGGGATTATATAATTGATACGGATGAACGTGATGCTCGATATATCCAGGGACAATAAATTGATTTGTACAATCAACAATTTCTGTATCATTTAATAAAGTCGGCATCTTTTCACCAACATAAACAATCGTATCTTCCAAAATCCATATATTTGCTTTAAGCCAAGCTTGACGTGCTTGATTCAAATAAGTTGCATTCTTTAAAACAAGTGATGGAGCTTTCTCACCTTTAACAACAGCAAGCTGATGGCGAAGCTTTTTTTTGGTTGATCGGTTAATTCTCTCAGCCATAGGTTTATCACTCATTTCTCCAATCGGTTTTTTCTATAGTACCATAGAATGGGAAAAAAATTAGCAGTTATGTTATATGTTTTTACACAAAATTTAAAAAGTCAAGACTTTGTCACATTAATTAACGAAAGGTTCTACAGTTACTACCATTTCTCTACTCGATCATACCTAATTTTATGAAGGAGGTACAAGAACATGAGACCAAATATCGGGACTGTTGATGCATTAATACGTATTACAATCGGGTTTGTTTTACTAGCATGGACTGCGTCAAAAAGCCAACAAAGAATGTGTCATCGCTTTCCTTTTTTCACAGGGCTAATGGGAGCATTAAAAGTCGCTGAAGGGATAACGAGGTTTTGCCCCGTTTATTATGTATGTAAGAAGAATCAAAAGCAAAGGCACCAACCATTCTCTCACTAATCCTACGAGCACATGAATAAACAGTATGGGTTCATGTATATGTGCTCCCATACTGTACTATTCGCAAGTGCTCTAGGAATTTCCTTTATTATTTTAAAGATGTTGCTGATTGGATTGCTTTTTCGCCAATATCATTTCGATAAAATAAACCATCAGATTGTATCTGGCTTGCTGCTACGTAAGCCTGCTCTTTCGCCTCTGCAATCGTTGGACCTCTTCCAGCTACTAATAAAACTCGTCCACCATTTGTTAACCATTTGTTATGTTTCAATTCTGTTCCTGCATGAAATAGAAGATGTGGCTCTTTCATTTGTTCAATCCCTTTAATCTCTATCCCTTTTTCATACTGCTTAGGATAGCCTTTACTTGCGAGCACAACCCCTAAGACAGCATCTTCAGACCAAACTAATGGAGGAATCTCACCCGCTAATAAAGTTTGTAAAACCTCAAATAGATCAGACTCAAGCCGCGGTAAAACTACTTGAGTTTCCGGATCGCCAAAGCGCACGTTAAACTCAATCACCTTTGGACCTGTTGCCGTCATCATTAACCCCGCATATAAAATGCCTGTAAAGGCACGTCCTTCACTAATCATGGCCTCAGCCATCGGTTGTAAAATCTCAGCCACAGCCCTTTGTACATCTTCATCTGTAAATTGTGGAACTGGTGAATAGGCACCCATGCCACCTGTGTTTGGACCTTGATCATGATCATAGGCACGCTTATGGTCCTGTGCACCTACCATTGGCACGACTAAATCACCATGGACAAAAGCCATTAATGAGAGCTCTTCACCATCTAGGTACTCCTCAATCACTACCGAAGCACCCGCTGCTCCAAATTGATTATCTAATAACATAGACTTCAGTGCTTCAATGGCTTCTTCTTCTGTTAAAGCAACAACCACACCTTTACCTGCCGCTAATCCATCGGCTTTAATGACAATTGGTGCTCCTCGTTCTTTGACATATGCCGCTGCTTGCTCATAATTTGAAAAGCAGCGGTAGGAACCTGTTGGAATTTGATATTTTTCCATGATTTCTTTGGCAAAGCCTTTACTGCCTTCAAGTAAGGCAGCCTCTTTACTTGGACCAAAGGTAGGGATTCCCTCCAATTGAAACCTATCAACTAGTCCTGCTAATAAAGGGGCTTCCGGTCCAACAAAGACAAGCTCCACTTCATTTTTTAATGCAAAATGAACAAGCTCCTCGTGGTTATCTTCACTGATTGGTACTCTCTTCGCTACATCCGTCATCCCTGAATTGCCAGGAGCAACAAACACGTTAGTCACATGTTCACTTTTTGAAAATTTCCAAGCAATCGTATGCTCACGCCCGCCACTACCAATTACGAGTACATTCATCGTTTTGCCCCCTTTGGTCTTACATTTTTCTCATTAATGTTTAAAATGCCTTACACCGGTAAATACCATCGCCATACCATACTCGTTCGCTTTATCAATCGAAACTTGATCTTTGATGGAGCCACCTGGTTGAATGATTGCTGTCACACCTGCCTTGGCTGCTGCTTCAACCGTATCACCCATTGGGAAAAAGGCATCTGAACCAAGAACGGAACCAACAGACCGCTCGCCAGCTTGCTCAATCGCTATTTTGGCAGCACCGACACGATTCATTTGACCAGCACCAATACCGACTGTCATTTCATCATTGGTTAAGACAATTGCATTGGATTTCACATGTTTGACTACATTCCAAGCTAATTGTAATGCCTTCCATTCAAGGTCCGTTGGCTCTCTTTTTGTCACAACTTCTACCTGTGCATCTGCTAAGCCAAAACGGTCTTCATCTTGAATAAGTAAACCACCATGTATAGAAGTAATCACTCGTTCTTTCTTTATTTCTGCTTGTGTATCAATGGTTAAGAGACGGAGATTTTTCTTTTTTGTTAAAATCGTTAGAGCAGCCTCACTAAACGAAGGAGCAATAATAATCTCTAGGAATATCTCATTTAATTGTATCGCGGTCACCTCATCAACTTCACGGTTTAACGCAATGATGCCTCCAAAAATGGAGACAGAATCTGCTTCATAAGCAGAGGAGAACGCCTCGAGAATCGTCGCCCCGGTTCCAACACCACAAGGGTTCATATGCTTTACAGCAACGGCGGCCGGCACATCGAACTCTTTCACGATCGCCAAAACTGCATCTGCATCTTTTATATTATTATAGGAAAGCTCTTTCCCATGAAGTTGGTTCGCTTTAGCAATTGAATGGTGATCAGCTAATGGCTTCTCGTAAAATACAGCTTTTTGGTGAGGATTTTCACCATATCGAAGGTCTTGTTTTTTCGTATATGTAACGGTTAATGATTCGGGTGATTCCTCTCCTACAACATTGGTTAAATATTCGGCAATTAGCGCATCATAACTGGCTGTATGACGGAAAACTTTCGCAGCTAACCGTTGGCGTGTAGAAAAAGTCATTTCTCCAGTAGAAAGCTCTTCAAGCACAGTGCCATAATCTTTTGGGTCGACTACAACCGTGACAAAGCGGTGGTTTTTAGCAGCTGAACGTAACATACTTGGTCCACCAATATCAATATTTTCAATAGCCATATCTAAGGTTGCCTCTGGCTTTTCAATGGTTTGTTGAAAAGGATATAAATTAACACAGACGAGGTCAATAGGAGCAATCTCATGTTGCTGCAGTGCTTCTACATGTTCTTCTTTATCACGAATGGCTAAAAGCCCTCCATGAATATTCGGGTGAAGTGTTTTTACACGACCATCCATAATCTCTGGAAAACCTGTCACTTCCGAAATACCTGTCACTGATATACCCGCGTTTTGAATCGCTGCTTTTGTTCCACCCGTAGAGACGATTTCAAATCCAAGATCAACAAGACCTTGAACGAATTCAAGCACTCCCTCTTTATTGGACACACTTACTAACGCTCGTTTATTAGCCATGATACTCTCCCTCCATACGCTTCTGCTCACATATCATTTGTAATGTTTGTGGATATAGTTGATGTTCTACAGCTTGTATTTTTCTTGTTAACGATTGTCTCGTTTCTCCATTTTCAATCCTTATAGCCTTTTGAGCGATAATAGGACCCGTGTCCATTCCTTCGTCAACATAATGGATGGTTACACCGGTCACTTTAACACCTGCATCCAAAGCTTGACCTATTGCATCAAGACCTGGGAATGATGGTAGAAGTGATGGGTGAATATTGACGATCTTCCCCTCAAATGCCTTCAATAAGGTCGGTCCTACTAAGCGCATATAACCAGCCAAAACGATAAAATCGATTTCAGCCTCTCTTAAGTGCCTGATGATTTGCTCTTCGTACTGTTGCTTGGAATCAAAGTTACGAGGCACACATTCATAAACAGGTATCTCTTTTTTTAACGCCCGTTCATTCACTTTTGCCCCCGGTTTATCACAAATAATAAAGGAGACTTCAGCCTCTAACAGCCCTGCTTTACTCGCCTCAATAATTGCTTCCGCGTTTGAACCGCGTCCTGAGGCAAAGATCGCCATCTTCATCGGTCCAAGCCTCCAATAGTAATACTCGCTTCTTTATTCACTCGTCCAATTACAGTCGCCTTTTCCCCCTGTGCTTCTAGTACTTCCACCGTACGATCCGCTTCTGAAGCCGATACAACAACAGCCATACCTATGCCCATATTAAATGTTGAGAAAAGCTCTTTGTCAGACAGATTACCTTTTTCTTTTATGAGATCAAAAATCGATGGAATCGTCCATGTTATTTCCGGTATATCAATACCTAAGCCACCCGGCAGCATTCTTGGTAAATTTTCATAAAAGCCACCACCTGTAATATGAGCGATACCCTTTACATCTACTTCATCTAATAACGATAAAATCGGTTTCACATAGATTCTCGTTGGTGTTAACAGCTCTTCGCCTAGACTTTTTGTAAAACCCGCTAAGCTTTCGTATAAAGATAAACCAGCATCCTGAAGTAATACTTTACGAACTAAGGAAAAGCCATTACTATGTAGACCACTGGAAGCTAAGCCAATTACCACATCGCCAACTTCTATTTCCTCACCTGTAATGAGTTTCGACTTTTCAACGGCACCTACAGCAAAACCAGCAATATCATACTCATCAGGACTGTACATCCCTGGCATTTCTGCCGTTTCACCGCCAATTAACGCACACCCAGCCTGCTCTGCTCCATCTGCAACCCCCTGTACGATCGCTTCAATTTTATTAGGATCAGCTTTTCCTAAGGCAAGATAGTCTAATAGATAAAGAGGCTCTGCCCCTTGAACCACGATATCATTCACACACATTGCAACGGCATCAATCCCAATCGTATCATGTTTATCCATCATAAAAGCAAGCAAAAGCTTCGTTCCAACTCCGTCTGTTCCTGAAACGAGCACGGGTTCTTTTAGCTGTAGGGCTGATAGATCAAATAAGCCGCCAAACCCACCTAAGCCTCCCATGACTCCTTGTCTTGTTGTCCGTTCTACGTGTTGCTTCATTCGATTTACGGCTTCATAGCCCGCTTCTATATCAACACCAGCCTGTTTATACGCTTCAGACATAACTAATTGCCTCCTAAAAATCCGTTCTTTCAATCTATGACTTCACCGCGAAGAATAACCTTTATACTTTTGCATGTGGATGTAATGTATCTGAGTAAATCTCTGTTGGATATTGCCCTGTAAAACAAGCTAAACATTGCCCGCAATTCGACTCTTGTTCAGAACGACCAATACCTTTCATCAACCCTTCTGTTGATAAAAAGGCGAGCGTGTCAGCCCCCATCATCTCTCTCATTTCTTCGATTGAATACTGGGAGGCAATTAACTCCTCGGTTGTTGACGTATCGATCCCATAAAAGCAAGGATTTTTAATGGGGGGTGAACTAATGCGAACATGAACCTCTAATGCCCCTGCATCTCTTAACATTTTGACAATTCTTCGGCTCGTTGTACCTCGGACAATTGAATCATCGATCATCACAACACGTTTCCCTTCAACAACACCGCGAACAGCAGAAAGTTTCATTTTCACCCCTTGCTCACGTAATTCCTGTGAGGGCTGAATAAAAGTACGACCAACATAACGATTTTTAATCATTCCGAGCTCATAAGGAATCCCTGTTTGTTCCGCATAACCAATCGCAGCTGAAATACTTGAATCTGGCACACCTGTAACAACGTCAGCTTCAACCGGCGCCTCTAAAGCAAGCTGCTTCCCTAAGCTTTTCCTTGCTGTATGCACATTAATCTCATCAACATTGCTGTCAGGTCTCGCAAAATATACATATTCCATCGAACAAATAGCTCGTGCTGATTTATTAACAAAACGTGTGGAACGTAAGCCAAACTCATCGATAATGACAAGCTCGCCTGGTTCAACCTCACGTTCAAAAGTCGCTCCAATCACATCAAACGCACATGTTTCAGAAGCAACAACATAGGCATCCCCCAAGCGACCAAGTGATAAGGGGCGTAATCCATTTGGATCAAGAGCAACCATCATTTGCCTTTCATTCATCACAACAAAGGCATAAGCTCCTTTTAACATGGCTAACGCATTCCTCATTTGGTCCTCTAAATTGTAAAAGCCACTTCTTTTAATTAAATGCGCTAACACTTCTGTATCGGAGGTTGATTGAAAAATGCTTCCTTGAGCCTCGAGCTGACGTTTCATATAATTGGCATTCACTAGATTACCGTTATGAGCAATCGCCAAGCTTCCCGTTTGTGAACGAAAGAGGAGAGGCTGCACATTAGCCAAGCCTCCACCACCTGCTGTTGCATATCGAACATGTCCGACAGCGTGATTGCCTTGAAGTTTCGTGAACGTGTCGGGATTGAATACATCATTCACAAGCCCAAGCCCTTTGTGAATTTTCAAATGCTCACCATCTGAAACAACGATACCTGCTCCTTCTTGACCACGGTGCTGTAAACTGTGAAGCCCATAATAAGTAATCTGTGCAGCATCTTTATGTCCCCATACACCAAAAACGCCACATTCTTCGTTTAAGCCTTTGATTTCAGCAAACATGGAATAGCTCCTCTCCAAGCCTTCACAATTTCCTCTTGTGTCACATCAATAATGGGACTATTTGTTTCATCTTTTATGACTAGTTGAGCCGTATCCGTAACAAGTCCAATCTGTTTAGCCTCTGGAATGACCGCTTCAAAATCTGCACGATTCTCTGGGTTGATTGTCACAATAAAGCGAGATTGAGACTCTGCGAATAAAGCACTTACTGCTTCACCTTTAATTTGTACTTCTGCCCCCACAGATCCTGATGTCATTTTTTCAGCCAAAGCAACACTTAACCCGCCTTCTGCAACATCATGGGCAGAAGCAACAAGTTCTTGTTGAATGGCCGACAATAATTTGGCCTGCCTTTCTTTTTCGACATTCAAGTCGATAGCTGGGGCTTTCCCACTAATTTTTCCATTTAGCATTTTCTGTAGCTCACTACCACCGAATTCACTCTTTGTATCACCTATTAAATAAATAATGTCGCCGCTATTTTTAAATGATTGAGTCGTAATATGCTTCGTATCCTCAATTAAACCGACCATACCAATGACTGGTGTCGGGTAAACCGCTTCTCCATTTGTCTCGTTATATAAAGAAACATTCCCACCGATCACAGGTGTTTCTAACACACGGCAAGCCTCACTCATACCATCTGTCGATTTTTCTAATTGCCAAAAAATTTCAGGCTTATCAGGACTCCCATAATTCAAGCAATCTGTTAATCCAAGTGGAACTCCTCCAGAACAAACAATATTACGGGCTGCTTCCGCGACAGCAATTTGGCCACCTACTTCAGGATCAAGATATAAATAGCGAGAGTTGCAGTCTGTCGTCATTGCTAACGCTTTTTTCGAATCACGAATCCGTACAACAGCAGCATCCGATCCTGGACTAACCACGGTGTTCGTTTGCACCATATAGTCATATTGCTCATAAACCCATTCCTTGCTTGCAATGGTCGGTTGTGCTAGCAGCATAAGTAAGGTTTCTTGTTTATCTGCAATAACAGGTAGCTCTGGTTCTAACTTTTGAAACTCTTGATAATAGGCTGGTACGCTTGAAGGTTTATGATAGACTGGTGCATCCTCGGCTAGTGCATCTACCGGGATCTCACAAACGACTTCACCCTGATGGACTAAACGCAATGTTTTATCGTCTGTCACATGACCGACTTCTGCCCAAAGTAAACCCCAACGCTCAACAATCTCCTTAATCTCATCCTCTTGCCCCTTCTTGACAACGAGTAGCATTCTTTCTTGTGATTCAGACAGCATCATTTCATAAGGTGTCATCCCTTTTTCACGCTGTGGAATGAAATCAAGATTCATCTCAATCCCGGAACCTGCCTTACTTGCCATTTCAGCGGATGAGGATGTAAGACCTGCTGCCCCCATATCCTGAATCCCTACTAATGCCTCACATTTAACAAGCTCTAAACATGCTTCAAGTAAAAGTTTTTCCATAAATGGATCGCCCACTTGAACTGCTGGTCTTTTTGCCTCTGAGCCTTCACTTAACTCTTCTGATGCAAAGGTGGCACCGTGAATCCCATCACGTCCCGTGCTAGCTCCTACGTACATGACGGTATTACCTACACCTTTGGCCTGACCTTTTTGAATATCCTCATGATTAATTAACCCTACACACATCGCATTCACGAGTGGATTTCCGTCATAGCATGGGTCAAATTGAACTTCACCACCAACCGTTGGTACACCTACACAATTTCCATATCCAGCAATACCCGCAACGACTTCTTCAAATAAATAACGAACCTTTGGTGAGGTTAACTCACCAAAACGTAAAGAGTTTAATAACGAAATTGGACGAGCTCCCATTGAAAAAACATCTCGTAAAATACCACCGACACCTGTTGCGGCACCTTGGTATGGCTCAATTGCTGAAGGGTGGTTATGGCTCTCAATTTTGAATACAACGGCTTGTTCATCACCGATATCAATAATCCCCGCTCCTTCTCCAGGCCCTTGTAATACTTTTTCTCCATCAACGGGGAACTTTTTGAGTAATACCTTCGAGTTTTTATAGCTACAATGCTCGGACCACATTACCGAAAAAATACCTGTTTCTGTATAATTCGGGGCACGACCTAAAATACTCTCGACTAAGCCAAATTCCTCATCTGTTAAGCCCATACCTTGATATAATTTCTGCTCTTTCACTTGCGTTGCTGTTGGCTCAAGCTGTTGTAACATGAGATTCCCTCCAATTTCGTAACATCGATTGAAATAATTTTAAGCCATCATCACTTCCTAGTAATGCTTCTACCGCTCTTTCAGGATGCGGCATCATACCAAGGACATTTCCTTTTTCGTTCGTAATTCCTGCAATATGATTACGAGAACCATTAATAGCATCTACATATCGAAAGACGACTTGATTATTTTTTTCGATAGTTGCTAACGTTTCTTCGTCACATTCATAATTGCCCTCTCCATGAGCAACTGGAATGGTAACTACTTCACCTTTAGCGTAACCAGTCGTAAATAAAGTTTCATTGTTCTCCACTTGTAATTGGACCGGGCGGCAAATAAATTTTAAGCCTTCATTCCTTTTCATAGCACCTGGTAATAGACCCGCCTCTAGCAAAATTTGAAATCCATTACATACACCGAGTACAGGTGTACCTGCTTTGGCTGCTTCAATAACCGCGTTCATGACCTTTGAAAATCTTGCAATCGCACCAGAACGTAGATAATCGCCATATGAGAATCCACCAGGTAATAAAATACCATCAAATCCATCTAAGGAAGCTTCATCATGCCAGACGTATTCAACCTCTGCTCCAAGTCCATCCTGAATAGCATGGAACATATCTGAATCACAATTGGATCCAGGAAAAACGATGACGGCAAACCTCATGACGGCACAACCTCCTCAACTTCAAAACGATAGTCTTCTATAACTGTATTAGCGAGGATTTTTTCACACATTTCTTTCACACGCTCTTCAACATTTGCTGTTTTCTCTACTTGCAATTCTAAGTATTTACCAATACGTACATCTTGAACTTCTTGATAGTTCATCGTGTGAAGAGCTCCTTTAACAGCAACCCCTTGTGGATCTAGTACACTCTCTCTTAATGTAACAAACACTTTTACTTTTAACATGAATGAATCCTCCTAATAGGTTTGTATAAAGTTGCTTGGGTGCGATAGTTTGTGCCTTGAAGTTAGCTGGTCATTTATTTTGCGATAGATGACTTTAACAGAATATTGCTACCCTTTTGTTCACTCGTAACCCCGCGATTCAGCGTTTGCTCGGGCTTTCTCTCTTTTTCTGCTCGCAACCCAGCGATTCCACATTTGCCAGGAATTGCACTTTTTTTCTCCCGTACCCCCGCGATCGCTCATGCTTGCACTCTCTTTTTCCTTCAATAAACCGTGCCCTCGGTTTTAACGAGGCTCTTTACACACTCACATCTCCAAGTATCCCCATACTTATGAGTAATTCTCATCCATTACACGCGATAATAATCGTACATCTCCTGCTACCAAAGGGTTTTAACCCTTCTTCTAGACAAGGTCTCCGATTACGAAAACTGTGTTAAGCGAGTCAGGATTTCTGAATAACCTTCTTGTAAGCTACCTAAATTACGTCTAAATAAGTCTTTATCAAAACGTTGATTCGTTTCTTTGTCCCACAGTCTACACGTGTCAGGTGAAATTTCATCTGCTAGTAAAAGTTCACCTGATTGGGTACGACCAAATTCAAGCTTAAAATCTACTAATCTAATTTGAATATGAGAGAATATCTCGATTAAATGTTCATTAACGGCTAATGCCATGTCCTTTAATTTTTGTACTTCAGCATCCGTAGCAGCTTCCAAAAAGTCAATATGTGCCTCTGTGATAAGAGGGTCCCCCAATGCGTCGTCCTTATAGTAGAACTCAACGATTGGTTTTCGTAAAAAGGTCCCTTCTTTTACTCCAAGACGTTTTGACAGACTTCCTGCTACGATATTTCGTACAACAACTTCGAGCGGAACAATTTCCACTTTTTGAACAAGCTGTTCCACTTCCGACAATCGTTCGATAAAATGGCTCGGAATGCCTCTTGTTTTCAACTGAGTAAAAATGAGTGTAGAAATTTCATTATTTAAACGAGCTTTCCCCTCAAGCGTATCTTTCTTTTCCCCATTAAAAGCTGTTGCATCATCTTTATATTGAACCCAAAGGACATTTTCTTGCTCTGTTCGATAGATTTTCTTTGCTTTTCCTTCATATAAAAGCTCTAGCTTATTCATCATGTCCCTCCGCATTTACGTAAAAGTTTAAGTTATTACGAGCATTCTTTCGACACTGTCAATTCCGAAAATTCAGTATATATTTTTATGATTTGATATCGATTTTAATCGAGCGGGCTGACGATCATTCCGTCTCATCATACCCGCTCTTAACAGCTCTTCTATTTATTTATCCAGGTCTAATCGTGTAAAAATCGTGTCGACATGTTTTAAATGATGCTCATAATTAAAGCAGTCTTCAATTTCTTCAGCTGATAATACGGAAGTGATCTGTTCTTCTGCCTCAATTAATTCGCGGAATTGAACACCACGCTCCCACGCTTCCATCGCCTTCGGTTGAACAAGGTCATATGCTTCTTCACGAGCAAAGCCTTTATCGATTAAAGATAGGAGAACACGTTGTGAATAAATTAAACCATACGTTCTTGTCATGTTTCGCTTCATGTTATCTGGGAATACCGTTAAGTTTTTAACGATGTTACCAAATCGATTCAACATATAATTTAAAGCAATCGTTGCATCGGGTAAGATAATTCTTTCTGCAGATGAGTGTGAAATATCACGCTCATGCCATAACGGTACATTCTCATAAGCAGTAAGCATATGACCACGAATGACGCGGGCTAAACCTGTCATATTCTCTGATCCAATAGGGTTTCGCTTGTGAGGCATAGCGGATGAACCCTTTTGACCTTTGGCAAATGCTTCTTCAACCTCGCGTGTTTCACTTTTTTGTAATCCGCGAATTTCTACTGCAAATTTTTCAATAGATGTCGCAATTAATGCTAAAGTTCCCATGTAGTCAGCGTGACGATCACGCTGTAAAGTTTGTGTTGAGATCGGGGCAGCCTGTAGTCCTAATTTTTCACAAACGATTTGCTCTACGGCTGGATTAATGTTGGCATATGTACCAACTGCCCCAGACAATTTTCCAAAGCGAACACCTTCTGCTGCCGCTTTAAAACGCTCAATATTGCGCTTCATTTCCTCATACCATAAGCCTAACTTCAAACCAAATGTTGTTGGTTCAGCATGGACACCGTGGGTACGCCCCATCATAACCGTGTACTTATGCTCGATAGCTTTATTTTTAATAACGTCGAGGAATTTCTCTAGGTCCTGTAATAAAATTTCATTGGCTTGCTTTAATAAATAAGAAAGAGCTGTATCGACAACATCTGTTGACGTCAATCCGTAATGAACCCACTTTTTCTCTTCGCCTAATGTTTCCGATACTGCACGTGTGAAGGCAACGACATCATGGCGAGTTTCTTGCTCGATTTCTAAAATTCTATTTACATCGAAGCTGGCATTTTCACGGATTTTTTGAACATCCTCTTTAGGAATTTCGCCTAGCTCGGCCCAAGCCTCACATGCTACAATTTCTACTTCTAACCATGCTTGATAACGGTTTTGCTCCGTCCAAATTTTGCCCATTTCTGGTCGTGTATAACGTTCAATCATCTTAATTCCTCCCATTAACTATGTACGTACTTCATCTATTATGAGCGTTCATCCATTTTTTGCAACGCTTCTTCGATCGTTTTACCCATTACGGTTAAATGTCCCATCTTTCTTTTCTCTTTTACTTCCACTTTCCCGTATAAATGAAGTTTGATGTCTTTTAATTTCCAACGTTCTTCTAATAATGGTGCTAGATCCTCACCTAATAGATTCTCCATCACAACAGGCTTGTGTAAAGTTGTTTCACCTAATGGCCAACCACACACTGCTCGAATATGCTGCTCGAATTGCGAAGTTTCGCATGCTTCGATTGTATAATGTCCCGAATTATGAGGTCTTGGCGCTAACTCATTCACATATAATGTGCCATCTTTTCCAACAAAAAATTCGACCGCTAACGTTCCAACAAGTTGAAGCCCCTCTGCTATAGTCAAAGCAATCTCTCTTGCTTGAGTTTGTATTTCTTCTGAAACACGTGCAGGGACAATGGAGCGATATAAAATATTGTGGCGATGGATATTCTCGGCAACCGGGAACGTTTTTACTTCTCCTCGAGTCGAACGCGTGACAATCACCGAAACCTCACATCGAAAATCAATCCATGCTTCTAATACGAGTTCCTGATTTTGCACCCAATCCGATGCTACTTCTCTTAATTGCTCTTCATGCCGAACAATGACTTGGCCCTTTCCATCATAACCACCTGTGCATGTTTTGAGCACAGCCGGAAAGCCGATTTTTTGAGCAGCAGCTTCCATATCTTCATTTGATAAAATAGCTGCATGTGGAACGACAGGCATACCAAGGGCTGCAACTGTTTGCTTTTCCTTTAAGCGATGCTGGGTCACTTTTAACAATTGGTCACCTTGAGGAAAATCACATTTCCGTGCAATCCACGCTGCCGTCTCTTGGTCAATATTTTCAAATTCATATGTCACAAGATCTGACACATCTGCAAGCAATTTTGCTCCTTCTAGATCATCATACGCTTTTTCTATTTGAACATCTGCTACCTGCCCACATGGTGAATCAGGGTTGGGCTCTAACACCGCAATACGATAGCCCATTTGTCTAGCAGATAGTGCCATCATTCTCCCTAGTTGTCCGCCACCAATAATTCCGATTGTTGCTCCTGGCTGTAATGGTTGCTTCATAATGTGTCACTACTTTCTAAAACTTGTTGCTTCGTTTTTTGACGACGTTCTGTTAGTCGTTCAGCTACTCCATCATCAAAAGCACCTAAAATTTCAGCCGCTAATAGTCCTGCGTTTGTCGCACCAGCGTTTCCAATTGCAACGGTCGCTACAGGTACCCCTCCTGGCATTTGCACGATTGAAAATAAAGAATCTAAGCCTTGAAGTGCTTTCGATTGTACAGGAACACCGATAACAGGTAATGTTGTTTTCGCTGCAACCATACCAGGCAAATGCGCTGCACCACCTGCACCAGCGATTATGACTTTAAGACCGTTACCCCTTGCTTCTTCCGCATATTGAAACATGAAATCAGGTGTTCGATGTGCAGATACCACCTTCTTTTCATAAGGAATCTCTAATTCTTCTAAGACATGACACGTGAGCTTCATCGTTTCCCAATCTGACGTACTTCCCATAATGACACCGACAAGTGGCTTCATGAACATCTCTCCCAAAGGTTTATTTCATTCTATAAAGATAGTAGTTTATTAGGCTATTGCTACTTTACTTGGTAGCTTTTTAATTTCATCTATTTTGATTGAAAGTGATACTAATGATTGGGTGCGGATTTCTACTTACCGCTACAGAAAATCATACTCCGAGACAATCACGTGGCGCTGAGCTAATCGGCGAAGCCAGCGGATCTCAGCTCTACCACTACGTCCCACGGGAGTCCCGCATGACTCGCCCGCTGGGGGCTGCTCATTCTCAAGTACAAATTGCCTTCATTAAAAAGAAATAACAACAAAAACAAAGTGAATGAAAAGCCACCAAGCTAAAGTCAATATCCAACTTTCGTGTTTGTTGGTGACAAGTTGCTCAGCAAGTCATCATAGAAGTTTTGTATGAGAAGTGTACGAACCAAGAAGCTTGCTCCAACCCAAGAAATGAATGACCAATTAACCTCAAGGCACAACCCATCTCCCCTAAGTAATACAAAAAAAGCATAGAATTAGACCCTTTATCATCGATAATTTCGAGAGAAAGTAAGCTAATTCTACGCTTTTAGGCAGACGGAAATCATCTAAATGCTTCGTTAAGATGATAGTGTCAAACTTCCCCTCATAGTCTAACGATTTACGGTCATTAGGTAGAAACTTTTGGGCCTTATCCCCAGGATTATATGAGGTAATTTCGTATTTATCTTGTTTTCACCTTCATCTTACAAGTAACACATTAAAATGTCAACGAAAAATCGAACGTTTTGATCAAAACAAATTTTATCGTTCGCCTTCTACTAATATTCCTTCAAACATAATTTGTTGTTTAAATGGTTCGTAGTGGACATTTTGTCCTTGTTTCTCCTCAGAGAATACAGGTTTTTCAATTCGTCTCACTGGTTGATAGCCTTCTTTTGCCATTCTATCGAGACAATCTGAAATGGTTTCCCCATCTTGTACTTCAAATCGCATTTTTTTCTTTTTACTCATGTTATTATCTCTGCCTCACCTTCATGAAATGCCTATTGCTTATCTATCTATTGTAGTTCCCATACTTAGAGCTGACAACACCTACTCGGTCTCAGATGGGCGAGGTATAAAACGATTTCGTTTTTCAAACACATCTTGATAATTGGTATCTGCCTTTAATGCCCTCTCTTCAGACTTGATTCGAATCGAAAGAATGAGCAGATTTAAGCTAGAAAAAATGAGTGCCGTCCAATACGCCTGGAAAATGAGTGGCAAACATAATAGCTCAATGACGACAACAACATAATTGGGGTGCCGCATAAATTGATAAGGACCTTTCGTAATGACTTTAGCTCCTGGTAAAACAATAATACGCGTATTCCAATAACGACCGAGTGACGTAAGTGCCCAAATCCGAATCATTTGAGCAATAATGAATAAACAAAAAGGTACTGCCGCCCAACTAGTAAGCTGGGGTTGCTTCCAGACCATTTCTGCTATTAACGCAAAAAAGAAACCTATATGCATAAGAACCATGAAGGGGTAATGCTCTTTACCAACTTCAAAGGCCCCTTGTGCCTCCATCCACTTCTTATTTCGGTTAGCAATGACTACTTCAAATAATCGTTGCACCATAATACTACCTATAAATAAATAGACCCATACACTCAATGAATTCCACCCCAATTCAACAAGACAAGCTCAGAACAAAAGCCTGGACCAAGTGCCGCCATTAAGCCAACCTCTCCATGGTGTCTTTGTTTTTTCATACATTCCTCTAATACATACAGGACCGTTGGCGATGACATATTTCCGTTATAACGGAGTATTTCTCTTGCTTCTAGAGTTAGTTCTTGGGAAATGCCTAGAGCGGCTTCATACGCATCCAAAACCTTCTTTCCACCAGGATGAGCGACAAAGACATCAACTTGTTCAACCTCTAATCCCTTTTGGTGCAAAAACTCCTCCACATTTGGTTTAAACCAGTTCTGAACAACATGGGGAATATCTCGAGAAAAAACAACATGTAAACCTGAATCCTTCACATCCCACCCCATAATTTCCTCCGAATCTGGCATAAGTGTTGAATAGGAAGCAAGCATTCGTGGCCAGACCGGTATGTTTACTCGTTGCACAAGTGGCGAATGTTCACCGCAAACTAACGCACAAGCAACTCCGTCTGCAAAAAGAGAGGTTCCAATCAAGTTACTTTTTGTCCGATCATTACGCTGAAAGGTTAAGCTACATAATTCCACACAGCATACGAGAACGTTTTGCTCTGGATACGCCAAACAATATTCCATCGCTCTACTCATCCCAATGGCTCCACCAGCACAGCCTAACCCCCATAACGGCATTCTTTTCGTATGTGCTGAAAAAGGTAATTGATTCATGATTCTTGCATCCAGACTTGGTGTTGACATGCCTGAGCTCGATACTAAAATGAGTGCATCAATCTCACTAACCTCTACTTTTTCTTTTAAAAATTCATTACTTTCTAAGCAAGCTAGAATAGCCTTAACACTATAATCGACACCTAACTTAATGTATAAGTTATTTTTTTCTTCAAGACTATGGTCTTTTTCGAACCAATCCATCGGCATTGAGAAATAACGATTCTCAATTTGTCCATTTTGAAAAACAGGTAAAAGCCTCTGAATATCTGTGAAGCTTTCGCTAAAAAGCTCCTCAGCAAATTCCATCGTTAATTTTTGTGTCATCTTATGCGGTGGCTGATATGTGCCAACAGATAATATATGAACCATAACTAGCATCCCCCAAACTTCATTCAAGATAGTTTAGGTTTTCCATTTTTATGTAATTTATTCTTAATTTCTTCATCTATCTCTCATCTTATTATTAATAAAGTCTCTTTGTATAACTTTCTTTTAATCGGTCCCCTACATTCCTTTCGCTTAATCCCTCCATATTGGCATGGTCCTTCACGATTTTTGCTGCTGGTGCTACGTCAATGTCTTTAGACCAACTTTCTGGTTGCCATAAGTGAGAACGAATGATTGACTTTGCACAATGAATATAACACTCCTCAACGTCAACGACGATACCAACTGTCGGTACCTTTTCATTGACACTTGTATTCTTTAGGAGATCGTCATCGGCAATGATTGTTGCAACGCCATTGACTCGTAATGTTTCACCTAATCCAGGAATCAGAAATAAAAGACCAACATGTGGGTTAGCCATTATATTTAACATAGAATCCATTCTTTTGTTGCCTGGTCTGTCTGGAATTAAAAGTTGCTTCTCATTTAAAATGTGGACAAAACCTGGTCCATCTCCTCTTGGCGAAGCATCACACTTCCCCTCTGAATTTGCCGTAGATAATACGAGAAAAGGGGATTCTTGAATAAAATCAGTTACATGCTTATCTACGTAGGAAATTACTTTTCTTTTTACCATTTCACTAGGTTCACCGTTTAATTTGCGTAATTGCGCTTCCGTTGAAATAACACTCTTCCATTCCTCTTTCATTTTTCCTCTCTCCTTCACTTAGTTCTTTCAATTCTTACTATTTTAATAGTATGGATAATCACTCATTTATACAACCGATACGTATGTCTTTCTAAGCATGTCGTTTATATGAAAATCGAATGCAATGAACATTTTTTCGCATATTCCTTCTTTTCCCCCTATATATGTAAGCATTCTTTCCTTTAAGGGGTGAGGTATGATGAAAAAATTTATTTTGAAAGCGTTCACCTTATTTGTTTTACTTCTTTTCCTTTTGCCTAGTATACGTGTAGATGCTGGCTTTTTAGGCATTGGCAAACCCGGTCCAGGTGCTCCTCCCGGCTCTTGGACAGCCGGTGAACATCCTTCTAGTGGGGTGAAGTCACCGATCGTATTTATTCATGGTTTAAATGGCTCCTCTGATACTTGGCTAGAAGACAATGATATGCCTGAAATAGCTTTTCAAAATGGACATCCAACCGCTTATGTAAATTTACACCCTAGCGAATCGATTTGGACAAATGGTGAACTACTTGCAGGCATACTACCTGAAATCTATGATTATTTTGGTGAGAAAGTAACGATTGTCGCTCATAGTAAAGGTGGGGTAGACAGTCAAACTGCTATCGTCTATTTTGGGGCGGACCAGTATGTAAAAAATGTCATCACTCTTGGTTCTCCTCATCACGGTAGCGAACTAGCTAATTTGGCGAATAGCTCATGGGCTTGGTGGCTTGCTGAGATTGTCGGAATGCGTTCGGCAGGAACAGACTCCTTAATGACAGGGACGATGGCACATTTCCGGAGTGAAACCGATCCGTTGTTTAGCCATAGTTCCGTTCCATTTTCGACGATTTCAGGGACATCTTGGGGCTCTTTCGGTTCGGTTCTCTTTTTTGGGGGGCTTTATCTATCAAGCTTCGGAACCAATGACGGTGCGGTCACTCTAAATAGCTCACGTTTACCAGGAGCCAACGAAATTGCTTCATTACGATTAGACCATTTTGAAATCAATCAAGGGCACCACGTTTTTCCTCATTTGCAAAATCGTTTAACAACTAATAGCAAACCCTCCTCCTCACACTCCTATGAAGGAAATCATATCAATACAGGGCATATTGTACGTGGTGGCGAGTTGATTCAACAAGGGCGTCAGGATTTCGTTATTGAAAAGGATGTACAGTCCGTTGAAGTCCACCTGTTAGCAAATAACAAACTCCGTCATGCTCAGTTACAATCTCCAGAAGGTGTCACTTACGATGTTAAACAGATTCAAGCAGAGCCAAGTGACAGTGTTTTTGCTGGAACCTATTTGCATACTTTTTCTGTACCAACCCCAGCAGCTGGTACATGGAAATTAGAGATGCAGCATGATGAGCCCACCGCTTACTTAGCTGTTGCGACCATTGATGGAGGGATAAGTGATAACCTTCAATTGAATACATCACCTTCATTAACTGAACTTCAAGGTAGTGCAATTAATGAAAAGAAAACAACATATACGGTTCATGTGAATGATCAAAAAGTGTCTGATACCTCTCTATCACTTAAGTCAATTCCATTGAAGCAAAGTGAAACATATACCATGACAATTGATGTTCAAGGAGAGACCAAAGATGGTCAGCCATTCGAAAGAACCATCATTACAAATCGGTATGTCGATCAGAAGGGTAAAATTTTCGAGTAGTTTAAATGTAAATAAGAAGTCCGAAAGTAGTTATCATGCTACATTTCGGGCTTTTTAAATTGATTGGATAAACTCTCTTGCCTTTTGTGGGGATTTGATGATGACAATATGTTTATTTGAAGCAAGGTTGTCCAGCTTTGTTATTAAATCTGGTCGCTTGTCTTTTGGAAATCGCCATATCCATTTTAAAAAGGTTGGATCGAATCGCTCATGACAGCCTTCCCTCATATCTGGTCGTGTTTTATTTTTATATTGGAATGTTCGTTTAATTGCACGGTACAGGCAGAGTGTTCTTGGGTAGTCTAAGAAAAGGATGGTATCTGCTGCTTGAAAGCGAATATCCATGGTTCCTCCATAGTTTCCATCGATAATCCATGCTTCGTTTTTGACAAGTTCGTTCTGTATTTGAATTTGTTCCTCTCTAGTGACGAGCTCCCAATTGGGCTTCCACATAAGTTTATCTAGATGGAATACTTTTAGTTGTAATTTCTTACCTAACTCTCTAGCTAAGGTAGATTTCCCTGCTCCGCCAGACCCTATCAAGATGATTTTTTTCATTAGGTTACTCCTTTGTATGAAAGTTAGTGCTGATGCTCATATGCGGCACTCTACTTACCACTACCGAAAATCTCGCGTGGCACTGAACTAACTAGCTTCGTTAATGGATTTCAGCCTACCACTAGGTTCCGCAGGAGTCTCCGCATAACTCGCCCGCTTGGATTATTAAAAATTCTCAAGAAAAAAACATTCTTACAACATTCATTTAAAATGAAAAAGAACAAAATTAAATTGAATGAAGTACCAAGTTAAAGACAAAAGCTACTTTCACCGTTTATGTTGTTACTTCTCGGCTTTTCCTACATACGTTTGAACTCCTATTATTTTCATGAAAATTACGTTTGTTTAGTATACTGCGTTTCAACTCCTAATTAAAGGGAATAAAACATCAAATAACACCCACAACAGAAGTCCTGTCAATTTATTATGAAAAAAGGAGAATTCATCGTGTTTCGTACTCTGTATTATTTCATCCCCCTTTCGCTCCTTATTTTAATCGGTTGTTCAAATGAACAGAATCAGGTACTGAAATTAGCTGAGAAATATCAAATGAATGTGGAATTCCTTGATGACTGGCAAGAAGAGAAGAGCCGTATTTATTCTTTAGATGAACTAGAAATCATTCTCGCCCAAGTCTCTGAATCTATTTATTCTGTGCAATCAAATTTTGCTGATATATCGGCTGTATTAAATGATGAGCAACAAATAAATGCAACCTTGCACTCTTACATTCAAGGAACCCCTTCTATCGAAAGAAATGTCACCCTGTCCTATGAAAATGAGGAAATGAATCAAGTTGAATCATATTCCATTGGTGGAGGTGAATTAGTTTGGGTACAAACGTCTTACCATCAGCGACCTAATTATGTAATTATTGCTGGTTATTGGGTTGGCAACTTCCAAACAGATAAAGGAATGGTCGCCTTTCGTGAAAATGACACTTGGTTCATTGAGAAACCCCAAACAATGATGTCGATGAATGACTAACATGGTGCAGCGTAGCTCTGTTCTATGTTCAATCATGAGCATGTTTTCTAATAAAATTTAACAGAACTGGCCACGAATCTTTAGCTGCACATGCATTTGCTTTTTTGGTTCCCCCACTATCCATAACCATACCTCCACCAACATGTTCATATATATTAGCTGGTAAATGAGGTAAGGCATAAGGAAATGCTATGAAATGACCGCCATGTTCATATTGTAAATGCTCAACCCGGGGTAGCTTCCTCTTTATGATATCTGCAAACATAGAAGCTGGCCAAATTTGATCTTTGTCTCCCGATACGAGTAAGACAGGAGCTTTAATATTTTCTACTTTAATTCGCATCTCCTCTAACTCATCGATTTTCTTGAGACTATCATCCCAAATCCCCAAGAACGAAGCTGGCTTCCTTAAGAACCAGTTTTTCATAAGACCAAACATTTGAGTAGGGCGATGTTGGAATTTCAAATATGGCTTTGCTTGATTTTTAAAAGTCCATGAGGGGATAGGTGCAAAAATGGAATTTCTCAAACCAGATGTGATGTACGCTCCGGGAGCACCCGCAATCACAGCTGAAAACTGATTAAATTCAGAAGCAAGTAACAACGCTAACTCAGCCCCTCTCGAATAGCCGATCAGTGCCACTTTATCTTGATTGTTAGTTTGAGTTTGTAATAATTGAATGGCTTGCTCAAAATACTCTAAAGGTATGCTTTCAAGATTTTTCGGTACACCCTCTTGGTTAAAATACGCAAGATCGAACACACAATAGCCCTGTGATGCTAATAATGAAGCCGCTGATGCAAGCGAACCCCCGTCAGATCCCGCTAATAAAATCACATTCGGGAAATTGCCCTTTTTCTTCGGTTGAAATATTGTGCCAACGATACCTTTTTCATTCACTTTCGTTACCCTAACATCTTCCTGATAAAAGGAACGAACGATTTCAACTTCATCGACGAGCTTGTTTTCTATAAGTAATTGTACAGATATTTTTACATCATTGGTATTTGATTTCATATAATAGTCATCATGCTTTTTCTTTTGATGAACCGCAGACCAAAAGAGGCCATTTTGATCAACACCGGTATACGTCCCTTCAATCGGTGCATTCCTTCCTAAATCTAATTTGCCTTGTTCATCGGCTAAAAATGTTGCTTCTGATATAAATGGCTCATGCCGGTCATCGAATAAAAAAGCTTTTATTGTTACCTTTTCTCGCGACTGACAACCACTTATCTTAATGTCTACGTCCTCATCAATATTCGATTTGAATGGTGTTGCTGTGATATTTGGTTTTAACACCTAATCCCTCCTTTTTTATTTATCTTTTACCTCTACGTATACGACTAACCAAGCGTTTCAAACAAAACACATAAAAAAACTGATCCCCATTGTTTATTAGTATCCAACAAGAGGGGGGCAGTTCAATCATTAAGCGTATTTCTCACAGAAAGATCCTAAGATTGTCGAGCTTTATCGAGTCTTTTTTGAAAATGTTCTCTCCATTCTTGCGAGAGCTGACGAACCTTTACTAATTTAGCCCAATCAGATTCTGTCGCCTCTTTCCAGTAACGAGCCTTATTCACTTCTAAGATAGTAGGGTTGCCGTCCATACGTTCAACGAGTTCAAGCTTGTCACCAACGGTCATATTCCCAGCTTCAAGCACGCGTGCATAATAGCCACTCCAGCCTTTTTCATTGACCCATAAAGCCATTTTCGGCTCCTTGTGCTTGAGTCCAATTTTATAACATGGTGAACGTGGTTGACTAATTTCTATTCGAACATCTCCTACTTTATACACATCGCCAATACGGACGTCTTCCTCTGTAAGCGAAGATACGGTTAAATTTTCACCAAAAGCCGATTCTCCGATGTTACGACCAAGCTTCTCCTCCCAATATGGATAGTGCTCTTGCGCATACAGACATAAGGCCATGTCAATGCCGCCGTGGTGCACTTGGTCAGATTGTGTATCACCAATTACTCCTAATTCATTGACTTGAACGGTTGAAAAGAGCGGTTCCTTAAAGATACTCGTTCTTACTTGCTTGCCGTTCATCATGATTTCTTTTGGTTTACCTAAATAGATTCCCTCAATTTTACCCGCCACGTAAATCCCTCATTTCCTTCAATTGATTACATTTGTTCAGGAGCTTTGATACCTAATAAACGTAGGCCCTCATTTAAAACAATCGTAACAGCTTTGACTAGTGCAATACGTGATTTAAGCTCTTGATCGTCGACTAAAATTTTGACGTGACTGTAATACTTATTAAATTCTTGGGCTAATTCTAACACATACTTAGCGATTTTAGAGGGCTCCCTCCATTCAAAGCTTCTTTGGACGATTATTGGAAATTGTTCAATTTGTTTCACTACCTTCCAACTATAGTCATCAGTTAAATCTTGTCCGACCGTTCCAAACTCCTCTAGGGAGGCTTTTCTTAGAATCGAACACGCCCTTGCATGAGTATATTGGACATAAGGACCTGTAGTTCCTTCAAACCGAAGCATATCTTCTAATGAGAATTCTACATTATTCTGCTTTTCGTTTTTAAGATCATGGAAAATAATCGAGCCGACCCCCACTTCCCGGGCTACTTGCTGCTTATTCGCCAACTCTGGGTTTTTCTCATTAATATTCTTTTCTGCTAATTGAATTGCCTCTTCAATGACTTGTTCGAGAAGAATGACCCGACCTTTTCTAGTCGACATTTTTCTGCCTTTTTGTAAAATAAAACCGAATGGAATATGTTCCATTTGTTCGGACCATGTGTGACCCATTTTGTTCAAGACGAGCTTTAGCTGTTGAAAATGCAGGCTTTGTTCGTGCCCAACAACATACAACGAATGTGAAAAGTTATACGTAGATTTTCTATACAAAGCTGCAGCTAAATCTCTCGTTGCATATAGGGTTGCACCATCTGATTTACGAATGAGGCATGGAGGAAGTTCTGCCTCATGGAGCGAAACGACATCGGCTCCCTCAGATCTTTCTAATAATCCTTTTTTTTCAAGCTCCCTGATAACTGCGTCCATTTTATTATTATAAAAGGCTTCACCGTGATACGAATCAAAGGGCACATCTAAGAGCTTATAAATCTTTTCAAACTCTTTCAGTGATTCATCCTTAAACCAAGTCCATAGCTGAGTAGCCTCTGTATCTTGGTCCTCAAGCTTTTTAAACCAAGCTCTTGCTTCTTCTTCTAACTCCTTGGCCTGTTCCGCTTCCTCGTGGAATTTCACATATAAGGCAAGCAGCTCTCTAATCGGACTTTGCTTAACTTTCTCTTCCTCTCCCCAATTTTTATAAGCAACCATCAATTTCCCAAATTGTGTACCCCAGTCACCTAAGTGATTAATTCTAACCGCTTTAAAACCATTTTTTTCTGACATATTTGCTAAGGCATTGCCAATGACGGTTGAGCGAAGATGCCCCATCGAAAAAGGTTTCGCAATATTGGGTGAGGAATAGTCGATCGTAATCGTTTGATTAACCCCTTGCTGATTAGACCCATATTGGCAACCTTGTTCGAGCACAGATTGGATGACGGATTGACTAACTTTCCCTTTTTGAAGAAATACATTTAAATAAGGTCCAGCCGCTTCAACACGCTCAAACCACTCCGACTCTATCACTTTTGACATTTCAGTCGCTATTAATTGAGGCGACTTTTTCCATTCTTTCGCTAAGGTAAAACACGGAAATGCGAGATCTCCTTGCTCCTCAAATTTTGGTTTTTCAAGTAAGACCTCTATTTCTTCTTTCGACTTTAGTCCTTTTAATGCTTGCTCTAACTGTTCAATAAACACTAATTTTCCACTCATGTCATATCCTCCTAGCTATTTTGCTCAATAAAAAAATCCCGCCTCTAAAAATAGAGACGAGATTTCCCCGCGGTACCACTCTGATTGCTTTCTTTTCTGAAAGCCTACTTCATGCTCATTATCGGTGAGCGACCGGCATTCCCTACTTTTCGATTCAGGATGCGTCTCAGAAGTGCGCTTCATCATGGTTTCGTTATTAGGCTCACACCAACCCTAACTCGCTTTAACCCCACCACCATTACTCTCTTCATCACGGACATTGATATTTCTAGTTATTATACTCAACTTCTTCAACCGTGGCAACTGCAATCTGAAAGTTTGGAGTATAACAATAACTACCCGCTAGGAGTCTATTCGATCAGTTTCTTAACCTAAACACGCGAGTAACTTCACATAACTCTCTAATCGAACAAATCAAATAACGGACAGGTAGCTGTATAACTCGTGGTTTGTATGAGTCGATTACTCTTCTAATTCGATAAAATTCACATAGGGTACATAGTCATTGAGTATATCATCGGTATATTCAATGCCAAAGTAATAAAGGATATTACCTTGAATCTTAAGACCTGTAACTTGAATATTATTTTCATATTCAGTTAATGCTTCTTTAGTTCCTGTCTCCGTATCAACTTTGTAAATGTTGCCGCCTGCCGCTACTGTACCGTAAGCTAATCCGTATGTCATATAAAAATGATCGGTGGTTTTGGGATCCCAAGCTACATATTTTGGTATATCTTGTTCCTCTTGATTTCCGCTAACTACAATCTCTTGTTCCCCCGTTATTAAGTCGACCACATACACATCACCTAGTACTTCAAATTGTAAAGGAGCAATATAAAGTGCCTTTGTCTGGTCACCAGATATTGTAGGTTCTGTTGGCCATTCATCTGCTAGAACCGCAACCTCTCCATTTGGTTGGATTAATTCAATCATTTCCTCGTTCTTGTTTAAGCGAATATCAAAAAGGGAAATTGCCTCCCCCTCTGATTTTGAATTCTCGACCTCCAACATAGGTGGTGCATACTTCGTGACAGTCTCTTCACCTTCGTCCTCATCGCTCGCGGTCGTATTCATACAGCCTGTTACTAACCAGATACTTAAGCCTAAACAAACTAATAATGCTCCTTTTTTTCTTTTCATCATATCCTTTGCCCTTCTCGCGATTATACACTTAACTATTCTTCTTTTTCCCAATTAACCCTCCTTTTTCTATACGTTGTTTCATTTCTTTTCAGTTAGGGAAAAATAATGAAAATGCATTTTAAAAGACGAGGAGATAAACGATGACCACTCAAAAAATATATGACTTAATCGGTGTAGGAATAGGCCCCTTTAATTTAAGTTTAGCTGCACTTATTGAACCACTTGACGAAGTTGATGCTCTCTTTTTCGATCAAACGGATACATTTGAATGGCATCCAGGTATGCTTATTGAAGGCATGGATTTGCAGACACCTTTTATTGCCGATCTTGTCACATTTGCTGACCCGACAAGCCCTTATACGTTTCTTAATTATTTACACCACCACGATCGCATGTACCAGTTTTACTTTTTTAATCGCTTTGATATTCCAAGAAAAGAATATAATAAATATTGCCAATGGGTTGCCAACCAGTTAAAAGATTGTCATTTCGGTCATAAAGTCATTGACGTTAAAGATGCCAACACGACTAAGCCGTGTTATGAAGTAACCGTTCAACATACAGCTACTGAACAAACAGAAACGTATTTCTGTAAGCATCTTGTCCTTGGCACAGGGTCTGTCCCTAACCTTCCTCCTGGTTTTGAGGACTACAAAAATGAAGATGTGATTCATACGAGCCAATATGTCCACTCTGCCCAAAGTATCAAACAAGGGAAAGCCATTACCGTAATGGGCTCAGGTCAAAGTGCTGCTGAAGTTTTTTACGACTTATTACTTGAGCAGAAATATTATGAATATGAACTTACATGGTTCACACGCTCTGGAGGTTTTTTTCAAAAAGAGGATGCAAAACTCGGGAAAGAGGTGTTCTCACCAGAATATGTTCACTACTTCCATGAACTTCCTTTCCAGGAACGATTAGATGCTTTAGAAACCTTAGATCCCCTACGAAATGGTGTAGATCCTAAAACCTTACAGGCGATCTATCATTTATTATATAATCGTTCCATTGATCGTGACTTAGCAGTCACCATTCAGCCAACAACGGAAGCCAATGGGATTAAGGCTAGAGATGGAGGGTATGAGCTTTCTTGTAAGCAATGGCAAGAAGGACATAAGTTTACATATCCTACAGATAAATTAATTCTTGCCACTGGTTATAAACCAAAGCTGCCACAGTGGTTAGAGCATTATCAAGATGAGATTTTTTGGGAAGATGAAAAACGTTTTAAAGTTTCAAAGGATTACCGGCTCGTATTTAAAAATGAACGTCCTAACCACCTCTTCACCTTAACCAACATTGAGCATTCACATGGAGCTAGTGCAACAAACCTTGGGTTATCAGTGTTACGGAATCAGACGATTATTAATACAGTTGTTGGAAAGGACATCTACCCTGAGCCTAGTAAAGCTGTATTTCAACAGTTTTCACAACAGTTTCCCCGTTAAGGCAAAGATGTTTAGTCAAAATAGGACATGGGAATAAGATCCTTAAGATGACGAGGAGGAGATTCTTTTATGAGCAAGCCTTTAAAGACCAACAAGAAAGAATCAGCTAAGTTTAAAAAGAACCTTGAACAACAGAAAAAAGTTGATCAAACGACGATGCCGATTGATGAGTTACCGTTAGAAGAACTAAAAGAAGAAATGAAAGATGAAAAGAATAAAGAAAAAACAAAAAATCGCTCTTCTAGTGAAGAATAACGGTAACCCAATTATTTATGTGAATAAAATCGTCAAATTACATTTGGACCACACGTACTTAGACATGACGTTCTAATCAGTGTGGTTCTTTTAATGTTTAACACGAAAAAATTCTTTATCTATAGAGTGACTTTGCTACCTTTTTTTGAGGACGACTTCATACTTTGTATGCTATGATTTTAACAGCATCTAACCGTTGTGAGGTTTTACTATGAATAACATCGAAAAGTTTCAAACATGTGTCATCCTAATAGCTGTTGTCATTGGTCTTTTATTAGGACAAGTCACTCTTATTTCCGACCTTGCAGCTTCATTGATATTGCCATGTTTACTCCTAATGTTATATGGCTTATTTTTAGCTGTTCCTTTTCCGCACATTAGACAAGCGGTTGAACATAAACGATTTATCGGCGCTAATATTTTGATTAACTTTGTTTGGACACCAATGATTGCATTTGCCATTGGAAGTCTCTTCTTAAGTGATCATCCTGCTTTATGGCTAGGGTTTATCTTATTACTCATTACACCGTGTACGGATTGGTATCTTATATTTACATCGATGGCGAAGGGTAATATCAAGCTCTCAACAGCCGTGCTACCGATTAATCTGCTCTTACAAATGGTTTTACTTCCTATCTACTTGTTATTACTTGGTGGGGTGTTTAAATTAGGCTCATTATATACGATGCTTGAAAGTACAATACTTGTTTTATTAGTACCATTTCTACTCGCCTGGCTAACAAGACGAATCTTTCGGCACAACTCCCTTGTTATAAAATCTATGATTCCATTATTTTCTCAAGCACAAATCCTTTTTTTAGCGTTAGCCATTATGGCAATGTTCGCTTCACAAGGTCATCATCTTCTCGAAAACTTAGAGGTTATTTACTTATTATTACTACCTTTGCTTCTATTTTTTATTATTAATTTTGCGACTGCCCATGTGGTAAGTAAGCTAGCGAATTTTTCAACATCTACAAATGTTAGTTTAAGTTTATTAAGTATTGCTAGAAACTCACCCATTGTTTTAGCAATCGTGATTACCGCATTTCCAGAGCAGCCGCTTATCGCTCTTGCCTTAATCATTGGCCCATTAATCGAATTGCCTATCCTCGCATTGGCAACCCAAATATTAATAAAGACGGAAAAACGGAGGGCACATTAAGTGTCACTCCGCTTTATTGTCTTGGCATCCAATTCACTAACCATATTCCATCTTCATTTTTAGTTAATCCAAAATGGGCACTACGATCCTCATTCGTAATATACGCCGTTTTTTCATCGTATCTTACACTTAGAAGCATGGCATGTTTAAAAGGTTCCCATGTCGACTTATCGGAAAGAGATGCTGCGTCTATATAATCCTCTAATGTTTCAAATATACGAATATATTCAGGGTCATCGATAAACATATGATATTGCCTTTCATAATGTTGGTGTTCACCCGCCCACACATAGAGGGAGAATACTTCCTCTGGCTTTAGATAGCGCAAGTACTCTTTTTCAAAACTGGCTGAAAACGATTCATAGACATTTTGTAAATCAGCTGATAATATCACTTCTTGATCCTCATTAACTAGTAATTCAAACTCTCTTACCTCTTCCTCCTCCACTGTCATTGCATTCATCTTGTTATCTTCCTCTAAGCTCTTAGCATCTAAACCATCACCTGAATAATGGTACGGCTCTACACCATTTGGCTGCTGATTGATGATAACCGATCCCATCCATACAACCATGATCAAAGAAAAACAAACGGTCATGCTAGAAATCAACCAGCTATTATTTCTAGTGCTTTTCTTTTCAATTTTTCTCCACGTATTTCTTTGACTTCGGTTAGAGAAGACAGATGACGGCTGTTCCATATAACTCTCCAAAGTTTCCTTTAATTTTTTTTCATCCAAAGCGATCACCTTTTTCTTTGTTTGACATATGCTCCCTTAATTTCTGCTTCGCTCTAGCTAATCTAGTTTTCACAGTCGCTTGTGGTACGCAAAGAATATCCTTTACTTCCCTTAATGTGAAATCATGATAATAGAAGAGTATAATGACTTCCCTGTACTTAATTGGAAGCTGCAACACCGCTTCTAATAGCTCCGAATATCCCTCACGTGAAAATAACACATCCTCTAGTGAATCTGAAGAGAGGCTTTTTTTATGTGAGACGCTGTCCGTAAAAATAAGCTTCCTATACGCCCAACTTCGTAAATAGTCCCTCGCTTTATTGGTAGCAATTTGAAATAACCAACTTTTGATTAATTCTTTTTCTTTTAACTGATGATATTTCATATAGACAGTTATAAATACATCTTGAGTCAAATCATCGGCCACTGTCCAATTATGCACGTACAAATAAATATGCCTTTTTAATATTGTCCCATAGTTGGTCATTAGGTCATTCAATAGCACTTCTAGCTCTTCTTCTTGACCCCACTTTGTTGAGCACGTCTGTTCATTCAAATCTTCTTCTCCTTCCAACAGCTTCTTTACTAATATGACGAGTAAGACGATAATAACGGATTCACATTTCAAAAATATTTTTCTTGACTAATCTTTAGTCTACGATCCAAGCAATGTTCATGTATATGCATATATAGACACTATGAAAGAAATGAGGTGGTGATCAATTATTTGCTTTAAATTCTGAATACTTGCCTACCAATTAACCAAGTTCAGATTATTTCTGAAGTTGACTTCGCCATTGCTCAGATTAGGTATGCGATGCTCCCGATCCCACCCATCACAAGGTCTGAGAAATATTCGTTTAACCAAATGTGATGTACGAAAACTACGAAAAAAACGACGAGTTCTTCCTTTCTAACCGTAAAGAAAAACCTAGAATAGCGGAGCCCATGCTCACTATGCTAGGTTTTTATCTACCCTTTATTTTTTTCCTGTAGAACCATGACCACCACGGTCTTGATTATCAAGCTTATCGACTTCAACAAACTGTAATTCTGGCATCTTTTTCATAATCCGAAATTGACAGATACGCTCATTTTTCTCAATCTTTGTATCTCTTAGTGCATACGCAGGAAAAAACCATTGATCTCCATCGCCTTTGTAGGATTCATCGATAATACCCATTGAATTTGTTTGGATAATCCCAAAATGTTTAAAAGTGCTTGAACGCGGTACAACATGTCCTTCATAACCAGCTGGTAGCTCCATCGCTACTCCTAGCGGGATTAGTTTAAACTCATCTTTTTTTAATTCAACCGTTTCTGCCGCACGCAAGTCAATCCAATCTCCCTGTACGATTTTATCAGCCTGAATTAATTCATCATCAAAATATTTAATACGAATTTGTTCAATCATCATCAAACTCTCCTTCAACATTAATTTTACTTAAACCATGACTCCACAAACCAAAAGAATATGTAGTTTTGTATGAAAGTTACCCTAAAGGCAAGATGCGGAGCTTTGCTCACCGCTACCGAAAATTATGCTCCGCTAGGTATGTCCTAATTCTTAAGAACATATATCATTTACATAACAACGACTAAAATAATAATAAAACAAAGGGCAAATTGAATAAAAAGACACCAATAAAAGGATAAAACCATACTTACATACTTGTTGTGGGTGAATGGCTTAGACAAATCCTCACTCACGAATGTTATTTAGGATATGAGAATGGCACAACCTATCGCCCCTAGGTACACCCTCATACAAAAGAGGCTATATTCATAGCCTCTCGTTTCTTAATAATCGTAATCCGAATCTTCCATATCTTCAACCACCGATAATAAATACCCATTACCAACCGTCGAGAAGAAATCATGATTTGTCGTGCCTGTTGATAAACCATTAATCACAATCGGGTTCACATCATCGGCAGAATCAGGAAACAGTGGTGATAATCCTAAATTCATCAAAGCCTTATTCGCATTGTAACGTAAGAAAACCTTCACTTCCTCCGTCCAACCAACCTTATCATAAAGCTCAGCCGTATACTTCACTTCATTATCATATAGCTGATAAAGAAGATTATACGTCCAAGCCTTCATAGACTCTTTTTCCTCATCTGAAAGCTTATTAAAACCAACCTTAAACTTATAACCAATATAAGCACCATGTGCAGATTCATCACGAATAATAAGCTTAATAACCTCAGCCACGTTAATTAACTTGGCTCTACCTAAATAATAGAGAGGCGTATAAAACCCTGAGTAAAATAAGAAAGACTCTAAGAATACACTAGCCACCTTCTTCTCTAGTGGCGATCCATTTTGGTAGACCTCATCAATCATTCTAGCTTTTGTCTGCAAAAAGTCATTTTCCTTAGCCCATCTAAAAATCTCTTCAATTTCTTTTTTTGTATTTAGTGTACTAAAAATTGAAGAATAACTTCTCGCATGCTCAGATTCCATAAATTGAATATTATTTAAAACCGCAATTTCATGCTGAGTTTTGGCATCTACCCTTAAGGCATCTATCCCCGACTCAGATTGTAACGTATCAAGCATCGTCAAGCCACCAAAGACTTTTTCAACCAAACGCTTTTCTTCATCTGGAAGCTTTGTCCAATCCGAACGGTCCTTCGATACTGGCATACGTGTAGAAAGCCAAAATTGCTCTGTTAATTTTTCATAGGTGATTTTATCGATCGCATCCTCGATATTATTCCAATTGACTGCTTCATATGCTGCATATTTCGTCACCAATCAAAACCTCCCTAAATACTACAAGACTCGCAATAGTTGGCACCCACTTCATTTCCATCATCCGTATACGTACGAATATAATAAACCGACTTAATGCCTTGTTTCCATGCGTAGTTTCTTAAAATGTTTAAATCTCTTGTCGTTTTTTTCGTTGGAAATTCACTATTTTCTTTCCATTCATAAAGGCCCGTCGGAAGTTCAGAACGTAAAAATAGTGTCATACTCATTCCTTGGTCAACATGCTTTTGTGCCGTAGCATACGTATCGATAATTTTTCTTTGATCAATATCGTATGCCGACTCATAATGTGGAATCGTTTCTGTCGATAGGAATGGAGCTGGATAATAAACCTTCCCTCGTTTACCTTCTGTACGTTCTTCAATCCTTTGCGTAATCGGATGAATCGAGGCTGTAGCTTCATTCACATAAGAAATAGACCCGGTTGGGGCAACAGCTAGACGATAAGCATTATACACGCCATGCTCCATAACAGAAGCTTTCAGACGTGCCCAATCCTCTTTTGATGGGATAAAAATACCTTCAAATAAATTTCTAACATGCTCATACTGAAAAACAAACTCTTCTTCGTCTAAATATTTATCAAAATAGTCACCTGATGCATATTTTGATTTCTCAAATTCAGCAAATGTTTGACCTGTATCGATTGAAATCTGGTTGCTTTCAACAAGTGTCCAATAGTTTAATAGACGGAAATAAACATCTGTGAACTCAAGTGCTTCCTGTGAACCATAATAAATTTGATTTTTTGCTAAGAACCCGTGTAAGTTCATCGCCCCTAGACCAACCGAATGATACATATCATTACCATTCTTTACGGAAGGAACAACATCAATACTCGAGTTATCAGTCACATATGTTAATGCACGAAGCATCGTTCGTACTGATTTACCAAAGTCAGGTGATTCCATAAGATTCGAGACATTTGTTGATCCAAGATTACAACTCACATCATGTCCTAATTCGGCGTAAGTTTGGTCATTATTAATATCCGAGTCTTTATGCACCTGGAATATTTCAGTACATAAATTAGACATAATAATACGACCGTCAATCGGATTTTCACGATTAACCGTATCAATATTTATAATGTATGGATAGCCACTCTCATTTTGCAAATTACTAATTTCTGTTTCTAAATCACGTGCTTTAATTTTTGATTTACGGATATCTGGATTATCAACCATATTGTCATACTCGGCTGTAATATCAACATAAGCAAATGGTTTTCCATAAACCTTTTCTACATCATGTGGGGAAAATAAATACATAAAATCATTCTTTTTTGTCAGTTCATAGAACTTATCAGGTACAACAAGACCTAACGATAATGTCTTGATTCGCACCTTCTCATCAGCGTTTTCCTTACGTACAGAAAGGAAATCAACGACATCAGGATGGAAAATATTTAAGTAGACAACTCCAGCTCCATCTCTCGCCCCACCTTGGTTCGCATAAGAAAAAGCATCTTCAAATAACTTCATAACAGGTACAACCCCATCAGCTAAACCATAAATACCACGAATCGGATCATTATTGGCACGCACATTGGATAAACTGATTCCTACCCCTCCGCCAAGCTTAGATAGCTGTAGCGCTGAGTTAATGCTACGGCCAATTGAATTCATATCGTCAGATACCGTTAAGAGGAAACAAGAAACCATTTCTCCCGCACGTTTTTTTCCGATGTTTAGGAATGTTGGTGTAGCTGGTTGGTAGCGTTGATGAATTAACTCTTCTGCTAAATCCATTGCAAGCTCTTCATCGCCGTCTGCAATCGATAAAGCGTTAAAGGCGAGTCTATCTTCATAACGTTCTAAAAAGCGTTGACCGTCATCTGTTTTCATTGCATATTGTGAATAAAATTTGTATGCTCCCATAAATGAACGGAAACGAAACTTCTTATTATAAATACTTTTGAATAGTTGCTTGACAAACTGACGATCATATTTATTTAAAAATTCTTCTTTGATGTAATCATTTTCAATTAGATAATCTAGCTTCTCCGATAATGAATGGAAAAAGACCGTATTTGGATTTACATACTCCAAAAAGTAAGCTTTGACAGCCTCGCGATCTTTATCTATTTGAATCTTTCCATCCTTAGGAAGGTTTAATAAGTTATTTAACGTAAAATACGTATCCTCTTTGACTTTTTTACTTAGTTCCGGCGCCTGCATAATGGCTCAATTCCTCCTTAAAATGCTGCACATCACTTTCTGTACCGCTAAATTCAAATGTGTACAATAAAGGTTTCTGAAAGAGCGTTGATAAGTCTTTTGCATTAAAGCAATAATCCCCATCAAAATTTAAATTTCCACTCCCGGCAAATCCGATTAAATATTCCTCGTTCCTTCCAAATTGAACAAACGAACGAACCGTTTCTGTAATCATTTCGTCGTAGCTCGGTACAATCACAATAAACGGTTCGTTAACTTCCTCATAGGGGCCATTATAATGGATTTCAATAGAACGAATGCCTGTTTTCTCCACAAAGTCTCTCACGTTACCTGTTAAAGAAAGATAGGCTAGTTTCACTTTAACTCAACACCAATTCTTTTAATCTATCTGGTTGGAAGCCAGTAAAAGGCTCTGTTCCATCCGCTACAACAACAGGCATTTGTCTTAAATTAAGTGTGTTCACCACGTAATCAAACGCCTCTTGGTTTTCTTCTATGTTTAATGCCTCAAATTCTATTCCTTCACCATTTAAAACAACTTTTGTCATTTCACATTGTGGACAACCATTTTTAGTATACACGGTAACTTTCGACATAATATGACCACCATTTCTATAAATATATTTACGTTCATGTTTGAATGAACGATTAAACCACATACGTTAATAAAAGTAAACTACCACACAATGATTGTTAATATTTACTTATGTAATAGAATTGTTTTCTGTCCATATTTCGTTTATAATTCTAAAAGTGTGCAAAAAAAACTCTTGACAAAACTTTCGACTTTCACTATATATGGATAACTGTTAACATCTTAACACAATATATAGACACTAGTAAACAAATTAAATTCGACTTCTCTATGAATTTTTTTTATAAATTGCGATGTTTATACCCTAATAACCTTATCGTCTATTCCCTAACTTTATCGACCAAAAACCTACATTCGCTTATCACTTTTTATACCATTTCCTCTATTACATTAGTTTCTTTCATACAGACTATTCGACATATTTTCCCTAAAAGGAACTAGCCTGCCGACCAAAAGTAATACCTACTATGTCGACGATTCACACTACCAGGAACTTCCAAAATAAGATTCCTCAAAGTAACTTACAGATCTTTTTTTATCAAGATCGCCTTAATCACCCAGCATGACATTTCATAAACTTGTTCTAGAACAATATTTCATATAAAAAAGCTCCCTTAAAAAGGAAGCCATGATTTACCTTTATTATTGTCGGTCAAATTTCACCAACCCAATCGTAAACAATCCAACTACAAAAAATGGAATCGTATATAGATATAACAAATTTAAAATTCCACCATGCCAAAAATGAACAATCGTTGTCAAAACAAGTAAAAGTGTGCTCAACACAGCAATCGTCAACTTTGATAACAGAAACTGCCTCCGAATATATAACGTAGTAGACATTAACAAAAACAACAAGCAAACAACCATAGAAATAACCCACAACATATCATGCCCTATAAATAGTGGACCTTTCGCAACTAAGCTCAACCATAAAACCGTATACACAGTTAGGGTCACAATATTCAAGGCCATTATTTTTCTAAAGCCTAGTGAAAAAAATAAAAAAGGACTAACAAGCATTAAACCAAAAGTCACCATTCATTGACCACCCTTCAAAAAGAAATCCATTCACACTATCCTAATATATTTGTGAAACATACCCCAAAACCCTTTTTATTCTACCAGTAATAATGAAGAACAAGTCTGAAATTTATGGTATGAATAGTCCAAAGATAAAGCGTTATCGGCTTTAACGGGTAACAGGCTTTCAATCATTCCATCCAGAAATTGATCATCTCTATCAAACGCTCTGGTTGTTCATCACTGACACCTTCTGCTAGTCTTGCAGCCGCTAAAACCGGTAACCAGCGATAAACATCTGATAGCTGGTATGGTGTTTTTTCTTGAATGAAACGAATATATAAATCGGCTATCTCCTTAGAAAATTGAATATATAAAAGATATGTTCTGCAAATATCCGCCTCGGGACACCCACTTACAGCATCGACCCAATCAATGATATATACGTCCTCTTTTACATCTTGAATAATATTAAATAAGTGAAAGTCTCCATGACACAATGAATGTCCTTTCGGCAAATTTGATAAATGATTTAACACCCATTCCAACTGAGAAGTATTTAAAAAGGGGGCTTGCTCAACCTTTTCCTGTAATCTACCATGCCAATCTGGTAATTCAGTTGCTTGATACTGATGTATTTTTTGTTGCCAATAAATAGATTTAAGCAAATAATTCTCTAATTCCTTTTTATTAGACAATGCTTTACTACCTAGTGTTTCCCCATTGATAAACTCCATATATAAGGCTTGTCGCCCTCCCATACTTTCTATTTTCAAGACTTTCGGAACAGGCAATCCTAGGGAATGTACATATTTTTGCTTTTCAGCTTCAAAAAGAGCCTCATTATCTGGGGTATTTTCACGGTACAACTTAATTACTTGATTGTTTTCTATAAATATACTAGCCGTATTTCCAACAGCATATGGTTTTCTTGGTTTTTCCATCAAACCCTCCAGTTCTTGTCATTTTGACATATTAATAGATATTATCTTTTTATTTTTACATAATTAGAGGTTTTTCTCAAAATATCTCGAATATAAAAATTAGAAAATTTATATTTCTTATCGTAAGAAAGGGGTTTTTTTATGAACCTTCGCATTTTAGCTAATTTAACTATCGTTAAAAAAATATACGGCAATATAGATATTGAAATTACAGGTATTGAAATGGATTCCCGAAAAGTTCATGAAGGGATATTATTTGTATGTGTACCTGGTATTGAAGGCTTTCTTGCTGATCGTCATGATTTTGCTTTAAATGCTGTACAAAACGGTGCATCTGCCTTAATCACTGAGCGTTTTCTTGATATTGATATACCTCAAATTGTTGTAAAAAATGCTCGACAAGCCATGGCTTTTATCGCCAATCACCTTTATGAATATCCTTCGTCCCAATTATCATTAATTGGGATTACCGGTACAAATGGCAAGACAACCACAGCCCATATGATTGATAAAATATTAAGTGATTACGGACATAAAACTGGTTTGATGGGGAATATTGGCGTAAAAATTAATAAAAAAGTATATCCAACAGAGCTTAATACACATGAGCCACCTTCCTTACAAAAATATTTAAGAAAAATGACTGATGAGTATCTTACACATTGTGTCATGGAGGTCTCATCACAAGGTCTAGATATGAATCGAGTATTAGGCTGTGATTTTAATATAGCTATACTTACGAATATCACTCATGAGCACCTTGATTACCACGGTACATTCGAAAAATATCTTGAAGCAAAAGCTCAATTATTCATAAAATTAGGGCAATACCAGCATCCAAGCAATAAAAAAATAGCTATATTAAATGCTGATGATCCTTCTCTACATTATATAAAAACTCTATGTCCTGTAGAAGTTATTACTTATGGAATTAATCATCCGGCAGATGTTATTGCAACTAATATACAACTTTTACCAGATGGTATTCAATTTAACCTATCTACGTTTAATGGCGACTCTCACATTACGCTAGGTGTTGTTGGTCAATTTAATATATATAATGCATTAGCTGCCATTACTGCAGCCTTAGTGGAAGGTATTCCATTATCAAGTATTAAAGAAAGTTTAGCTACCTTTCAAGGCGTTCCTGGGCGTATGGAACTCATTCATGAGGGTCAGGATTTTCATGTTATCGTTGATTATGCACATACACCAGACGCACTAGAAAAAGCCTTACAAACACTAAATGATTTTGCGATTGGACGAATTATTACCGTCTTTGGTAGTGCTGGTGAACGTGATAAAGAGAAAAGACCATTCATGGGAGCAATCGTTGATACCTATAGTGATTTTTCTTATATTACATCAGACAATCCTTGCCATGAAGAGCCTTTGTCCATCATTGAAGATATTAAAAAAGGCTATCAATCTGATCAATATAAAATAATTCTAGACCGCGAAGAAGCTATTCAACAGGCGATCGCTAACGCCCAAGAAAATGACATCATCTTCCTAGCCGGTAAAGGACACGAAACATACCAAATCATTAATGATAAGAAAGTTGATTATAATGAAAGAGAGCTAGCCCGAAAATACAGTCGAGAAGCAGCTCTTCTCAAGCCTGTTTAACTAACCAGCCTTCTTACTCCAAAAACACGCCCATCATTTTTGATGGACGTGTTTTTATTTATCTAATTACGCTCCTAGACAATTATAACAAAGTTGGAGTGAGCAAAGGC
Organism: Alkalihalobacillus pseudalcaliphilus; assembly: GCF_028610675.1. Taxonomy (NCBI): domain Bacteria; kingdom Bacillati; phylum Bacillota; class Bacilli; order Caryophanales; family Bacillaceae; genus Alkalihalobacillus; species Alkalihalobacillus pseudalcaliphilus. The sequence goes on from NZ_JAQQWS010000003.1 coordinate 354,270, forward strand.
TATTTCTGTAACCCTCATGACTTGTCCTACAACACGCATGGCTATTCACTTAGGTTCAAGTGGATAGCTTTTTAATCTAGTTACCGAATAGAGTTTTTCAGCCCGAACATTCTCTTTATACATAAAAAAACACCCCTATCGGAATGTGCTTAATCACCTGGCAATGTTACGAAAGGGTCTTCTTCCTACAATCAGTACCGGGTGCTTCGCTCCTTAGGGACTGGTTTTTCGAACCAGTCTCTTATGCTGCGAGCTTATTCTTTATGCATATTAAAAAGCACAATCCAAATGGATTGTGCTTTATCGCCTGGCAACGTCCTACTGTCTCTTCGGATTCTCTTCTTCGGGGAAGTGGGGCATGAAGCGATTTCTCTCACGAACGTATTTGATTTTCTTACTTCAATCGCTTTCGGGTGCTTCGCTTCGTAGCTGCTGCTTCTTCAAACCAGCACTCTTTTGCGCCGAGCATTCTCTTTATGCATATTAAAAAGCACAATCCAAATGGATTGTGCTTTATCGC
>NZ_JAQQWS010000030.1:0-1694 GCF_028610675.1 Alkalihalobacillus pseudalcaliphilus
TCGACTAGAGTAAATACTCCATAGAAAGGAGGTGATCCAGCCGCACCTTCCGATACGGCTACCTTGTTACGACTTCACCCCAATCATCTGTCCCACCTTAGGCGGCTGGCTCCAAAAGGTTACCTCACCGACTTCGGGTGTTACAAACTCTCGTGGTGTGACGGGCGGTGTGTACAAGGCCCGGGAACGTATTCACCGCGGCATGCTGATCCGCGATTACTAGCAATTCCGGCTTCATGTAGGCGAGTTGCAGCCTACAATCCGAACTGAGAATGGCTTTATGGGATTGGCTCGACCTCGCGGTTTTGCTGCCCTTTGTACCATCCATTGTAGCACGTGTGTAGCCCAGGTCATAAGGGGCATGATGATTTGACGTCATCCCCACCTTCCTCCGGTTTGTCACCGGCAGTCACCTTAGAGTGCCCAACTTAATGCTGGCAACTAAGATCAAGGGTTGCGCTCGTTGCGGGACTTAACCCAACATCTCACGACACGAGCTGACGACAACCATGCACCACCTGTCACTTTGTCCCCCGAAGGGGAAAGCTCTATCTCTAGAGTGGTCAAAGGATGTCAAGACCTGGTAAGGTTCTTCGCGTTGCTTCGAATTAAACCACATGCTCCACTGCTTGTGCGGGCCCCCGTCAATTCCTTTGAGTTTCAGCCTTGCGGCCGTACTCCCCAGGCGGAGTGCTTAATGTGTTAACTTCGGCACTAAGGGCATCGAAACCCCTAACACCTAGCACTCATCGTTTACGGCGTGGACTACCAGGGTATCTAATCCTGTTTGCTCCCCACGCTTTCGCGCCTCAGCGTCAGTTACAGACCAGAGAGTCGCCTTCGCCACTGGTGTTCCTCCACATATCTACGCATTTCACCGCTACACGTGGAATTCCACTCTCCTCTTCTGTACTCAAGTCTCCCAGTTTCCAATGACCCCTCGGGGTTGAGCCCCGATATTTCACATCAGACTTAAAAGACCGCCTGCGCGCGCTTTACGCCCAATAATTCCGGACAACGCTTGCCACCTACGTATTACCGCGGCTGCTGGCACGTAGTTAGCCGTGGCTTTCTGGTTAGGTACCGTCAAGGTACCGCCCTATTCGAACGGTACTTGTTCTTCCCTAACAACAGAGCTTTACGATCCGAAAACCTTCATCACTCACGCGGCGTTGCTCCGTCAGACTTTCGTCCATTGCGGAAGATTCCCTACTGCTGCCTCCCGTAGGAGTCTGGGCCGTGTCTCAGTCCCAGTGTGGCCGATCACCCTCTCAGGTCGGCTATGCATCGTTGCCTTGGTGAGCCTCTACCTCACCAACTAGCTAATGCACCGCGGGCCCATCCTGTAGTGATAGCCGGAGCCATCTTTTATGAAGAAACCATGCGGTTTCTTCGATTATCCGGTATTAGCACCGATTTCTCGATGTTATCCCAGTCTACAGGGCAGGTTGCCCACGTGTTACTCACCCGTCCGCCGCTAACTTCAGGGAGCAAGCTCCCTTCCATTCGCTCGACTTGCATGTATTAGGCACGCCGCCAGCGTTCGTCCTGAGCCAGGATCAAACTCTCCGTTAAAGGATAAGCTGATTAGCTCATAAGTTGCACATCATCCTTATTAGAAAATGTGACTAACAATTGACGAGATACCTTGTATCTCTTTAATTCGCTTGGCTTTTGTTCAGTTTTCAAAGAAC
>NZ_JAQQWS010000031.1:0-1402 GCF_028610675.1 Alkalihalobacillus pseudalcaliphilus
AGTCAAGTCCTGAATATTGTGTAAATACTCCTCTACAATGTTTCCACTCTCTTTTAGTATGGATTGTGTTGGTGTGAGGAGGGCCCCGGGGCCCTCCTCACACCAACACGTGGCTCTCATTTGGGTTCTGCTTATATTTGCTTTTTTAGAAATGTTCGATTTCCAAGGTCCAGTGTCTCTTCATAGTCCATAAGAACAGCTCCTATTAATCGAAATGCCGACTGTTCGTTGGGGAAAATTCGAATGACCCTTTCTCGTCGTCTAATCTCTGAATTCATTCGTTCGAGCATATTTGTGGTTCGTAAGCTCACATGGTATTCTTCTGGCTCGGCAAAATATTGAGTGGCATCATCAAACCCCTCATCTAACACATCGACCGCTTTCTGATACGCTTTTTTGCCTTCATACTTGTCAATAAACTGGTCTTTTTGTCTTTTGGCTTCCTCTAATTTGCGGGATTGAAAGATTGCTTTCAATTCATTTCTTGCTTCTTTCGACGTTTTTTTCGGCATGGTTTGAATCATATTCCGCAACATATGCACGGTGCAGCGTTGCCAGCTTGTTCCTATAAACGACTTCTGTATCGCTAACTTCAGGCCTGAATGTGCATCGGATATGAGTAATTTAGGTGATTGAAGCCCCCTTGCCTTAAGCGAAGAAAAAAAGTCATGCCAGCTCGGTTCTGACTCATTATGATCTACCTTAAACCCAATCACTTCGCGTTTGTTTTTTTCGTTCACACCAATGGCCGTGTAGACAGCTTTTGAAACCACACGCTTATGTTCGCGAACTTTAATATACATCGCATCTACGTAAATATACGGATAATAGATGGTATTCAGCGGTCGGCTGGCCCACTCACCGACAATCGGATCCAGCTTCTTCGTTAAATTCGAAACCATCGAACGCGAAGCAGATTCACCACAAAGTTCCTCAACAATTTTGGTTACTTTCCGTGTGGAAACCCCGTTAATCACCATTTCTAGCATGGATAATAATAAAGCTCTATCACAACGTGCATAGCGCTCGAATACGTCTGTGGCAAATTTACCACTACGTGTACGAGGAACTTTCAAAAGAATTCGACCGTTAGGCATTAAAAGCTCACGTTCGTAGTAGCCATTACGATAATCTTGGCGGGCCGCCGAACGTTGATACGATTCTGCTTGTATATATTGATCACGCTCTTTTTCCATATACTCATTCAAAATTAGGACTAAGGAGGACTTTACCACCTCATTTAATTCTGAATCCATCACCGTATCTTTTAGTTTTTCAAAATCTATTGTAAAATGAATTTGGGACATCATTAACTCCTCCTTTACAGTTTTTCGTCGTTGAAACTATTGTAACAGGAGTTTAATGATGTCTTTTCTTTTTACACAATTATATGGACTTAATC
>NZ_JAQQWS010000032.1:0-679 GCF_028610675.1 Alkalihalobacillus pseudalcaliphilus
CGTTTCGCCGTTCGTCGCGTCCTTCTTCGGCTCCTAGTGCCAAGGCATTCACCGTGCGCCCTTTCTAACTTAACCATTTTTGGCTGCAAATCAACGGCGGATTTCTTCGTCAACTTCGTCTTCTCAGTCATGTCACGTACGGGTGTACGCTCCATTCTTTCGAAGCCTCGTTTCCTCGAACTCCTTGTTGCTTTTTGCCAAAATTCGACTTACATTATCAAAGGTTTGATATGAATTCTTGACATTCTCGTTCGTCTATCGTTATAGACTCCGATGAATTTCATGTTTTCTTACGATTATCTAGTTTTCAAAGAACCAACGACTTCAGAACATTTAGCTCTTCACCGTTTCAGTCGACTCTAAAAAAACCCTTATTAGGATTCTTCGGGTCGATTAATGGTGGAGCCTAGCGGGATCGAACCGCTGACCTCCTGCGTGCAAAGCAGGCGCTCTCCCAGCTGAGCTAAGGCCCCATTTAACTGCAGAGTATCTTCGTATTTCTTCGTCAACTTCCTTCCTTCAATCATGTCACGTACCGATGTACGCTCCATTCTTTCAGTCCGTCGCTTCCTCGAACTACTCGATTCTCTTTGTTAACTTTTGAGTATCTTCGTATTTCTTCGTCAACTTCCTTCCTTCAATCATGTCACGTACCGATGTACGCTCCATTCTTTCAGTC
>NZ_JAQQWS010000032.1:779-910 GCF_028610675.1 Alkalihalobacillus pseudalcaliphilus
CGTCGCTTCCTCGAACTACTCGATTCTCATTGTTAATCTAATTGGTAAAAATATATGGTGGGCCTGAGTGGACTCGAACCACCGACCTCACGCTTATCAGGCGTGCGCTCTAACCAGCTGAGCTACAGGCC